>CAZASB010000408.1:0-3980 GCA_964487655.1 uncultured Planctomycetaceae bacterium
GCCCTGGTACGGCCCGGCGCGGTTGTTCAGCTACACGGCCGAAGTCCAACCCGTGCTCGACAAGCACTGTGTCACCTGCCACGACTACGGCAAGGACGCCGGCCAAATACTGAACCTGGCCGGCGACCGGAACCTTGTGTTCAACACGTCGTACAGCGAACTGCGAGGCAAGAAGTTCGTGCAGGTGGTCGGCGCGGGCCCCCACCCGGTACAAATGCCAATGTCGTGGGGCTCGCACGCCAGTCGGCTCGCGAAAGTATTGCTCGAAGGACATGGCAACCCGGAGATCGACCGGCAAGTATCGCTCGACCCCGAATCGTTCGACCGGATCGTAACCTGGATCGACATCAACGCGCCGTACTATCCCGATTACGCCAGCGCCTACAGTGAGAATCCCTATGGCCGCTCGCCCATCACGCAGGACGAATTGCACCGACTGGCCGAGCTGACCGACGCGAAGGTCAAGGACCGCTGGGGGCACGGCTTGGTCAACTTCGGCCGGCCCGAACTGAGCCCATGCCTGGCATCGCTTCCGCCGGACGACCCGCGGCGCAAGGAGGCCCTGGCCATCTTGCGGACGGGACAGGCGCGGCTTGCCCAACGCCCGCGGGCCGACATGCCGGGTTTCCAGTTGACGTGCCCCACTGAGATTGCGCAGCAAGAGAAATACGAATCGCTCATCGCGGCACGTGCCGCGATGAGCGCGGCCATCGCGCGCGGCGAACGCCTTTTGCCAATCGGGAAGAACCCTTCCACTAAGGCGTCTACTCAACCATGAGCACCCCGAATCCCATTTCTCGCCGCTCGATGCTTGCCGGCGCGGCGGTCACACTCAAGCGAAAATTGGCGACCTGCTGGCTAAATTGGCCCCTCTGCGGTAGATACGTAACCACCCGACAGAATCCCCAATGCACTAAAACGCCCGTATTACCACTACTTTAGCTAAGTCGTCGCCACTCAAATGCCTAATAACCGCCCTCGGCGCTATTTTTTGGTTTTTGTCTGGGGTACGGCTTCCCAAGGGTCGTTGTAACTGCTAGACTACTGGGCTTAGCGTATTGAAGTAAACGTGTAACAAGTTTTGGGTAGGTGGAGTTCGAGTAGGATTACCAGGAGGTTCGTGCTTCGTGGGAAGCCGCCGGTCCTCGAGGTCAAGCAGACGCAGTAGCAGATGACCATTACCAAAGAGCGGAAGCAAGAGTTGATTGGAGAGTATCGGCGCGCGGATGCCGATACCGGTTCGCCCGAAGTCCAAGTCGCGATTCTTACATCGCGCATCAGCGGGCTGACGGAGCATCTTCGCGCGCACAAGAAGGATTTTGCTTGCCGGCGCGGTCTGCTGATGCTGGTCAGTCGGCGGCGACGTTTGTTGGACTATCTGAAGCGGGTTGATCCGCAACGATATCTCGACATCCTTCGGCGACTGGGCATCCGCAAGTAACCGCGGACGGTTTCGCCCTCGTAGTCGGTTCCCATACTTCGTGTATCCCGGGCAGTCGCATCCGGTCAGGCAGGACGCTGTGTTCTGTGCTGCCTTGCGGTCTGGTTCGGGACATGGGGAGTCGTCCATTCTTAGTCGCCACTCTCGAATTCCACCACCTCGCAAGCAAGGTTGGGAGAAAGCATTGAAAGTCCGAGTCGAACGAAAGATCGGAGCACACACCCTCTCCATGGAAACGGGTGAGTTGGCCAAGCAGGCGGCCGGTAGTTGTCTTATTCAGTACGGAGAGACCGTGGTCCTGGCGGCGTCGGCCACCGGCCCAGGTCGGCCCGGGATCGACTTCTTCCCACTTACGTGTGATTACCGTGAGCGGGTTGCGGCGGCCGGAAAGTTTCCGGGCGGGTTCCTCAAACGCGAGGGGCGTCCCACGTTGAAGGAAACGCTCACGGCCCGACTGATGGATCGGCCCATTCGCCCCATGTTTCCCGGGTGGTTCCGCGATGAGGTCCAAGTCCAGGCGTTCGTGCTGGCCTTCGACCGACAGCACGACCCCGACGTACTGGCCATGACGGCCGCCTCGGCCGCCTTGTGCCTTTCGACCATTCCGTTCCAAGGACCGCTTGGTTCGGTGCGAGTGGGCTATATCGACGGAGAAGTCGTCCCCTTCCCCACCCACGAGCAGCTTGAACAGAGCGAACTCGACCTGATCGTCTCCGGTAGCCGCGAATCGATCCTCATGATCGAGGGATTCGCCCGTGAAATGCCCGAGGATCTGATGGCCGAGGCCGTGATGAAGGCCCAGGAGTACGTGGCCACGCTTTGCGAGATGCAGGAAGAGTTGGTCGAAAAAGTCGGCGTGGTAAAGATGCAGTTCACCCCGCCCGAAGACGACGGCCTGTTCGACCGCGTCCGGGCAGGCTACTACGACGCGATGCTGGAAGCCTGCCAGGCCGAGGGCAAGCAAGCTCGCGCCGAAGCATGTTCCGCGCTGAAGGACCGCGTCCAGACAGAATTGATTCCCGACCCCGCCGCGGCCGACGCCATCGCGCCGGAACGGTTCCGCACGGTCTGGCACGACCTGGAGCAGCGAGTCATTCGCGACATGATCCTGGCCGGCAAGCGCCTCGACGGACGCGATAACAAGACGCTGCGCCCGATCGAATGCAAGGTCGACGTACTGCCGCGAGTTCACGGCTCTGCCCTATTCCAACGCGGCGAGACTCAGGCGCTGGTGACCGTCACCCTGGGAACCGGCCGCGACGAGCAGCGAGTGGATGGACTCGTCGAGGAGTACTCCGAGAAGTTCATGCTGCATTATTACTTTCCGTCGTTTTCGGTGGGCGAGGTCCGACCGATCCGCGGCCCCGGCCGTCGCGAGATGGGCCATGGAGCGCTGGCCGAACGGAGCGTCAAGCCGGTGCTCCCCGCCCCCGACGATTTCCCCTACACCATCCGTATCATCTCCGATATCCTCGAGAGCAACGGCTCCAGCTCGATGGCCAGCGTGTGCGGCGCCACGCTGGGCCTGATGGCCGCTGGCGTACCCATCAGCAACCCGGTGGCCGGCATCTCGGTCGGGCTGGTGAAGGAAGGTGAACGCTGGGTTCTGCTGACCGATATTCTGGGTACCGAAGACCACCATGGCGACATGGACTTCAAGATCTCCGGTACGCAAAACGGCATTACCGGCATCCAATTGGACCTGAAAATCGCCGGTATTGACGAAGCGATTTTGCGGGCAACGCTCGAGCAATCGCGCGAGGCCCGAATCGAAATTCTCCGCAAGATGCTCTCGACTATCGCCCGGCCCCGGGCCGACATCTCCGCCTGGGCGCCCAGGCTGCTTCGCACCCATATCGATCCCGAGAAGATCGGCTTGCTGATCGGCCCGGGTGGCAAGACGATCCGTGCCATCCAAGAATCGACCGGCGCTCAGATCGACGTCGACGACGACGGCACCGTCACCGTGGCGAGCAACAACGCCGAAGGCGCCAAGGCCGCACTCGATCGGATCGAGGCGATGACCGCGTCGGTCGAAATCGGCCGAATTTATCACGGCCGCGTGATGAGCGTGAAGGACTTCGGCTGTTTCGTCGAGATACTGCCAGGCAAGGACGGCCTGTGCCACATCAGCGAACTGTCCGACGGTTACGTGTCGGCCGTGGCCGACGTGTGTAAGGTCGGTGATGAACTCGACGTGAAGGTCATCGCCATCGACGACCAGGACCGCGTAAAGCTCAGCCGCCGCATGGCCATGCAAGAGCTTGGCCAAACGAGCGGCGAGGCCGACGCTGTCGGCGGCTCCCCCGAAGGCCAATCCGCCGACAGCGGTGGAAGCGGCAACAGTGGTGGCCGTGGCGATGGCGGTCGACGCGAGCGACGGCCCAGGCGATAGCGTCAGGATTCCTCGCGCTCGCGCGAGAGCCCGTACAATATACTGGAAGCACGCCGCCGCCCAACCAAGCGGCGGCGTGTTCTAGTTTTCCGTAACCGTTCACAGGGGGACTGTCCCAATTTTCGCGGCACAAAGGGCGTTCTT
>CAZASB010000409.1:0-3974 GCA_964487655.1 uncultured Planctomycetaceae bacterium
CGCCTTCGCCTCGCGCGCCTTCGCCGCCGCGCTGGTCGAGCCCGACGGCCGAATCGCCGCTTCCAGCGGCAAGCTGACCATTGGGCAAGTCGTCAAGTGAATGGCACGCGTGGTTACACGTATTCAACCCTGAAACAAGTTGCCGCACTCCAAAGGCGCGTTGTTCCGAACGCTATCGTATTCGCCAGGCGTTCCACACGTTACGCGCGATGCCGGGGGCGGTGCCGGCGGCGAAGGAGAGCCAGTTTCGATAGGGGCCGCGCGGTTGAGAGACCGGCGTCATGGAAACGGCGCCCGGCACGCCGCACGTAGCCGCACACAGGCCGCAGCCGATGCACCGCTCCGCGATCAGTTCGTGCGTCTTCGCTTGGCGGTCCACCACGATGGCGGCAGTCGGGCATTGCTTGGCGCAACGGCCGCAATAGGTACATTTTGCGTAGTCGAACCGGGGCATGAAGTGTGGCGGCGCGAACAGGCCCGGAACATTGAACTGGCTCACCGTCCGCAGCGCGTAGCAGCAGCAGCGGCAGCAGGAGCACGACACCTGCCCGCGCGTCGACTCGACGTTCATCATCCAATTGACCAGCCCGGCGGCCTCGGCCTCGAGCTTCACGTCGAGCACTTCGGCACGCGATGCCGGGCGGAGCCAGCCGGCGCTAACACCCTTCTCAGCCCACTGACCCATGGCAACGCAGTTGCCGCGCGGAGCATCGCAGCCCTTGCCAACCGCCAGCATGGCTGTTCGGCACTGACATTGCCCAATGCCGAACGTGTCGAATCGGTCCAGAATGGCTTCAAGCTGGCCGGTTGGGATGGCCGCCGGTTGAAGGTTGGCCGCCTGATGCACGGGCAGAACGCGGACCATTGGGGCCGAACTCCGGTAGTCGGCCAGGTAGCCCGTCTCGTACAGGGCCTGAAATAGCTCGGCGAACCGTCGGTGCCACGGCGACAGGTTCTCGATATTCTCGCCGATGAGGATCATCTCGAACATGCCGGGCACCAGCGGCGCCATGCGGTATAGACACCGATCGTCCGGCCCGCTGCCGACAATCGCCCGCTTCTTCTCGGAAAGCCCATCGAGAATCGGCTGCACCTCGTCGAGCGGGCGTCCGGCGGCCCGGGCAACTTGTCCAGCCGTCTTACCTCGCAGAGTTCGCAGGTGGCGAACGACGTCAGCCTCCTCCTCGGTGAACACGTGTTGCACCAGGGCGATCAGCTCATCGCACAGCGGCGGGCCCATGAGCGCCGGGTTCGATAGGCACTGGGCCACGTCCAGATGGGCCTTGGGTACGTGCGGATAGTCGACCGGCCGCCGCGCCTGGACCGTCCGGGTCCTCGGCTCCAGCGGACCGACCAGCGTGTGCTTGACCTGAAGAACCTTACGTGGCGGATGGGATGCGTCGATCATCACGGTAGATTCTACACGAGATACGATGGCGAGACGAGTGTCCCGCTCGGTGGCACAGTCGTTTCGGCCGTGTTTTCCTTCTCCGTGGAACTAAGGGGAACTAGGGGGTCGGGGAACTAGGGGGTCAACTCCTTCTTGCGATTCCTCGTCTTGCGGCGAGTTGGCCGATGTCGGCTTAGTCTCTCGCCCCGGCTTGCCGGCGCCGATCAATTCCGACAGCGTTTCCGGGATTTCGATCCCGCCGATGTCCTTCATCACTTGCATCATGGGCGGCAGGGTGTGAGCCATGTTGTGCAGCCAGTTGGCCGTCGAGCTGGTTCCGCTCTGGCCGCCGCCTTCCCACACGACGATCTTGTCGAACTTGATGTTCGAGATGGCCTGGGCCGAGGCCTCGACCAGATTGTCGAAGTGTTCGAGCATCATCATTTGGAACGCTTGCTGGGCGCCGCCGCAAGCGTCGACGATTTCGCGCAAGCCATCGCCCTTCTTTTTGAGGATTTCGTACTGGCCGCGGGCTTCGGCTTCGAGCTTGACGAAGATGGCCGCGGCTTCGCCTTCCGCCTCGATGCGTCGCTTGGCGGCTTCGGCCTCGGCATCGACCTGGATACGGGCCTTTTCGGCCTTGGCCGGCGCTTCGACCTCGGCGCGACGTTTCGCCTCGATTTCCTCGGCTTCGGCCAACGCGGCCTTGGCCAGCGCGCGGTGTTCGATTTCGAGCACGGCCGCCTCGACCGTTCGTTTCTTTGACTCGCCAAGCTGATACGCCTCGGCCTTCTTCACTTGCAATGCCGCCTGCGATGCGGCGATGACGGCGCGGGCTTCGTTTTCGCCTTCAATGGCCTGGGCCTCGGCATCGGCCATTCGCACGCGCATGTCGCGTTGGGCGTTTTTGACCTGGGCCTCGCGTTCGAACTTGGCTGCTTCCTCTCGAACCGTCTGCTCGCGTTCCATGTCGGCAATGCTCATCGCCTGGTCGCGCTGCGCCTCGCGCGTGCCGATTTGGCGAATCTTCGTGGCGTCGGCCACCTTGACGGCCTTCTCACGTTCGGCATCGGCCACGCGAATTTCGCCCATCTTCTCGTTGTCGGCCACGTCGCCGCGGGCCTTCTGAATGGCCAGCGACGCCGCCTTCTGCCCAATCGCCTCGATGTAACCCGACTCGTCCGTAATGTCCGTAATATTCACATTGATCAGCACGAGGCCAATCTTCAGAAGCTCCGGCTCCAACGATTCCTGGATGCTGCTGAGGAACTTGTCGCGGTCGCGGTTGATGTCTTCAATGGCCATTGAGGCAATCACCTGCCGCAACTGACCAAAAATGATGTCCTCGGCCTGCTTCTTGATCTCGGACGTGGTCAGGCCGAGCAGGCGGATGGCCGCGTTGTTCATCAGTTCGGGCGTCGTGCCGATGGCCACGGTAAACACACTGGGCACGTTGACGCGAATGTTCTCCATGGACAAGGCGCCACGCAGCGGAATTTCGATTTGCATGGGCTCCAGGCTGAGCCAGCGATAATCTTGCACCAGCGGAATGACGAACTTCGCGCCGCCGTGGATGCACAAGGACGACTTGCCCGCCCCCGCCTTCCCGTAGATGACCAGTACCTGGTTGCTCCGGCAACGTTTGTAGAACTTATTGGCCAGCACCACCACCATGGTCAGTAAGCCGACCACAAGAGCCGCCGAGACAATCAGTACGGTCATGAGTGTTTCGTTCGCAGCCGCGAGAAGCATGAAGTTAGACATGGTTGGTCCTTTCCGGTTCGAGAATCGGTTCCACTCGAACAGTTGTCGGTGTAAGAATGTCGACGACGACAATTTTGCTCCCCGTGGGCAACGTCTCGCCGGCCGTCATTGCCAGATATTCGGCGGTGCGCGACTGCAAGGTGATCTGGATCTTGCCCATACCTGCGTCGTTACCGGGGATTCGGAGGTAAACGGTTCCATGCCGGCCGATGGCATTGGTAATGCGTACGGTGCCGTCTGACTTCAGTGAATAAAGCATTGAGAACATCCAGTAAATGCTATACACGGCCGCGGCCCCGGCCGCCAGGGCGACCACCCAAACAACCAGCGGATCGGCTCCGGTGCTCTGCGCGCCCAACCCCCCTAGTCCGAAAAACGTCACGCCGGCAACCAGGGTCCGCACCGAAATGACGCGAACGTCCGTCGTGGCGTCGGAGTCGTGCATATCGCCGCCGTCATGACCGGTGTGCAATTCTACGTCACCCGCCGAGCTAAAATCATCGGCCACGTCGACGCCGCCCGAATCGGCATCGGCGCCGAGTAGGGTGAGTCCGATCTGAAAGACCAGGACAACCCCCCCGAGGACGGCACAGAAAAGAAAAAGCGTAAACATGACCGCTGCTCCTTCCGAATCAGACCGGTTTCCGTGATAAAACAATACCATTGGGGGGTCGAGGCAGCCAGAAACGGTAGCCGCCTTCGAGCCCTCCCTCCCCGTGCGTCGTAACCGTTCACGGGGCGGCGTAGGCAGTTTTCGCCGCTGTATGGCGACCGGCAGATTGAAATATACCCAGTGTAGAACAATTGTCCCAATTGTTTG
>CAZASB010000410.1:0-3973 GCA_964487655.1 uncultured Planctomycetaceae bacterium
GGGATTGCCGCATACCTGGCACTGTTGGCCTTGGTCCAGCACCTCGCCGTGGCAGTCCTGGCAATAGGAAATGGGCGGCAAGAGGTCGAGTTGCTCGCGGCGCAAGGCGGCGGCCGTTTCCCGGTCGTCGAAGGCCAAGGCGGTAGCCAACTCGACGGCAAGCGGCATTAAGCGGAAGAGCACCAGCGGCGCCTTCATTGACTGCGGAAGGATGGCGGCCAGCGTGTCGGTCAGCGCTAGTGCTCGCTCCTCCGACGACTGGGTGAAGTGCTCGCGCAACCGCATTTGAGCGGCCGGATTGACCGCCCACTCCTCGAGCCGAATCCTGGCCAGCCACAAAAGGAACCAATCGTCCGACCCGTCGGCGTAACCGTGCCGAACTGCGGCAGCGGCGGCCTCGGCCGTCTGGTAAATCTCAATCTCCTCGGTCGTCTGCTGCTCGGCCTTCAGAACAGAGACAGGCATGAGCATGGAGTCATTGCCCAAGGTCTGCTGCACGTCGCGGTGGATACGAAGGTAGAATGCGTCGCGGACGACGTTCAGCCCATCATTGAGGCTGCGTACGACCCGCCGGCCGTCCTTGCGTTGCTCGTGCCGGTTCAACTCGCGGGCCGCAGCGTCGAGCCCTTCTTCAATCGGTGAGGGATTCATCAAGACAATCACGCGGGAACGGGAAGAAGAAGAATAAGGGGAATTGTTGCAACCCCGTATTGTACGTTATTTGTGCGCCGAGTCCACTGCCCGGGCACGGACTGCACGCGCCCGCTGTTGAACCCCCGCCTTTAGGCGGTTTTGGCTGGCTAAAACAGGGAGTCCAACAATGGCCTTAATCCCGCGCGGTTGCGGTTCGAGCCTGCCACGAAGCCCAGGTACCTGCTATAATACCCCCATCGCGCGGTTGATCCGGTCGGTTCCGCGTTTAGCGCCGTCGGTTGCCCGCGCGAGCCATCCCGCCCATCTTGCACCCGCCAGGAGATGAGAACGAATGCCCCGCCTTGCTTTTGTCCTTGCCGTGTTCCTGCTGCCCCTGCCATCGCTGGGAGCCGTCGAACTGTTCGTGGCGCCGGATGGGAACGACACCAATGATGGCGCCCAGGCCCAGCCATTCGCCACGCTCGAACGGGCTCGCGATACGCTCCGGACCATGCGCCAAGCCGGCGAACTCCCGGCGGAAGGCGCGACCGTCTGGCTTCGCGGCGGCGTCCATGCAAGAGAAGAAACATTCGCGCTTGTCGAACAGGATTCCGGTACGGAGCAAGGGCCGGTGGTCTATCGCGCCTTTGGAGACGAGCAACCGCGCATCTCCGGCGGGCGTGCCCTGTCGCCGGCCGCCTTTCACCCGGTCGCCGACCCGGCGGCGCTCGAGCGTCTTGTTCCGGAAGTACGAGGACAGGTGCTCGAAGTCGACCTCGACGCGCTGGGCGTGCCCATCCCCGAGGCGTGGCCGGATCGTTCCCGGATGATCCCCGGCGCCGAGCTGTTCTTCGACGGCCAACCGATGCAAATCGCCCGCTGGCCCAACGACGGCTGGGTCACCATCGGCGAGGTGATCGATCGGGGCGTGGATCCGCTCGACCCGATTCAGGGAGAACGCGAAAAGGGCGTTCGCGGCGGTACGTTCGTCTATCAGGAAGACCGGCCCGCGCGATGGCGCGCGGAGAGCGGTGTCTGGCTCTTGGGCTTCTGGTGCCACGACTGGTCGAGCGAGTGCCTACGGGTTGCGTCGATTGATGCCCAGCAGCACCGCATCACGCTGGCGGCGCCGCACGCATACGGCATCGGCCCGTCGTCCACCTGGAATAAGCATCCGCGGCGCTACTATGCCCTGAATATGCTCGAAGAACTCGACGCGCCCGGCGAGTGGTACCTCGACCGTGACGCGAAACGGCTCTACTTCCTGCCGCCGACGCCCGTGAAAGGCGAGAAGCCGCTGGAGGGCAAAGAGGTAACGCTGTCGCTATTGACCACCCCCTTGATCTCGATGAAGAACGTGTCGCACGTCACCATTCGCGGGCTTGCGCTGGAGATGTCGCGCGGCACGGGAGTGCAAATTTCCGGCGGAGCCAAGAACCTGGTGGCCGGCTGCACACTGACGAACCTGGCCGATACGGCCGTGACGATTTCCGGCGGCACGGGCCACGGGGTCCTTTCCTGCGACTTGTGGAACCTCGGGCGCGGCGGCATCAGCTTGAGCGGCGGGGACCGCAAGACGCTCACGCCGGGCGAACATTATGCCGTCAACAACCACATTCACCACTTCGCCCGGCTGCAACGAACCTACGCCGGCGGCATTCACCTTGGCGGCGTGGGCAATCGCGCCGCGCACAACCGCATTCACGACACGCCGCACTCGGCCATCTTTTATGGCGGGAATGAGCACCTCATCGAGTTGAACGAGATATACGACGTGGCCCTGGAAACGTCCGACGTGGGCGCCCTGTACACGGGCCGCGACTGGACCAGCCGAGGCAACGTGGTGCGGCACAATTTCATCCATGACCTGGCCAGCATGGACGGCGTCGGAACGATGGGCGTGTACCTGGACGATTGCGACAGCGGCGACGAGGTGGTGGGCAACGTGTTCTACAAGGCGGGTCGCGCGGCCTTCATCGGCGGCGGTCGCGACAACCGTGTGGCCAACAACATCTTCATCGAATGCCGTCAGGCCATTCATCTCGACGCCCGCGGCCTGCGTCGCGCGAAGCCCGGCACCGGCGTGCGCGACGGCTGGGACTTGTTGGCCAAGGCCGAGGCATTGAACTTCCGCCAGCCGCCCTGGAGCGCCCGCTATCCTAAGCTCGCCCGCGTGATGGACGAAGAGCCCTTGCTGCCACTGGGCAACGTGGTCGAGCACAACGTGGCGGTTGACTGCGAGAAGTGGCTCAACGCCGGCGGCGACGTGCGCCCATGCCTTGATCGCGTCGTGTTTCAGGACAATCTCATTTTGGAGGGCGAAGATCCGGGCTTCCTCGACCGCCAGGCGAAGAACTTTCAGCTCAAGGACGATTCAATGGTCTACCAGAAGATCCCCGACTTTGAACGCATCCCGTTCGAGCGCATCGGCCTGCTCACGGACGAATACCGGAAGGAATAGTTGCTGGTTGGTAGTGAGCCGTGAGATAGGATGGTTTGGATGTCGCATTTCACATTTCAAATCTCAGATTTCAAATTTCACATCTCAGATTTTGAAATCACAAGTCTGTCACCTGACCCCTGACACCTGGATCCAGTAGGAGGTTCCAACGATGAACGATAGCATTTCCCGCAACCCATGGTGTAAGCAGCGCCAAGCGGTCTCGGCCGGCGCCGTGGCCGCCGGTTTGAGCATTGCCCGAGGCGCGCACGCGGCGGGCAGCGACGTGATTCGCATTGGGTTCATCGGCTGCGGCAATCGGGGTACCGGCGCGTGCCGGGAGGCGTTGAGCACCAAGGTTCCCACGAAGCTCGTTGCCGTCGGCGACCTGTTCCCCGAACGCATTGCACGCAGCCTGGGCAACCTGGCCAAGTACCCGGACGTCAACGCAAGGATGGACGTGCCGGAGGAACGGCAGTTTGTCGGGTTCGATGCCTATGAAAAGGTGCTTGCCGCCGGCGTCGACATGGTGCTGTTGACCACGCCGCCCCACTTCCGGCCGATCCACTATGCCGCGGCCATCGCGGCAGGCAAGCACGTGTTCATGGAGAAGCCGCTGTGCATCGACGCGCCCGGCTACCGCACCCTCGTGGCCGCCAACCAGCAAGCAGTGGCCCGGAAGCTGTCGGTCGTGGTGGGAATGCAGCGACGTCATCAGCCCAACTACCTCGAAGGCATCAAGAAGATCCACGACGGCCTGCTGGGAGACATCTTTCTCATTCGCACGTACTTTAACATGCCGGCCGGCGGGCGTAGCGGCTGGCTGAAGCCCGAGGGCATGGGCGAGATGGAATACCAGATTCGCCACTGGGCCGTCTTCTGCTGGCTGTGCGGCGATCA
>CAZASB010000411.1:0-3927 GCA_964487655.1 uncultured Planctomycetaceae bacterium
GACCTTGCAGTTCTCCTGCGGCCATGACAACGTGATTTGCATCCACTACCGTGATGAAGCACAATAGGATAGTCTGTTTACGGAGATCGACGCCGGCGGGCCTCGTGACTTGACTCCTTGTGCAAAAACCGTGGAGTGGATCACGCGAACTCTACCAGTTTTTCTCCGGAGAGAATCGTCAAGAGCGGCAATCTCTCCTTTTTCGTAGCTTGACCCCATGGCGTACCACTCTCCGATATCAGTTTCATGCACGATCTTTGGAACGACGCGAACAATCCGGTTCACCCGGCCAGCGCGACCGATTACCTGCCGCCCGAGCGGCTGCGCGATTTGCAAACTCATCGACTCCGTGCCGTGGTCGCCCGCGCGTACGAGCGCGTGGCCCTGTTTCGAACTCGCATGGACCATCGCGGGCTGGCTCCGGAGTCCGTCAAGTCGCTTGACGACCTGGCTCGGCTTCCCTTCACCGTGAAGACCGACCTGCGCGACACGTATCCGTTTGGCCTGATTGCCAGTCCGCTCACCGATATTGTGCGTCTCCATGCCTCCAGCGGCACGACCGGCAAACCAATCGTCGTGGCCTACACGGCCGATGACATGGCCGTCTGGGCGTCGGTCATGTTGCGCACCTTCGCCGCCTGCGGCTTGCGGCGGGGCGACATCATCCAGAACACCTACGGTTACGGGCTATTCACCGGTGGACTGGGCGCGCACTACGGGGCGGAGTCGCTTGGCGCGACGGTGATCCCCATCTCTGGCGGCAATACAAAACGGCAGATCATGGTCATGCGCGACTTCGGCTCGACGGCCATCTGCTGCACGCCGAGCTATTTCCTGCACCTGATCGAGGTGGCCGCCGCCCAGGGCATCGACATTCGCAAGCTGCCCCTGCGAGCGGGTGTGTTCGGCGCGGAACCGTGGACGGACGCCATGCGAGCGCGTATCGAAGCCAAGAGTGGGATCCGCGCGTACGACATCTACGGCCTGTCCGAAATCATTGGCCCCGGCGTGGCCAGCGAGTGCCGGTGTCAGTGCGGCCTGCATGTGTTCGAAGACCACTTCTTCCCCGAGATCATCGACCCCGAGTCGGGCGACGTGCTGCCCGAGGGCGAGCGTGGCGAGCTGGTCTTCACCACGCTCACGAAGGAAGGCATGCCGATGATCCGCTATCGCACGCGCGACATCACGCGGATCATGGCGGCGCCGTGCGGCTGTGGCCGGACGCTCCGACGCATCGAGCGCATCAGTGCCCGGAGCGACGACATGCTCATCATTCGTGGCATGAACGTATTCCCGTCGCAAATCGAGACGGCGCTGCTTGCGGTCGAGTCGGCCCAGCCACACTACCAGATCATCGTCACTCGCGAGAATGGCCTGGACGAACTCGAAGTACGCGTGGAGGTGACCGCCGAGACTTTCGATGACGAGGTCCGGTCGCTCGAACGGCTGCGCGGTCGTATTTCCGAAGCCCTGTTCCATACGCTTGGCATTCGCGCAAAGGTAACCCTCGTGGAGCCGCAAACGCTCCAACGCAGCGAAGGGAAGGCCCAGCGAGTGGACGACCGTCGCAAGCTGACCTAGGCCAGTTCCAGTTTCACGAAGACGAACGGAAAGGAAACCTACCGTGAAAATCCATCAACTATCGGTGTTCCTGGAGAACAGACCGGGACACCTCGGGGTGATCTGCCGCGTCCTGGCCGATGCCCAAATCAATATGCTGACGCTCACCCTGGCCGATACCCAGCAGTTCGGCATCCTGCGAGTGATTGTCGAGCAGTGGCAGCGCGCCCAAACCGTGCTGGAACAGGCGGGATTCGTGGTCAACGTGCGCGAGGTCGTGGCCGTTTCCGTAGACGATCGGCCGGGCGGCATGGCCGAACTGCTCGAAAGCCTCGGAACCACCGACGTGAACATCGAGTATATGTACGCTTTCACCGCGCTGCGCGGCGGCAAGGCCGTGCTCGTGTTCCGGTTCGACGATCCCGACCGCGCCATCGCGGCCCTCCAGGCGGCCGGACGCGACATGCTCGATCCGGTCGAGCTGTTCCAGGGCAGGTAGCCGCCACGCATCCTTGACCGGCGGCATGAATGATGTATAATGGTAATGTATATGCCCTGGAGATGGGAGATGCGCCATGGTACGCACGCAAATCTATCTAACCGAGGATCAGCGCGATCAATTGGCAGCTATCGCGAAGGCCGGAGGAAGAAAGCAAAGTGAACTCATTCGAGAAGCTGTCGACCGCCTGATCGATCAACTGAGCTGCAAACGGCGGGAGGCGGTATTGCGCGACGCCGCCGGAATCTGGAAGGATCGCACCGACCTTCCAGACTTCGAGGCATTGCGCGCCGAATGGGATAGGGGCGGATCATGATGCGGCCAGTCCTGCCAGATACGGACGTTCTTGTCGATTTCCTGCGGGGGTACGGCAAGGCGGTGGCTTTCGTCAGCACCTATTCTCCGCGGATTATCCTGTCATCCATCGTCGTTGCGGAATTGTACGCCGGTGTCAGGGGCGACTCGGAGCACGCCGTCCTGGACGGTTTTGTCTCGCTCTTCCGCGTTGTACCCGTAGGTCCGGCAATTGCAAGGGCCGGGGGACTCTACAAACGCGATTACGGCAAATCACATGGTGTTGGCCTTTGTGACGCAATCCTGGCGGCCACTGCGGAAGCCGAGAATGCTGGGTTGAAGACTCTTAACACGAAGCACTATCCCATGTTGAAGGCCCTCCATCCAGCATATAGCAAGCCGTAGTGGAAACGGTGACTCATGACACCCCATGAAACGACCATCGCCCTGCTGCTAACCGCCTGCATGGCATTCTCCGCCCAGGCGGATGAGACCGTCCAGCGCGTGGTGTTCCAGCGGAACGGCGGGGAGCAGACGGTCGAGGGACGGTTGCTCCTGACCGCGCAGGACGGCGGCGTGCTGCTCGTGGCGTCCGACGGCGTGCTCTGGGCCGTGCCGCCCGACCAGCAAGTGTCTCGCGCGACCGAGTCGAAACCGTTCGCGCCCCTCTCGGCCGACGAGCTTAGCGCCAAGTTGCTCGCGGAACTGCCCGCCGGTTTCGACGTGTTGCAGACATCCAACTACATGATCTGCCACGACACGTCGAAGACGTACGCCCAGTGGTGCGGCTCGCTGTTCGAGCGGCTGTACATGGCCTTTACGAACTACTGGCGTCGGCGCGGGTTCGAAATCCACGATCCGGAGTTCCCGCTCGTGGCCATCATCTTCGCCGATCGCGATGCCTACGTGCGCTACTCCCGCGATGAGGTCGGCGACGCCATCGATTCGATCATCGGCTACTACAGCCTGCGTAGCAACCGGATGGTCATGTACGATCTGACGGGCAGCCAGTCCGCCGGGCGCGGGTCGCGCGGCGGCGGTTCAACCGCTCAGATCAACGCGCTACTCGCGCAGCCGGCCGCGAGTCGGCAGGTGGCCACCATCGTCCACGAGGCGACGCACCAGATTGCCTTCAATTGCGGCTTGCACACCCGCTACAGCGACTGCCCCCGCTGGTTCAGTGAAGGGATTGCCGTCTATTTCGAGACGCCAGACTTGGCCAGCGCCCGGGGCTGGCGCGGCATTGGCGAGGTGAATTCCGATCGGCTGGCGCAGTTCCGGCAGTATTTGCAACGCCGGCCGGCCACCTCGCTCGAAACCCTGCTGCGAGACGACCAGCGATTCCTCGACGCGAACCAAGCCTTGAATGCCTACGCCGAGGCGTGGTCGCTCACCTACTTCCTGCTCCACCGGTATCCAGACAAGTACATCAACTACCTCCGTGTTCTCTCGGAGAAGGCTCCGCTGGTCCAGGACGGTCCGGAACGCCGGCTGCTGGAGTTCCGCGAGATCTTCGGCGAACCGCGGAATCTCGACGCGGAGTTCGCGCGCTACGTCGAGCGTTTGCGCTGAAC
>CAZASB010000412.1:0-3911 GCA_964487655.1 uncultured Planctomycetaceae bacterium
GGCAAGCCCGGAGGTGACTGTTTTCATGCCCCGTGCGTGTGTAAACCGTCGGCTTCCTGATATCCGGCTGACTTTGCAGTTCATCTACGCCCTCACCGTCGGTACTTGCTTGCACCAGCAGTCAATAGTATCCTTGGGGGAGCCATGATTGCCGGCGATCATCCCGTGAAAGAAATCATTTCCGTCGAAGTGCTGACGGCGTGAACACACATTCAAACCGTGCTCGCCTGAGCGTGGTACAACCTTTTGAGGATAGCGATGAAGATGACCGAGAGACAATGGATAACTTGGATAGCGTCACTGGATGGCCGAAAATCGATAGTGGCGGCGTTGGTCTTCATCGCCCTTGGTCTGGCGGCCACGGCCCAAGGGGCGCCGCGGGTGTACCGAATCGGCAACTCGCTCACCTGGGACTCGCAGCCGAAAGCCATCGAAGCGCTGGCCGCCCAGCGGGGCCTGGAGCATGTTGAGGCCTACCATATCAACTGTGGCCAGTCGCTCCAGCGCATCTGGACCCATCCCGAAGAAGTCTGCGTACCCGTGGTCGAACCGTTCGGTACGTTTGGCAAGGCACTGCCTGACCATGACTGGGACGCCGTTACCTTCCAGCCACATCCAGGCGCGGACTCGACCTTGGCGACCGACGCGGCGCGCATTGTCGACTTCATCGGCAAGACACGTTCAGGCAACCGGAACGGGAAGACGGTATTCTACATCTATGCGCCATGGCCAAGCCAGGGACTTGGCCTCTTCCACGAGATGTGGACCCGCGACACGCCCGATGCCGACGGTACGCCGACCATCCAAACGCGGGCATACTTCGACCATTTGATCCGCCGGGTACGCGTCAAGACCACCGCCGACGTGCGGATGATCCCGGCCGGGCATGTGTTATACGAATTGGATCGGCGCATGCGTGCCGGGCAGGTCACCGGTTACAACAGCGCCGCGGACCTGTACCGCGACGTCGTCCACCTGAACCACGTGGGACGGTTCACCGCCGGGGTAACCACATTGGCCACGTTGTACGGACAGCGGCCGAAAGGACTGGAATGTCCGTCCCAGCACTATGGCGGCGGCAAGGACTTCACGCCTGAGTTGTACGCGACCATCCACGACGCCATATGGACTATCCTGACCGACCTCGGACCGGTTACCGGCGTGCAAGACGGCAAAGAGGAGTAACCGGGCAACACGATTCCGCGTTGACGCATGCTATGCCGCGCCCAGCACGACAGCGGCGGCTTGGCCTTGCGGCGTATGGTTTAGCAGCAGTGCCGTGGGACGGCGCGACGGAACGCACTCGCCGGAAACGACGCACACGGGACATTCGGAGTCTGGGTGCTCGTAGTTGAGCGTGGGTGGAATCATCTCGTGATGGAGCGCCAAGATACTGGCCACCATTTCCACGGCGCCGCCTCCGGGTCCCAAGTTGCCGAAATAACTCTTGGGCGCGAAGACGGGTACGTCGCCCAAAGTTGCCCGAATGGCCTGCGCCTCGATCCGGTCGTCGTCGCGCGTACTCGCGCCGTGGGCGTTGACATGCCCCACTTCATCAGGCGTGAGCCCCGCATGGTCCAACGCCCGCGTAATGGCCACGCGAATGGCCGTGCCGACAAGCGGCCGGCCGTGACGATTCGGCTCAAACGCGCTGGCGAAGCCGAGCACGCGCCCGAGGATGGCAGCCCCACGCGTCTCGGCGTGCCGCTGGGTTTCGAGTGTGAACGCGGCGGCTCCCTCACCCGCCACCATGCCATCGCGGAGCGAGTCGAATGGGCGACTTGCGGAGGCAGGATCCTCGCAACAACGAGTGTATCCGAACACTCCGCTTCGTACCCAGAGCGCTAGGTTGATACGCGAGCTGGCGCCGCCGGCGACAATCACATCGGCCTGCCCTCGTTCAATCACTCGGGCCGCCTCGGTCACCGCCAGTAAACTCGACACGTCGCCCAGAACAATCGAGTTGTTCGGCCCCCGGGCATCCTGTGCAATGGCGATATGGCAGGCGGGCATGTTGGGTAAGTACTTGAGCATCCAAAGGGGATACATTTCGGGCAAGGCTTTCTCGCCCCAACGATGGAAGTCAAACTTCCCGCCGGTCATGCAGCTCCAGAACGCTCCGGCCAGTTCGTCCAGATCGCACGGGATTGTTTCCGAGCCGAAAAGCACTCCCATGCGTTCCGGCGCAAACGGCACGGCATGATGGCCTGCCTGCTCGCATGCCAGATCGGCGGCGGCGAAGGCCATCTGGATATCGCGGCTCATGACCTTCAGGCTTTTTCGTGGACGAACGAACCGCTTCGGATCGAAGTCGGCCACGTCGGCGCCAATCGTGATCGGGAGGCCGGGGCCTTCAAACAGGGCCAAATCGCGCACGCCGCCGCGATGTTCGCGCAGCGACGCCCAGAAGGCATCACTGCCGATTCCGATGGGACTAACAACCCCAATACCAGTAATAACTATCTGATGACCACTACACATAGGTCTACCGGGCGTTTGCCAGCCGGAATTCGGCGGTCGGAATGCCTGCCATTCGAGCCACCCGTTGGTGCAACATGGTGGCCCCCTGATCTGGCGCTTGCCAACTCAAGCAATCCTACTATCGTACTCGGACAAGGCCATCTTAACAACGGGGCATCGCTGGCCCTTCTAGCGAAATGATGGCTCTTCCGCTTCTGGGTGCAAGCCACGGCAAAGTAGCAGGCATGCTCCGTCGTGCCGTCCGCTATATCTGGCAGAATTCTGTCGTTCGGCTGGTTTACACCCAGAAACGGGAAAGCCGAAATGATTCGTCGAGCGCGCACTCGACCTCACGTCCCGGCGACTGCAAGATTCACCAGACCGCCCATTCCTCCGGCACTCGCCGGAGATGGGCTGTCCCTGCGATGCGACAGTGCGCGACTTTTCCGTTGGGCACATAAGCGCGGCCAAGTTCCGCGCGTGTTTCGACTTTTTCGAGAAAGCGCTCTTGCCTTATGAAATCCTTCGACTAGAATAGATGGTAGAGGGCTTGAGAGACGTAACTGCCCCAATAGGTTTGTGAAGTTTTTCGGTAGCGGGCAGGCTCCCAGGTTCGTCGTAACATTTGGGGAGTACTTATCATGAGACTCGCCCGTTCTGGTCCGTTGTAATGGGGCGACGGTGCTTCTGCCGATCGCCCTTCCATGTCGCCGTCATGCTGATGCGCGCGTAGGCATGGGGCGACAATTGCGTGGGTTCCGTGCGACTGCTGCTTCGAGACAACCATCGCGAGAGTGGTTTTGAAGCTTTCGCCGTCTTGATTCGCAGTTGTTCCGGGCGCGGAAAATCCGGCATGGCCGGTGACTGGGGTTCGTTGGCGGCTGATCACCGTCGCGGAGTTCCGGTTTTTCCAGATCGTTGCCTTTAGCCCATAGGAGAAGAATCTGGTTTTAGGTATTTCATTCGTGAGTTTCGTGGCGCGTTTGTCGTTCCTGGACGAGATGCCATTGCGGTGAGGGTATGCCCTCTATAGGTGGTGTGCCTTTAAGAAAACGTGTATAAGCACGTGGCCTCGTCGCGAGCGCAAACGCGCCCTTTTTCTTTTTCAAACTTCTTTGCCGGCGACGCCGACGGTAACATCGTTCTGCTCAGGGCAAAGCAGGAATAATCAGAACGGTAATTGGAATGGTGGCCCCTGGACGTGTTGGGCAATCACCTTGCTGAAACACGGTCCGAGACCGACATCGCGCGAAGACCGCTCAGACGGCTGTAAAACCAGTAGGGGTCAAAGGCGTTGCCGGTACTCGCCTCCGTCGCCGCAATCACGTCAACTAGCTTCTGCCTAGCCGCCCTGACCTTTTCGGAATCCGCCTGTTCCGTCCGCGTTCGAAGGACGTCGATCAGCGCGGAAGTGATGTCCGCATGATAGTCCAGATACTTCCAGCACGTTC
>CAZASB010000413.1:0-3900 GCA_964487655.1 uncultured Planctomycetaceae bacterium
TGTCCCCTTCGCATTTAGCGGCGAAAACTGCCTGCGCCGCCCCGTGAACGGTTACACGAACGGTTATGATTCGATCTGAACTCCTTGGAAAGGTTCGTTCGATGCGGCGATTGCCGAACGCGGCTAGCATGAGCCTCGGCGTGCCCGCTGCGGGCACGTCGTATGGCTCCATGCGTTTGTTCGCGAACTCAGTCTATTTCGCAGCCGTCGGGGGCGGCGCTAATTCTTTGGCGAGCTTCTTGGTGCAGAAAAACCAATCATAGCATGTCACAGTTTTATCCGTCTGTGCCATTCTATCCTTGGCGCTACCGCACGAGCCGGGAGGAGGAACGATAACATCGTCGCCCGGTTGCCAATCCGCGGGAGTGGCAACATTGTTGGCGTCTGTCGTCTGCATTGCCATCAACAGCCTTTTGATCTCCTGGAAGTTCCTCCCGTTAGAGAGAGGATAGTAGAGCAACGCGCGGATCTTGCTGTTGGGGTCGATGAAGAACACCGCTCGGACCGCTTTGGAGTCGTCAGCGCTAGGTTGCAACATTCCGTACTTCTTAGACACCTCCATCTTGATGTCCACAATCAAGGGGAATGTCACCTCCACGTTCTTCATTCCCTTGAAATCGAGATTCTCCTTGATTGTTCTCAGCCACGCGATATGACTGTACAGACTATCAATTGACAACCCCACGAGTTTGCAGTTCAACGCCTCAAACTCCGGCATCATTGTAGCAAAGGTCATGAACTCTGTCGTGCATACGGGCGTGAAGTCTGCCGGATGGCTGAACAGGATCACCCACTTCCCCTTGAAGTCATCAGGGAAGTTAATCGGCCCCTGTGTTGTTTCCGCCTTGAAGGCCGGCGCAGCCTCGCCGATCAGAGGAACACGAACGCGAACGATTGGACCCGAATCCTCGGCTGACACGGACATGCCGGTCAATACCAAGAGAAGAACTAAGACTGTTGCTTTCATTTTCATTTTCATCACCTTTGTTGTGTTTCATTTCATTCGACTACATGACGGGTCGATTCATGCGCCAGTGCCGCAACTCTGCATTGAGCCCATCCTTGAGTTCCTTTAATCCACTTCGAGTTCTTCACACCCACTGTACATTCGCGGCACGCCGAAGCCGCTGTCAAACCGAAACGGGCGCTACAACTCGCTCATCAACCGGTCGAATGTCTCGACCGGCAGGGCAGCCGATGTCGTGAACCTGATGCCGGTGAGCTTTGTCAGGGCAACCGCGGTCTTCACGGCCTCATCCAAGCCGGGCATCGACACGATGATCACCAGATCCCAGTCGCCCAGCATGGCGTAGATCGTCTCGATCTCTCCGCCGAACTGCTTGATCATCTTTTTGACCGTCTGCGTGCGCTGGACACTCATCCCTTGCAGTGCCTGAGTCGAGTACTTGCCCAACATAATGAAAGTTTGCATGACGCACCCCTCTTTATGGCTACACACCTCGCGCGATGGACCGTACTGGTGGCCCGAGCGCTTGCCCAGTCCCACCAATGTCAGCTTAACCCATCGGGCTAGGTTCTTCAACCCCTTGGGCTCAATTTTCCCGGCCGGCAGACCCCACCTGCCGCCCGTGCTGCCAGGTCTCGTTCCTGTCCCAGTCGCGTAGGGTGGATGGTTCCGGATGTTTCAGCAGCCGGGTTCATCCACGCGTCCCCGAAACACGCCGTGCGAGGCACGTCGGTCATCTGACAACGACCGGCACATGTACCACAGTGTAACTTGTTTTTCGTGCCGAAGGCACACCCCTAAGTCAGCCCAAGGTGAAGATGAGATTGTCCGTTTCAGCAAGGAGTTGCGCAACGCGACCGGCCAACGGATGACGAATAGATGAAGATTGGATGACCGGCTAGCGGGCTCTGGGTCGCGAATACATAGCGTCACCGCACGATCGGCTGCACGTGGCTGGCCATGATGTGGCGAGCGCGCTGCTCGGGGATGAAGCCGGCCGTGCCGTTGACGCCCACTTTCTGCCCCACGTAATAACGCAGGTTCAGGCCCGGGGTAGGGGTCACGTAGCAGTTCGGCTTCCCCTGCTCGTCTAACAGAACGAATTGCGGGGCGCCCGGCTTGGCCGAGGTAACGCGAGTGAGTTGGCCAGCGCCGTCGAAACGCGCGTCTACCGTGGCGGAACCTGCCGCGCCGCCTTGCATTGGGCTCAGTTGTGCCCAACGTTGGCTTGTCCGATCCGTTTGCTCTCGCAGCGAGGCGACCTCTTGGTGCCGCTGCTTCAAGTCAGTGAACTGGGCGATCTTATCGACCATCACGCGGGCACGGCCGCGTTCGACGGCCGTTTGCGCCTCGCGTAGAAGCTGCTCCGCATGGAGTTGCAGTCGGTCGAAGTGCCACACGGTCGGCTCCTCGGCCACCATAACGCTCAGTTCCAGGTCAATTTGCTCAAGCTCGTTGCGGAACTGCTCGGGACCGAGTACCCTCGGCCCGTCGGGCCTCGACTGCGCGGCCACGCGGGGCGGTCCGGTATAATCAAGGGCGTCAGCCTCGCTTGACGTGGGAGCCGACTCCGGCGCGGCACTAGCCGGCGCGGCAGTCAGCGGACTTGCGTCGGCCCCGCCCGATTCGCGTACGCCAACCGGCACCGGTTGCCGGTCGACGTATCGGCCGGAAATCCAACGGAACTCGCCTGACGGAGGTGCAATCTTATACCACCGCTTTGCACCCGATTCGTCCGTTTCAGTGCCAAGCACCTCGATCACCTCGGCCTTTTGCAAGCGTACTTGAATCACGTCCTTGATGTCACTGAACCGGCTCCCGATCCGTGCGGCCACGTTTTCGCCGTTCACCACGGCCAGATTGTCGTCGCCGGGGCTCAGGTAGCGTGCAGACACCCAGGAAAAACTCTCGTCCGTGGGCCGAATAGCGTACCAGCCGCCCGGATCGTGCCGGTAGACCTCGACCGTCTCGCCGGCGGCCAGCTTCTCGGTTGGATAGTAGTTTTGCCCCGGACCACTTCGTACGTACACGTCATCGACCGTGACATGGGCAGTGTAGGGAAATTGCGGCTCTTCGGCAAACAGGAAAATCGTCTGGCCAAGGCCAGCAATCAGGATAAGCAGAAACCGCATGAAAATACCTCCGGAGCAAACGTCGCAAAGTGCGAAGAGCCCTGTCGCCCAGACAAGCCCTCGCCTTGTAACGAAACTCTGGCCAGCAATCAAGTGCAGTTTTTTCGGAACTGGGTGCATGCCAGGGAGCCGTGTGGCCAAGTGACCAGCCTCAAAATGCGCCTGACATGCCGGGGATGACGGCCTGGTAGGCGCCGTCGGCGTCGGGCAAGTTGGGCGGATCGGCGTCGAAAGCGTAGCGAGCGGGCGCGAGGCGGACTTCGGACGCGACCGCCTGCTCCCAAGTGAGCAGTTGGCCGGAGTAGGTCGCCATGCGGCCCATGACGGCCGTCATGCTGCTGTCGGCCCCGTAATCGGCCTCCATCCGATAGCGGCCCACGCCGGCGATGCTGTCGGCCAGGTCTTCGTGTTCCTGCTGGTAGGGGTTCACGCCGCGATAGGATCGGGATCGCAGGTCGCGCGGGTTCAGGTCGCCCAGCCCCCAGGCGCCGGTACCGAGCGTGGCAACGTTCTTCGTGCCGTGGACCGTATCGGACACATGGCTCCACGTACCGGGCTGCTGCCGGGCCTGGCAGTAGAATCGGACGCCGCCGGGATACTCGTATTCGATGAAGTGATGGTCCCAGATGTCGCCGTTGCCCGGTCCGAAACGGATCTGCCGACTACCCATGCCGTTGGCCTGGACCGGATGGCCGTTCATCACCCAGTTGGCAATGTCAATCTCATGAGTTGCCTGTTCCACCAGATGATCGCCGCACAGCCAGCAGAAGACGGCCCAGTGGCGAATCTGGTATTCCATCT
>CAZASB010000414.1:0-3889 GCA_964487655.1 uncultured Planctomycetaceae bacterium
CTCCGCGACCTGGAGCACCTGATCCGGGCCGCGGAACTGGCCGGGGTCTTGCCCATCGTGCGAGTTCCCGAAGAGGGCTGGCAGATGATCGGCGCGGCGCTCGACCTGGGGGCCGGCGGCGTGCAGATGCCGCAGGTCCGTTCGGCCGCCGATGCGAGCCGGCTGGTCCGGCACGCCCGCTTCGCGCCGCTGGGCAAGCGCGGTGTTTGTCGGCACGTGCGAGCGGCCTGCTATTCGTCGCTCGATAAGCAGGCGTATTTCGCCGCGGCCAACGAGGCAGTGCTGGTGGCGCAACTGGAAGGGCAAGAGGCGCTGGCGAATGTCGATTCCATCCTCGCCGTGCCAGGAATCGATATCCTTTTTGTCGGGCCGTATGACCTTTCGCAGTCGCTTGGCGTGGCGGGAGATGTCCAGCATCCTACGGTCGTCAAGGCGGTCGCCGGCATTGTCTGCGGGGCCGCCAAGGCGGGAGCCTTGACCGGTACGTTCGTGGAAACGATGGAGCAGGCTGTGTTCTGGCGAGAGCAAGGCGTTCGCTACATTTCGTATGGGGTCGATATCAGTTTGCTGTATGGCTGCGTGTATGACTTGGTCAGGGAGTTCCGCAAACGCGACGGTCAAGAAGTGCTGGCTGGAATGCATGTGGGCAGAAAGGTTCGGCAGGATGCGGGCTGAATCGATTCGCGGGGGGAAAGGGGGAGTCTGGGGATCGCTTGTAGCCAACAGACGGCCTTGATCGTAACCTTGCCGAATGCTAGCACAGCTATACTTAGCGCCGTGTGGATTAGCGATTTTTCGAGTTCCGTTGAACATGTGTGCGATGCCCCCGGGCAAGCCGGGGGCATCTGGAAGACGCTGAGAGGCGGCGGGCTGTAGCGAAAAACGTGAGGTTCCCCCGGGCAAGCCGGGGGCATCTGGAGCACATGGCAAGGCACCAAGACCTCCCGTGAGCTTCAGTGTATTCACGGCTAGCATTTGGCAAGGTTATGATCAAGGCCGCAACAGACCGTCGCTCCGGCCGGTTGTATACCGGAAGGAATAATGCGTGGACAGCTTGAAACCAACTCGTGACAACCAAACACGGCCCTCGCTGCTTGCCCGCGTGGGCAACGTTGTGCTGGCCGTGGGGCCGGGCATCTTCTGTATCGGTTACACGGTGGGCACCGGCAGCGTGACGACCATGTGCAAGGCAGGCTCCATGGTGGGGCTCGACTTGCTCTGGTTGCTCGCCCTCTGCTGCCTCTTCATGGGTTTTCTCATGGAAGCGTTCGGCCGGTACGCCGTGGTCACGGGGCAGACGGCCATCCATGGCTTCAAGGAGCGTCTGTGGGGCGGAAGGACGATCGCCGTACTCGTCGTGCTGGGCGTGGTGATTGCGCAATACGGCGCCATCATGGGCATCCTGGGGCTCTGCTCGTCGATGATCGTGGAAGTGGCGCGAGATCATGGTCTCGGGGCGTCTCTTTCGCCCTATTGGGCCGGGCTGCTGGTGGCCGTGCTCATTGCCGCCGTGCTCTACTCGCTGGTGCTCGTCGGTCGGTACGCCTTCTTCGAGAAGGTGCTGGTGTTCTTCGTCACGCTCATGGGCATCGCCTTCCTCGCGTCGATGCTTGTCGTGCTGCCGCCGGCCAGCGCATTCGTTGCAGGCATGGCGCCCAAACTGCCGCAAACCGATGGCGCGTTCGTGCTCGTGCCTGCCATGGTCGGCACGACCATGGCGGCGGCCACGTTCGTCGTGCGCCCGCTGCTGATGAAAGGAAAAGGCTGGGGCGTCGCACAGCGGCGCGAACAAACTCGCGACAGCATCACCGCCGCCGTACTCATGTTCGTCATCAGCACGGCCATCATGGCCAGCGCCACGGGCGCGTTGCTCGCCACGGGGCAGGTAGTCGAGCGGGCGATGGACATGGTCAAGGCGTTGGAGCCGGCGGCCGGGGGATTCGCCGTACTGCTATTCTTCGCCGGGGCCTTGAGCGCGGGCCTCTCGTCGCTGTTTCCCATCATGATGGTCGCGCCGCTTCTGATTGCCGATTATCGCAACGGACGGATGGAAACTCGCACTCCCTTGTTCCGCATTTTGTGCGGCGTTGCTTGCCTGGTTGGGCTGACGGTCCCCGTGCTCGGATTCAATCCCGTCCAGGCGCAAATCGTCAGCCAGATCGGCGGCGTATTCGTCCTGCCGCTGAGCATCGGCGCGATGATCTACCTGGTGAACCGACGAGACCTGATGGGCGAGCACCGCGCGGGAATCGTTCTGAACGTCGGCCTGGTCACTGCGTTTCTGTTTTCGATCCTGATCACCTACACCGGCTGCGTGGCCATCGTAGGGCAAGTGCGGCAGTTCTGGGGCATGTGACGTCAACCGAGCGCCGCCCGGGCCACGCGCAACACGTTGCCGCCGAGGATCTTCTGGATATCCTCGTCGCGATAGCCGCGTTGCACCATGCCAACGGTGAACAGGGGCCAGTTCGTCCACGCCAGACTGGCGGGGCCGTCGGGCCGCGAGGTCTTCGGCACTCGCTCGTACGGAGGCCAGAGGGACCGAAACGGCGATCGCTGCTTGGACCGGGAAGAAATCTTCTTGTTCTCCGCCGCGGCGTTGCGCGACGTGTACGCTACGTCGGTGCCAATGGCCACATGGTCCACGCCGAAGTGCTTGACTACATGGTCTACATGGTCCAGCAACGCCGTGATGTCCGCCGTACCGCCCAGGAACGCCGGGATGGCGCAAATGCCGATATAACCACCCGTCTCCACAATGGCTCGGATCACGTCATCCGGCTTGCCCCGGAAGTGATTATGCAGGCTGCAGCAAATCGTGTGGCTGGCGACCATGGGACGGTCGGAGGCATGGGCGGCATCGGCGCTTGTTTTCCAGCCGGAATGGGCAACGTCGACAATCACTCCCTGCCGGTTGAGTTCCTTTACGGCGGCGCGGCCGAAATCGCTGAGCCCGGCGTCGTTCGCCTCGCCGCAACCGTCCCCGAGCATATTGCGACGTTGGTAGGTCAAGTGCATCATGCGAATGCCCAGTTGGAAGAAGATACGCACGTAGCTCAACTCGTCTTCGACTGAGTCCCAACGCTGCCTGAGCGGGATGCCGTTGCCGGTGAAGTAAAGGCACCGGCGTCCCTGCTCCTTGGCCTGCGCCACTTCGTCAGGCGTGGCGGCCTTGGGAATGTAGTCGCGCATCAGGTCGGTGGAATAGGTGAACCGGGCCAAACGCTTCAGCAACCGCAACGGATCTTGCCCCTCTTGCCCGGCGTTCTGAAAGATGCACGTTACGCCGGACGCTTCAAACGCTTGTTGGAACTCGGCGCGTTCCGTCGGATCGGTTGCCCAACGGGTCATTGGCATGTCCTCGCGCATATCCTCAATCTCGTCAGGCGAAGCGCCTGCCTCGACCGCCTCGCGAATGGCATCGCCGTCGACTGCGGCGCGCGGGGCGAAACCGTACGAATCGAACACGACCGACGCAGCGTGTAGTTCCATGCCATGCTCTAACTGGGCGGGCGTGGGCTTCAGAATGTCCAACGCGATCCCGCGCGGCCGCTGAATGCTTTCGTTCTCACGCCACCCTCCTCCGGGCGGAGAGGCAGTCTCGGCAGTCGCATCGGCGCGAACCGTGGCGACGGTAGCCGCTCCAGCCATGGCAATTCCGAGCGAGGATTGCAGAAAACGACGACGATCAAAGGGCAAAGAAGTCATGGGGCGTTTCTCCATGGTGAAACGAGCTACCACACCACACGATCAACTTTCTACCACGGCAGCTTGGCTGCGTCCAGTCCTGGTGTTCCGGCCGCGCCGCTAGCCCGGATTATTCATCTACGTAGGGTGGGTCAAGGTCGCGTAAATCGTTGGTGGGCCCGCACAAGCCGCAACCGAGCTG
>CAZASB010000415.1:0-3889 GCA_964487655.1 uncultured Planctomycetaceae bacterium
AAGGCAACGAAGTGCGGCGGGAGGGTCGGCAGGAAGTCGTAGCGCCCTGATAGTACCGAGGAAGCCGGGGAACTCGCCCGCGGGAACCCGGTGGAGGGAAGCGGGATCCAGCAGTATTGACGCACAAACTCCCCGTCACTGGCCTCGCCCACACCCTCGGGAATGGCAAACACAACCAAATCCGGTCTCAATTGCCGGACATTCTTCGCCCAAGCCTCAATTTCATCAAGCGATTTGCCTTCAACCAGCCAGGCTACGGTTTCCATTTCGGCTTGAGGAAACCGTTCTCGCAGAGCGGCGGGCACGATCTGATCATAAGGTTCCATGGCCACGATTTTAATCGGTTTGCCGCCCCGAAGCCGCCCGATTGTAAACGCCAATTTCGAGTGAATCATTCGCGGGGCGAGTGGCGGGAACACATCCATCGCCGCGCCGGCATTGCCGGACAAATCCTCCCGGTGTACAAATGAGCGTTGTGGGCAGGACTTTTATTGTAATCGGTAACGGCAAACCGTCAACGAGCAACCGAGGAGAACATCATTCCCACGCACCACACTTGGAACGACACACGTCTCTCACGACTGATGCTGGGCACGGCCCAGTTGGGCATGGCGTACGGGGTTGCCAATACGACCGGCCGCCCCGCTTTCCGCCAGGCGGTTCACCTGATTGCCGCCGCGACCGAAAGCGGCATAAACTGCTTCGATACGGCGGCCGCGTACGGCGATAGCGAGATTGTGCTCGGCCGGGCGCTCAGCGAACTCAAACTGGCCGAAAGCGCTGTGGTGGTCACCAAGGTGCGGGCGCTCAACGATGAGGAACTTGCCGACCCCCGCCGGGCCGCGAGCGCCATCGAGCAGTCGGTGGACCGGTCGCGGCAACGGCTTGGACTCGACTGCCTGCCGATCGTGCTGTTCCACCGCGAGGCGGATGCCGCGCACATCGACGCGTTCAACGCCCTGAAGCACCGCGGCTGGCTGCGTTACGCCGGCGTTTCCTGCGATCACCAGCCCGAGACGGCCCATCGCCTACTGGCCACCGATGGCGTTGCGGCGGTCCAGTTGCCCGGCAGCGTGCTGGATCGGCGTCACCGGCAAGGCGGCGTGTTGCAGGCCGCGGCGGCGCGCGGCACACCGGTGTTCATTCGTAGCGTTTACTTGCAGGGACTGCTACTTATGCCCGAGGAATCGATCCCCGAGCCGTTGCTTGCCGTCGTGCCCGTGCGACGGAGCCTGGCGGCCCTGGCGACGGCGGCCGGTATCCCGCTTGCCGAGCTGGCGGTAAGATATATCTTGGCTCAAGATGGAGTTGCGTGCGTTGTTGTCGGCGCGGAGACGGCTGAGCAGATCCGCGAGAATGCCGATATGGTCGAGCGAGGACCGCTGGACGTTGATCTGCTTGAGGCCGTTGACGCCACTGTCGTTGATTTGCCCAATGCGATCATCACTCCACGATTGTGGACGACTTGAATGGGTGAGTAAACTCGGCTTGCGTCAACTGCGTAAGGAGATTGGCCATGACGTGTCGTTTTCTACTTCTAGCGTTTGCCTTTTCAACCACGATGGCGCCAGCCGCCAACGCTTCGGAGCCCATCGCCATCGGCTCGCGACTGGAACTGATGGTGGACGACTCTCTGCTGGACTACATGACCGGTGGAGCCCAGCTCCGGTTGCATCGGCCGGAGCGCAAGGAAATTGTATTGCGGACAGACGAACCGTGGGGCGGCAATGCCAGCGGCTATCAATCAGTCTTCAAGGACGGCGACCTTTACCGCATGTACTATCGCGGTGGCCACTATCGCCACGGCGGGGAGTCGTCGCAAGGACGTCAAGTTCATCCCTGGGTGCTGTGTTACGCCGAGAGCGACGACGGCATCCATTGGCGCAAGCCCAGCCTGGGCATTCTGGAGTACGACGGCTCGACAGAAAACAACATCGTACTGACAACGGAGACTGTCGCCTCGATCGGCGGTTGCCCGGCGCACACGGCTACGTTCAAAGACGCCAACCCTGATTGCCCGGCCGACGAGAAGTACAAGATCATCATCGTCGGTCGCAAGCCCAGCCACGGCCTGTACGTGCTCACGTCTCCCGACGGTTTGCGATTCTCGCTCAAGAGTGAAACGCCGCTACCGCTGGTCGGAGCGTTCGACTCGCAGAACCTCGCGTTTTGGGATCCCGTGCGATGCGAATACCGTGCCTACTGGCGAATCTTTACCGAGGGCACGACCGAGCCGGACAACTGGAAGCCGGGCGGTTACAGGGCAATCCGCACCGCCACCTCGAAGAACCTCATCCAATGGAGCGATTCGGTCGACCTGGACTATGTCGACTCGCCCGTTGAGCATCTCTATACGAACCAAGTCCAGCCGTACTACCGTGCGCCGCACATCTTTATGGGCTTTCCCATGCGATACACGGACCGCGGCTGGTCGCAACCCATGCGCGACCTGCCCGGTCTTGACGACCGCCTAGCCCGAGCCAAGGCCAGTCAGCGCTACGGAACGGCCGTCACCGACGCGGTGTTCATGACCAGCCGAGACGGGCAAACGTTCAAGCGTTGGAGCGAGGCGTTGATCCGGCCTGGGCCGCGGCAAAAAGATACATGGGTGTACGGAGACAATTTCGTCTTCTGGGGCATGGTGGAAACCATGTCGCACCTCGACGACGCGCCCAACGAGATTTCTCTCTACGCAACCGAAGGCTACTGGCAAGGCGATGACACCAGCGTGCGCCGCTACACGCTGCGGGTGGACGGTTTCGTATCGGCCCACGCCCCGCACACCGGCAGCAAACTCGTGACCAAGCCCCTCACGTACGAGGGCGGCAATCTGGTGATTAACGCCGCGACCTCGGCCGCCGGCAGCGTACAAGTGGAAATCCAAGACGCAACCGGAAACCCGATCGAAGGCTTTGGTTTAGCCGATTGCCCGGAAATCTTCTGCGACAGCCTGCACTATGTCGTGCGTTGGCGGCAGGGTGGCGACGTGCGCTCGCTGGCCGGCAAGCCGGTGCGGCTACGGTTCGTACTGCGCGACGCCGATCTGTACGCGTTCCAGTTCGTGCCCTACGAACCGGACTCGGAACGTCCCAACGTGGCGCAATCTGGCCCGAGCCCGGAGAGCAATTGAGGCTGGAGACACCATGACGACAATACAAAGGCGTGAGTTCTTGACAATGGTGGGAATTGGACCAACGGAAGTCGCAGTGGCAAGTACGGACCGCGCTGCGGAAGCCGTGGCTGACTCCAACCAGCCGCCAGGAGAACAGAATACTACGAAAACGCGGTTTTCACCCGCCGCGAGTCTATGCTTGGTGCGAAAAGTCCGGGCTTATACGCCGGCCACTTGGTAGATAACTGGGCGATATCGTGCGGCCGGTATCGGCTTTCCCGCTGCCCTTGCAGCTTCAAGCCATAGTGCCCTGGCTTCCTGCACGGCACGGAGTGCTTGCTCCGGTGTGTCGCCGAATGCAGAGCAGGCATCCAAGTCGGGAATGTCGGCAATGTAGCCTTGATCTTCCTCGGAATAGAAGATGTTGATGTGATAGTCGCTCATCATTCGTTCTCCAGCAGCAGATTGTGTCGTTCCACGAGCCTGAGGAACTGCCGCACTTGATACGGCTTCGCTTCGCCGTGGACATTCTATCGGGATAAGGGATTCGTTGGGCAGCGTCAATAGGGCGAGGTGTGTCACCTATCCCGACGCCCTCGTTGTTGTACACAAGTCCGAGTTGCGCGGAAGGCCACCGTGCGGGCTTGTCCCGCCGGAGCCATGGTCAGCCAGCTAAGCCGGGGACACCCGCAATACGTTCCTCCGCGAATCGCCGCCGCTTCCGGCGGCGGCGATTCGCGGAGGAGAACGGGGCAGTTTGGGGGCCGCTTGTAGCTA
>CAZASB010000416.1:0-3873 GCA_964487655.1 uncultured Planctomycetaceae bacterium
AGTCGGTAGCGGGCCGCAAGGTCTACCGCCACGGCGTAGGAGTCGGTGGTGTCCGAGCCGGACTGAATCGCCACTGTGTCGCCAAGCTGCCGGAGCACGCCGGCGGTAGCCTGCTGCTGGGCGAGCGTGAACGTGCGGCGCTGCATGGTGTCAGCGGAGCGCGTCGTGGGCAGACTCAACTCAATCGGCCCGACGGCACCGTCCTTCCGTACCACCGTTCGCACGAGTTGCCGCACCACCAGCGGCGGAATGTCCAGCTTGCGCAGTACGATGCGCGCCCGCCCGGTCGCCTGCCATAAACGGTACAAGTCTGAGATCGTCTCGCCGTAGGTCTCCTGTAACTGTCGGTCCAAAATCGTGAAATTGTGTGTCGAGAGGTACACGCGGGCCTTTGCCGTGTTGCCGGGAATCTGCCGCAGGCATCGCGTGGCGGCCTGCAAGACGAAATTGTTCGACGTGCGCAGCTTCCGCGCCAGCGCGCAGGCAAACAGGCTGGGGCAGTTCCACCCTTCCGTGCCCTTGTTTACCAGCAGCACAACGCGATGCGGCGCGTCGGGGCGGTTCAGCGCGTTGAACGCCGCGATGTCGCCCGGTTTCGTAAGGCTGGGGTCCGACGTGTTCACAATGCACAGCGTCGGGCTATGGCCGGCCTCGGTCAATGCGCGGTCTATCACCGGTCGCAACTCGCGCAGGTCGTCCGTTTGGGGAAAGTAGATAGCCAGCTTCGCCCGTGAACCATTAGGCAGGCACACATTGCCATAGTCTTTGAAGAAGTCGGTCACAACGTGCGCCACGTAGGTTGCGGCGTCGCCGTCGAAGCTGTACGCGTGGATATTGCCGGACAGATCCTTCAGATACCCGTCCCTGATGCCCTGTGAAAGGCCGTACCAGAACACGACATCGCGCAGCGGCTGCCGTTTGAAATACGGCGTGCCGGTCGTGTTCACCACGGCGACGACGTTCGTTTGGGCCGCCAGATAATCGACCGTCTTGCGGACTTTCTTCAATCCGGTGTCCAGCGACTGGCCGTAGGTATGATGGGCTTCGTCGGAGAAGACGGCCAAGTGTGGCAGACTGGCGATTGCCTGCAACCGAAGGTTCGCGACCTCGGCCTTCGCTTCGCCTTCACGAACGCCAAAGAGCCCGCCGATATCGGCCTTGCGTATCTTCTCTTTCTGAATGCGAATCTTTTCAGTGTTCGTGACCACGAGGTTGAAGGACGAGCCGCGCACGACCGGTATGTCTTTCTCGCCGTCGCGGGTGAATGTCAGCTTGACCGAAGCAGCGAAAGCCCTATACAAACGGGGGGGCAGAATCTTCTCGTAAGGAATCTCGGCCAGTTCACGAAGCGACTCGACAATGGTCGTGCCCGGAGCGAACACCAGGGCATTCCGTACAAATGGGCCGTCGGGGTAGTCCATCGCCAAAGCAAATTCTGTTGCGATGATCGCGCCGATGAGTACCGTCTTTCCCGCGCCCATCGCCAGTGCCAGGATGTAGCTCGGGTAATTGAGCGTAAGCGTCTCACGGAGCGATTCCAGCCGGAAGTCGCGCACGAAGCCGTCGTCGGTCTTGATGCGTTCCCAAAGCGCGTCGATACCGTGATCCTCGACGAAATTACGGATCGTATCCTGGGTCAGCCCGAGCGATTCTCGCAACTCCCGAGGCTTTGGGTTGAACCGGCTGTACAGGTCAAAGATATGCGGTGTGCCGAGGACCAGACGAAGAAACCAATAGGTTTCGACCGCTCGAAGCTGGGGACGGCGCAGGAATCGCAAACCGCCCGCCTCGCTGTCGCGGGACCATTCCAAGATTTCCGCCACAGTCGGGTAGGCATCGCAGGGATAGCCCTGGTTTCGCCACTGATCCACCGCCACCGCAAGCTGTTCGTGTAGCTGTGCCACCGAGTGCCCCCGGGGAGTCTCCATACAAAGGTCTCGTTTACCGCAAGCAGAATGGTTCAGTTTACTGTATATCCAGGCAGCACGGAAGGGGCTAGGCCACAACGGTCGGGGGGCAGCGTTCGCGGGATGATGTGATACGGTTGGATAGCGATTCAACCGATGGCGCGAGGCCGGTCGGCCAATCACTCCGGCCTCAGCACTTCCGCAATTCGCTCCTTGCATACGGGGCGGATGACGCCGCGCTCGCAAATGAGGGCTTCGATGAGGGGGGCGGGGGTGACGTCAAAGGCCGGATTGTAAACGTCAATGCCGTCCGGGGCGGTCTGCCTGCCGAAGCCGTGGGTGATCTCCTCCGCGTCGCGCAGCTCAATGGGGATCGAGTCGCCCGTTTCGAGCGATAGGTCGAACGTACTACTCGGCGCGGCAATGTAGAACGGTATGCGATGCGCCGCCGCGGCCAAGGCAACGCCGTACGTACCGATCTTGTTGGCCGTGTCGCCGTTGCTCGCAATCCGATCAGCCCCAGTCACCGCCGCCTGCACCTTGCCCTGCTTCATAACCACGGCCGCCATGCTGTCGCAGATGAGCGTGCAGGGGATGCTGCGCTGGCGAAGCTCCCAGGCCGTCAGTCGGGCACCTTGCAGCAGGGGGCGGGTTTCGTCAACGAACACGTGGATCTTCTTGCCTGCCTCGACCGCCGAGTAGATCACGGCCAGCGCAGTGCCGTAGTCGGTCGTGGCCAGCCCGCCGGCGTTGCAGTGGGTGAGCACGCCAGCGCCGTCGGGCAGCAGTTCCGCGCCGTGGCGACCGATGTCGCGGCACATCTGCCGGTCCTCTTCCTCAATCGCTTGGGCCTCGGCCAGCAGGGCCTCGCGCGTCTCGGCTGGCGAAGCGTCTTCCTGCCGCAGGTCGATGGCGCGCTGGATCATGCGGCGAATGGCCCAGAATAGGTTCACCGCCGTCGGCCGACTCTCCGCCAAATAGTCGGTCACCTGCTTCAGGCGGGTGAAGAAGGCGGCCACATCCTGGCCGGCCGCGGTTTGCAGGCCGAGGCAGACGCCGTAGGCGGCAGCGACGCCGATGGCCGGCGCGCCTCGCACCCGGAGCGAACGGATCGCCTCCCACACGGTCTCCACGTCGCGGCACTCGATTTCCAGCAGCTCCAGCGGCAGTCGCGTCTGGTCAATCAGGAAAAGGCAGCCATCCACATCGCCTGCCCAATGCAGGGTTCGCACTTCTTGCATTGCTACTTTATCCCTCGGTAAGCCGCTTCTGAAATGCTTCGTTCTTCTGGTTCACCTTGTTGGCAAGCTGCTGCTTGAAACTGGCGAGCTTCTGCTGGAGATCGGAATCGCTCAGTGCGAGGATTTGCACGGCCAGCAAGCCGGCGTTGCGCGGCCCGCCACTACCGGCCGCCACGCAGGCAACGGGCACGTCGCCGGGCATTTGCACGATGGAGAGCAGGGAGTCAAGGCCGCCGGCCATGTCGGTCATCACCGGAATGCCAATGACCGGCAGCGTGGTGTGCGAGGCAACCACGCCGGCCAGATGGGCGGCCCCGCCGGCCGCGGCAATAATCACCTTGATACCGCGCGCCGCGGCCATCGTGGCGAACTGGCGAACCAGTTCCGGCGTGCGGTGGGCACTCATCACCCGAACCTCCAGCGGAACGCCAAACTCTTGCAGGGCCGTGGCAACGCCCTGGATTTTCGGCCAGTCGCTATCGCTGCCCATGATAACTCCAACTAGGGGTGCGTTTTTTTCACTCATTGGGAGTCTCACGGCTTGTCGTTGAAAGGGTTGACCGTCTAGCCAGGGTCGATTTGGTCAGCCTAGCAGAGTGTTCGAATTCCGTAAACCACCCCCCGGACGTGCAGCCTGTTGATCTATTGTTGACGCGTCTCTCCGAGACGCTGGATCTTGGGGGCTTCCGGTGGAAGCCCCCAAGATATTCCGCCTCGGAGATGCG
>CAZASB010000417.1:0-3854 GCA_964487655.1 uncultured Planctomycetaceae bacterium
ACTGTTCCCAAACAATTGGGACAATTGTTCTACACTGGATATATTTCAATCTGCCAGTCGCCTTGCTTCTCGGGCGGCGGCAGAGGCGGGCGGGAAGCAATGGGTGAAATGGGCCCGTTTGTAGCTGGCCAGTCACAGATCCTCCGGGACGAGCCCGGAGACGACTGTTTTCATACGCCATGCGTGTGTAAACCGTCGGCTTCCAGATACCCGGCTGACTTTGCAGTTCTCCCGCTCCTCCGCTTCAAAACAATTGTACCCTCTTCTCGCATCTGGTAGAATCAATCCAATGCTGGCAATTGCCCCTGCCTCGCTCCAAGCATGTGCCGAGAGCCCGGTGGCGACGTGCCAAGCATATCCTTTGAGGCAAATTGCCATTCCGCAGGCGTAAAGCATGGCGGTAACGAGACCATGTACAACCTCCCTGGAGATCGACCATGAAGAACAGTAATCGGCGAAATTTTCTCAAATCGACGGCGGCAGTCGCAGGCAGCGCCATGGTGGCCGTCCCGGCGATTGCCAAGAGCCGCAATCCCAACGATCAGCTTCGCGTGGGCCTGCTAGGGCTTGGCGGACGCATGAACAGTCTGGTGGGCGCACTGGCCGAAATGGCCCCGGAGAACGTCAAGATCGTGGCCGTTTGCGACTGCGACGAGAAGAAACTGGCCCGAGCCAACGAACTCTACAAGCCGCACTTGGAAAAACTCGAGCTGACCAAGTACGACGACATGCACAAGATGTTCGACGACCAATCGATCGATGCCGTCACGAACGGCCTGGGCGACCGCTGGCACGCGCTATCGACCATCTGGGCATGCCAGGCAGGCAAGGACGTCTACGTCGAGAAGCCGGGCACGCACAATCTTCTCGAGGGTCGGCAGGTGGTAGCCGCCGCCCGAAAATACAATCGCATGGTTCAGCACGGCACCCAGAACCGTTCAAGTCCAAACATCCGCGAGGGGATTGAAAAGCTCCACGAAGGCCTCGTCGGAGACCTCTACATGGGACGCGGGCTGGATTACAAGCTCCGCGGTAATTTGGGTACGGTCACCCCCGACGACGTTCCCGAGGGACTCGATTGGGACAAGTGGCTGGGACCGAAGCCGCTACGTCCATACAGCCAGTTCTGGCATCGGCGCTGGTACTGGAACCTCGAATTGTCCAGCGGCTGCTTTGCCAACCAAGCCGTGCATGAGCTTGATATTCTCCGCTGGGGCCTGGGCTTGCAGCAGCATCCGGTGTTCGTCAACGCCACGGGCGGCAACTATGTGCATGAAGACGACCGCACATGCCCCACCCACGTTGCCATCACCTTCCAGTTCGAGGGGAACAAGCCGATGGTCACCTACGAGCATCGCTCGTGGTACACCAATAGCGAGGCCGGGTTTCGCGATCAGTATCCCTTCGTGCAGCCTAACTTCCCCGTGGGCACCATCTTTTTTGGCGACAAGGGTTACCAGATCTTTCCCGACTACACGAGCTACTACAGCTTCCTTGGGGCGAACTGCGAGCCGGGCCCGTCCAAAATGGACCCGACACGATCCATGTCGAATACGCCCCACTTCCAAAACTGGGTCAAGGCCATTCGTGCCCGCGACCACAACCTGCTCAATGCCGACATTGAGGAAGCGCACAAGACGATGGCCATGTGTCTGTTGGCCCGCACCTCCTGGCAGGTTGGCCGACCGCTTCGTTTCGATCCAACCACCGAGAAAGTGCTCGGCGACGACGAGGCCGACGCCATGCTGAACCAGCCGGAATACCGGGCGCCCTACTCACTTCCGAAGGAAGTGTAGCCAGATCACTTGCCGGCAGTGGCCGCGAGGGGCGGACGCAAAGCCCGCCCCTCGGCACGGCTATTTCCATGGAGGCGCCAGAGTATCACGCACCATGCCATACTTCCTGGCTACAATTGCCTTTACGAAGAAAGACGCTTGGCAGTATTGGTCGTAAACCGGCAGCCTACAGGTTGTAAATAGAAACTTCCTAACATCAAGTTCGCTGGTGAAAGCGTTTTATGCAGACCGTGATTGCCGTCTTTCGCGTCGGCAATTGGTGTCTGACCGTGGCACGACATCCCTGCGGCGGGTAGAATCAGCCTTCCCGAGGCAGAGACATTATGATCAAGGCAACTCGCGGATAATAGTCTACCCATAGGCTGGGTGCTTCATTTCCCGCGGGCTGCCCAACAGCGATTCCCAGGAGAACATCATGAGCGACGCGGCTACCCCCGAGGGATTGACCATGGCCAACACCAAGAAAGAAATGTTGCAGGCCTATCAGCGAGTATTGAAGCAATTGCAGGCAAAGCAACAGGTGGAGATGAAGCCGGAGGAAACGGTTGCCGAACGCAAAAGGACGAAAGCGACGGCGGTCGCTGACGCCGTTTCTTCCACCGGGATCCCCAATCAGATCGCCTCGCTGAAATCTGAAATCGGGCAGACGCTAAACGAACTGGCCGACCGGCTGGAACAGGAAACAGCGAAGTATGCCCAAGTGAAACTGGCCGTGGAATCCGCCGAGGCGGATTTGCGAGAGATTTACGATATCGAGAAGGCCGCGGCCAGCCTGGCTGCGCTGCTCGAAGCCCAGCGGCAGCAAGAAGAGGACTTCGAAGCCGAAATGACGGCCAAGCGAGAGCGACTGGAGTACGAAATTGCGACCCATGGCGAAGCGCATGAATACGAAGTCAAAACCCAACGCGACGCCTGGAAGAAAGAAAAGACGGAATACGACGCGGCCCTGAAAGAACAGAACGCGGAAGACAAGAAGCAGCGCCAGCGCGAACAAGAGGAATGGAAGTACAAATTCGAACGCGAGAAGCAAACGACCGAGGAGCAGCGTCAGCACGAGTTGGCGAGGCTGGACCGCGAGATTCAATTGAAACAGGAACAACTAGAAAAAGTCCTGGCCGAACGCGAACGAGCGGTGGCGGCGGCCGAAACGGAGTTGCAGGCGTTGCGAGCGAGGGCCGAGACGTTTCCCGGCGAATTGGATCAGGCCGTTTCGAAGGCCGTGCGGCAAGCGACCGAACGTCTGGAGCGGGAGCGGACGTACGCCGTCGATCTGTTGCAGAAAGAACACACGGGCGAACGAAACGTGCTGAACTCACGTATCGAAGCGTTGCAGGGAACCGTCGAAAAGCAGGCGGAACAGGTTGCCCGATTGTCCAAGCAGATCGACCACTCTTACGGCCAGGTCCAAGACATCGCCCTGAAAGCGATCGAAGGTTCGTCCGCTTCACGCTCGGTGGCCCAAGCTGCGTCAGCACCCCTGGCCGACCGGATTCCCCGCGGCCCGCAGGCGGACTGAGGATCGTTCAAGACATAAGCGTGTCGAGGGCTCCGCCCTGGGCTGGCGAGTTGGCCGCCCTTGGCGGCAATGCACGCCCGGTTTGCTCGGCGCGCCCATCCGCGAAAGATCCCCGAAGGTGCTTGCCGAGGGTGAGTATTTTACGCCCAGCGCTAACCCGGATTATTCATCTACGTAGGGTGGGTCGAGGTCGCGTAGATCGTTGGTGGGTCCGCACAAGCCGCAACCGAGCTGATTTGTAGCCCGCCGCCTAGAAAGACGCCGGTATTAGCGACCGATGACCCACCAAAGAAGCGGCCTGTTTGACCCACCCTACCTATCATGAATAATCCGGGCTAAGCCGGACGGTAGCCCACGGGGGCTCAACGCAAGTGGGCTTGGCGTATGGCGGCGAGGGTCTTCAGGGCCGGTTTAGGACGGTTTTTGCCGTCGAAAAGGCCGGCGTGGGGGAACTCATGCGGCTCGGCGTCGCGCAATTGGTTCCAAAACACGCCTGCCACGCATGGCTTGGCCAGCATGAGCGGTACGCAGCGGGCAAGCCA
>CAZASB010000418.1:0-3849 GCA_964487655.1 uncultured Planctomycetaceae bacterium
TCCTCACCGGCGACGCGCATACGTGGACGTGGCGGCACGAAGGCCGCTCGAAGGTAATCGATAACCCGGTGTTCCTTGCCAACCAGAAGGCGAAGAAGCTCGCCCCACTGTTGCAGCGGCAGCCGGCCTGCGCGAAATGGCGAGTCCCCTTCGTCGACCCGCTCGTCTTCTGCTCGGCCGAGGGACTCCAGTCGCGGCTGGAGGGGAATGCCGGGTTTCACGTGTGCCTTCGCGACCAGACCGACCGGCCCGGCATCATGGCCGCGATCAAGCGTCGGGAGTGCCCCGGGCTTTCGGAACAGCCTCGCGGCATCTTCGACCGCCCCACCGCCAAGGCCGTCAGCCGCGCCTTGATGCAAGCCGGCATTCGGCCCTCGCAGCGCAGCCGCCGCGTGGGCGACTACCAGTTGCAGGGCATCCTCGACGAAGGCCCCGACTACCAGGATTTCCTGGGCAAACACGTGGCGCTGGACGACACGTTCCGCCGCATTCGAATCTACCTGGTGCAGCCCCAAGCCGACCAAGAACAGCGAGTCATGGTCCAGCGGGCCGCGGAACGCGAGTTCCGGCTCTTGCAGGCGTTGGAGCATCGGGGGGTGCTCCGGGCCATGGAGTTCACCAACCACGAACTCGGCCCGGCCATTCTCTTCCAGCACTTCCCCACCGCCATCCGCCTGGATCACTACCTCGTCCAGCGAAAGGAGCACATCACCGACGACTTGCGGCTCGACGTGATGCGGCAGATTGCCGACACCATCGAGTTCGCCCACGGAAAGCACATCGTCCACCGCAGCCTCAGTCCGCGGTCGATCCTCGTGGTGCATCCGGAAGGCGGCAACCCGCAAACGGTCCTGATGAACTGGCAGCTTGGCTACCGGCAGGCCGCCAGTAGCGAAACGGCCGACCCGCAGCGGGTGACGGCCACGATTCACGTGGACCGGTTGGCCGAAGAGACGTCGAAGGTTTTCATGGCGCCCGAAACGTTCGTCGATTTCGACACGCTCGGCGAGCATCACGACATCTTCTCGCTGGGCGCGTTATGCTACCGGCTTTTCACCGGCCAGGCGCCGGCCGAAAACCCCCTGGCCCTGGCGGAGAAGTTGCGGGTTCACCGCGGGCTGCGCGTCAGCGCGGTTCTCAACGGGGCGCCCGAATCACTCGACCAGCTTGTCCAGTACAGCACCGATCCGGACGTCAGCGACCGGCTGGACACGGCGGCCGAGTTTCTGGAGCTTCTCGATAAGGTCGAGGATGAACTCACCACGCCCAGCAACCAAGTGGTCGGCGATCCGACCCGCGCGAAGCCGGGCGACATCCTGCCCGGCGGCTACGAGATGGTCCGAAAGCTGGGCACCGGTTCGACGGCCACCGCCCTGCTGGTGCGTAAGGACGGCCAGGAGTTCGTGGCCAAGATTGCCGTCGATACCGACCACAACGACCACATCCGCGACGAAGGCGAGGTGCTCAGCAAGCTCGATAGCCCGCTCATTGTCCGATGCCACGGCATCCTTCCGTTTGGTGATCGCACGGCGTTGCTCCTCGACAAGGCAGGCGACAAAACCCTGCGCAAGCGGCTCAGCGATGAAGGCCGCCTGAGCCTCGACCTGCTGCAGCGGTTCGGGGAGGACCTTCTCGAAGCCGTGGTCGTCCTGCAGCGCGAAGGCATCAACCACCGCGATATCAAGCCGGACAACATCGGCGTGGCCTTCGGCGGCCGCGACGGCGCGTTGCATTTGGTGCTGTTCGACTTCTCGCTGTCGCGCTGCAGCCCCGAGAACATCCGGGCCGGGACGCCGGGCTACCTCGACCCCTTCCTGCCGCTTCGCAAGCCGCCCCGCTGGGACCTGCAGGCCGAGCGTTTCTCAGCGGCCGTCACGCTGTACCAGATGGCCACGGGCTTCCTGCCCACCTGGCACGACGGCAAGACCGAGGTGACGATGGTCGAGTGCGAGGCCACGATCGACGCTGAGCGGTTCGAGCCCAACCTTCGCGAGCAGCTCACCAAGTTCTTCCGCCGGGCGCTGCGCCGCAACGCGAAGGAGCGGTTCGACAATGCCCACCAGATGCTCGAAACCTGGCGGCAGGTTTTCAGTACGGTGCCGGGTACGACGGCCGACACGTCCGACGGGGCCGAGGCCGACAACTCGGCGCTGCTCGCGGCGGCCACCCGCGAGACGACCGTGGCGGAACTGGGGCTCGGCCCGGCCGCGCTCGATGTACTTGACACGCTCAATGTCGTGACCGTGCGGGACTTGCTCAAGGTGAACGGTTACCGGCTCTCGCGGATGCCTGGCGTCGGCAACAAGACTCGCAAACACATATTGGCCACCCGTAGAGTGCTGCGCGAGCGCCTGGGCTCCGGGACCCCGGGCGAGCCGGTCAGCGCGCCCACCGACGATACGGCCACCTACGAGAGCTCGATCCCCAAGGAGGAACTCAGCATCGACATGCTGGCCGATCGCATCCTGCGAGCCAAGGCCAAGAGCCGGAACGCCACGGAAACCACTGCGCTCGAAGCACTCCTCGGGATCGACGAGCGCGTCGACGCGATCTGGCCAAGCCAGGGCGACATCGCCCCGCTGGCGGGTGTGACGCGGGGCCGCATCAGCCAGATCCTCACCGAGGCCGTGGCACGTTGGCTGCGCGATCCGGCCATCACGGCGCTGCGCGACCAGATTGCCGCCGTGCTTGAAGCCGGCGGCGGAGTGATGGCCGCTGCGGAGCTGTGCGCGTCTCTCTTGGCCGCCCGGGGCAGCATCGAGGACGAACCCCGCCGCAGCCGGTTGGCGCATGTCGTCACCCGCGCAGCGGTCGAAACCGAGAACCTACGCGAGGAGCCGAAGTACATCCTCCGCCGCGTGGGCGCGAACGCGCTGATCGCCGTCGATATGTCGCTGGCCGATTACGCCGCCGCGCTGGGCCAGCGGGCCGACCAGCTCGCCAAGGAAGACCCGCTCGTACCCCCGGTGCGTGTTGTGGACAGGCTCCGCGAGGTTCCGCTGCCGCCGGAGGCCGATCCGCTGGGCGACGCGCGCCTGGTTCGCCTGGCCGCCGCCGCTTCGCAAAACGCCGCCGTCTCCAGCAAGCAGGAGATCTACCCGCGAGACATGGATGCCGGCCGGGCCATTAAGCTTTCCCACGGCGGCCTGGTGGGCGTGCGAGTGCTTACCCCGGAGCAAATCCGCCAGCGTGTGGGCAGCCGCTATCCCCTGGCCGCCGCGCTGCCGGGCCGGCCGGAACTCGACAGGCTGCTCGACGATGCCGGGCTCGATCTGGTCTGGGACGCCGATCACGTCGTGGGCGGCCGCCGCAGCGGCGCCTACGTGAGCACGGCTCGGAACGTGCTCAGCGTATCCCAAGCGTCCGGTACGCCGCCGCGTTATTCCACCGGCCGGTCGCCCAGCACGTCGACGGCCGAGTTCCGCCCGAACTACGTGCCGCCGGAGGTGGCCGAGGCGCGCGCGTTCGAGGAACGCCTGCGCTGGGCCGAGCGCGACGGCTCGTTCCTGGCGCTAACGGTCCAGCGCCATTCCCATGAACTCGCCCGCGGCGAACTTTCCCGCCGGTTCGCCACCCGGCCGTTGGACCTGGAGCGCGTGTTCCTCGACGCACTGCGCCAGGCCGCCGCCGAGGTGGGCGCCGACTGGAACGTGGTGGTGGCCGCCGACGCGGCCGACCGCCGCACCGAGGACTGGCGCAACCTGAACCATCTGATTGCCGGCCGCGTGATTCCGAAGGTCGAGCAGGCTGTCATTCAGGGCGATCAAACGGTGCTTGCCTATCACCTGAACTGGCTGGCACGTTACGACCAAGTTGTCATGCTCTCGCGCGTGGCCCAAGCGGTGCAGG
>CAZASB010000419.1:0-3840 GCA_964487655.1 uncultured Planctomycetaceae bacterium
GAAGGAAGGAAGGAACCGGCCGCACCGTGGCTGGCAACTGTCGGATGTGTCGCGATGCATCCATCGTACCCCCCCTCCGATTTGAACTTAACTCATTGACAGCGTGTATCTTACGATGAGATTTGATACCCCGCCATGCTACTACCTGCGAGGTCGCCCGGCCACTTGCCCCGTCGCCAACAGCCTCGACAAGCCAAGCATTTTTCGCCTTGCAGCCGCAACTTCAAACGGCATTCTGCCATAATGTTGGATTGCTGTCAAGAGGCTGATCCATCATAATTACGAAGTCGAATTCTCTTTTGGGGGTACCCCCACACTTAATCCAAATCCGTTGTGCCGGGGTAATTCGTTGGAGTCCCGCGCCATGGGTATCCTGGCAGTGCTCCCTTCTTCGGATTCCTGTCGCCCGCGAGCGTCACGGATGCGCCCACGACGCCGGACTCTCAGCGGACTACACTCACGCACACACGGCCCACGCGATCCAAAGGCAAGAGACATGCGGAAAGAGGCGCTGCCTTTCGCGGCAGTGACACATGCCGAATGCACGCAGGGGTAACCCTTGACGGCGCGGCGCCATGAAAGCGGCAGGGCGCAAGCCCTCGAGGGTAGTGCTGTTCGCGCGACCCGGCACCGGGCGACTGGCGCCGCAGCTCTACAAGCACCGGGCAATAATCGTGCCGAACAGTATTCGGACAGTCCCCCCGTGATCGGTTACGCTTCTGACGCTCCCCATCGGCTTTCGTCTGGTGTATAATAGGATTCTGTATTTCCGCCATCGACCCCCACCCACGAAAGGCCACCGATGATTCGCAGCGGATTCCCCTTCCTGGTCTACCGGCTTGTTCCCATCCTTCTCGCGCTGGCCACCACAGGTGTACCGGCGGCAAGCGGCGCCGTGCCGAACGAGACAGACGCCCAGAAGGACGCCAGAATGGCATGGTGGCGCGACGCGAAGTTCGGCATGTTCATCCACTGGGGACTCTACTCCATCCCCGCCGGCGAATGGGAGGGCAAGCACGTGCCCGGCTATGCCGAGTGGATTATGGACCGCGCGAAGATTCCGCGCGACGAGTACGCCAAGCTCCAGAAGGAGTTCAATCCGGTCAAGTACAATGCCGAGCAGTGGGTGGACGTTGCAAAGCAGGCAGGGGTGAAGTACATCGTCATCACCAGCAAGCACCACGACGGCTTCTGCCTGTTCGATTCGGCGCACACCGATTACGACATGGCCGGCACGCCCTATGGCCGCGACGTGCTCAAGCCCCTGGCCGACGCCTGCCATCGCGAGAACCTCCGCATCTGCTGGTACCACTCGATCATGGACTGGCATCATCCGGACGCGTCTGCGGACCGGTTCCCGAAGTACGTTGAACACATGAAGGCGCAGTTGAAGGAACTCCTGGCGAATTACGGGAAGATTGGCGTGCTGTGGTTCGACGGCGAATGGATCAAGGAATGGGACGAGCAGCAGGGGATCGACCTGGAGCAGTATCTGCGCGGCATCCAGTCCGACCTGATCTTGAACAATCGGATTGGCAAGCGGAAGCCGCATTCGCCGGGCGATTTTGGTACGCCGGAGCAAGAGATTCCGGCAACCGGTATCCCCGAATGGGACTGGGAAACGTGTATGACCATCAACAGCACATGGGGCTACAGCAAGCACGATGACCAGTGGAAGACGACCGAAGACTTGGTGCGCAAGCTGATTGATATTGTGAGCAAGGGCGGTAACCTCCTGTTGAACGTCGGGCCGACCGCCGAAGGCGAGATTCCCGAGAAGAGCATCGAACGACTCGAAGACATCGGTCGCTGGCTGGCCGTCAATGGCGATAGCATTTACGGCACTACGGCCAGCCCACTTGGCGCGGTTCCGTGGGGGCGATCGACGGCCAAGCCGGGTAAACTCTTCCTGCACGTGTTCAATTGGCCCAAGGACGGCCGACTCCTGGCGCCGCGCTTGGGCGCGCTGCGGGGCTCGGCCTACCTGCTGGCCGATCCGTCGCGAAAGAGCCTGACCGTGACTCCATGTGACGGCGGCGCGTGGATCACCTTGCCGGAAGCCGCGCCGGACTCGATCGCCTCGGTCGTCGTGCTGGAAGGGAAGTTCGATATTGCGCCGCGAGAAACGGCCAGTCAATAGGCCGCTGGTGGCTTTGTGAATTGTGCATACCATCCCCAACCCAAACTGGAGGAATTACCATGCGTCGCTGTTTCCTTGTTGCGTTGACCATCGTTGCCCTTGTTTCCCTCGGTGCGGTCCGCGCCGAAGATCCCTCACCCATGACCGCCGGTTTTGCCGAAACGGACATCACGCCGGAAATCGGCATGGAACAGCCGGGCGGGTATGGGAAGTCGTTCCATCGCACGCTGCACGATCCGTGCAAGGTCCGCGCCGCGGTCTTCGACGACGGCAAGCAGCGGGTCGCCCTGGTCGGCATCGACGCGCTGACCATTCGCCGTCCGCAGGTGGAAGCCGCCAGGAAGCTTATCCAGCAGCAGTGCGGCATTCCGCCCGAGGCCGTCCTGATTGCCGCCTCGCACTCTCATTCCTCCGGTCCCACCTGCATGGTGTTGCCAGGCGAATATGACCACGGTTCCGACTTGGTCAAGGAGCTTGCGTACGAGAAGTCATCGTGTGCCGACGCAGGTTACCTGGAAAAGGTGGTCCAGCAAATCGCCGCAGCCGTGGTTGAAGCCGATAAGCGGCGAGTGTCGGCTCAATGCAGCATCGGCTCCGGCAAAGCTGAAGCGGTAGCCTTCAATCGCCGATTGCGCATGAAACACGGCGGCGCCTTCACGCACCCGGGCCGTGGGAACCCCGATATCGTCGAGCCTGCCGGCCCGACCGATCCCGAGGTCGGCGTAGTCGGTGCGTGGGATGGCGAAGGCAAACTGTTGGGCTGCATTGTCAACTTCGCCTGCCATGGCACGACCAACCCGGGCGGCATCTCCGCCAACTGGATCTATTATCTTGAACAGACGATTCGCGGCGTGATGGGCGATGACGCCATCGTGGTGTTTCTGCCAGGTTGTTCCGGCGACGTAACGCAAGTGGACAACCTCAGTCCCTACGCGGGGAACAGTAGTAACTACTACGCCCAGCTTATCGGTGGAAGCGTCGGTGCGGAGGCGATCAAGGTACTGCTCCGTGTCCAGCGGGGGCAGCTTGCGCCATTGGACTGCAAGACGAAGGTAATCACGCTCGACCGGCGCACGCCGACTCCCGAGCGGGTTGCCCAGTCGTTGGAACTGGTCCAGCAGGATCCCAAGGATGTCGGCCACACCGAATGGACCTTTGCGAAGGAGATTGTGCTCCTGGACACGCTGCTGAAGAAAGAGCCGAAGAAGGACGTCGAGATTCAGGTGATTCAAGTCGGCCCAGCCGTGTTCGTCACCAATCCGGCCGAGTTTTTTTGCCAAGCCGGCCTGGACATCAAGGCCGGCAGCCCGTTCCCCTTCACCTTCCCCGTATCGCTTGCGAACGATTGCGTGGGCTACGTTCCGACGGAAGAGGCCTTGAGCCCGACGGGCGGCGGCTACGAAACACGCCTGACCGCGTACAGCAACCTGGAACCCAAGGCGGCCACCCGCTTTGTTGAAACGGGCCTTGCGTTGAGCAAGCAACTCGAACCCGGATCCGTGCCGGAGCCTCCGAAGGCCCCGCCCTTCCAGTCGCCCTGGTCGTACGGTAGCGTGCCGCCGGAGTTGGAATGAGTCCTTCGACGAAGTGTTTTGCCCGGGCTGCCGGATGAGCCACCAGGAGAACTGCAAAGTCGGATTTAGCGAACCATCGGGCGGATAGGGAACGTAGAACAGTGAGGTCCGTATTGGAGCTGCACC
>CAZASB010000420.1:0-3826 GCA_964487655.1 uncultured Planctomycetaceae bacterium
CAGCTTGAAGACCTACCGGCAGATTGGACTGAAAAATACCGACGGTGCGGACTACACTCCGCACACGCCCCAAAACCCGGAGAATCCCGGCTGGTATTTCAATACCTTGACGGGCGTGAACTCGTGGGAGATTGGCGGCAAGGAAATGCTCGTTTGGGGCAGCTACTGCAATGTCCTCGGCGGTGCGACCCCGCCAACCATCTACTACTCGACCGACAGCGGGGAAACGGTCAAGATTGCGTATGCCTTCGGGCAGAATCCCTACTATCGGGACAACGGCGGTCCCGGCGGCGGCCGAACAGGCAACCTGCTCGGCAATCCCGACAACCCGGTCATCTGTCGGCACATCCACTCGGTGGCGTACAATCCCGTCGAAAATGCGTTCTATGCCAGCACCGGCGACGGCAACCGCCCCGAGGGCTTCGAGTGCAATTGGCTCCGAGGCACCTACGACGCGGCGAAGGACGCCTGGAACTGGAAGGTGGTCGTCGCCCAAAGCTTGAACACGCGTTACAAGGGCGGCGGCATCAACTTCGTCGACGGCAAGTGCTATTGGATCAGCGACGCAAACGGCCCCACACCACACGACCGCGGGCTGTTCTGCTGCGATCCGGCCGACATTGCCACTCCCGAGAAGCACACCATGCTTTTCGATCCTAAGTATGAGTGCGCGAACATGATCATCCAGGATGGGGTCATTCTTGCGGCGCATTATGCAACCGCGTCGCCGTTTACCTTGGGCATCATTATTTCGCCCGACATGGGCAAGACATGGGTGGAATACGACCTGAAGGATTTTGGGCCCCGGTCGCCCATCCGGTTCCACCGCAAGAACGCCGAAGGCTGGTTCCGCGTGGACCTGCGCACCGGCTGGATCACTCGCTCCGATGTGATGTTTATCAAGCCGAAATAGCGCGCCGGTTCGCGGTGGATTGACGAGATCGCTACGCGGTGTTATGCTCGCGGCCATGAAACGTCAGCACAGCCACGAAGCGTATGGTCAAGCATGTCACCTCATGCCAGGCGGGGTGAATAGTCCTGCACGGGCGTTTGGGGGGGTCGGTGGCGAACCGATCTTCTTCGAGCGAGGCGAAGGCGCCTATTTGCTTGACCTCGACGGCAATCGTTACGTCGACTATGTCGGCTCTTGGGGACCGATGATCCTGGGGCACGCACACCCCATGGTTGTGGAGGCCGTCGAGGCCGCACTTCGGCGGGGAACCTCGTTCGGCGCACCCACGCTGGCCGAGACGGAACTGGCCGCGCTGGTAATCGCGGCCGTCCCGTCGATTGAGAAGATGCGCCTGGTCAACTCGGGAACCGAGGCGACGGCAAGCGCGATTCGCCTGGCCCGCGCCTTTACCGGTCGACCCGTCGTCGTGAAGTTCGCCGGGAACTACCATGGACATGTTGACAGCCTCCTGGTCGCGGCCGGCAGTTCCGCGGCGACGCTTGGCGTGCCCAACTCGCCCGGGGTGACCGAGGGTACGGCCCAGGATACCTTGGTGCTGCCCTACAACGATCCGATGGCGGCCGAGCAAGCGTTCGAGGAACACGGGCGACGCATTGCGGCGGTCATTGTCGAGCCGGTAGCGGGAAACATGGGCTGCGTGCCGGCGCGGCGAGAGTTTCTCGAAGCCCTGCGGGAGCTGACCGCCAGACACGGCTCACTGCTGGTGTTCGACGAGGTGATGTCGGGCTTCCGCGTGGCCTACGGCGGCGCCCAGGCCCAGCTTGGAATTACGCCCGACCTTACGACCCTCGGCAAGATCATCGGCGGCGGGCTGCCGGTGGGAGCGTATGGCGGCCGGGCCGACATCATGGACCACGTTCTGCCTGCCGGAAAGGTCTTCCAGGCAGGTACGCTGAGCGGAAATCCGCTGGCGACGGCGGCGGGCATTGCCACGCTCAAACTGCTGCGTGACGGCACGATTTATGACAAACTGGAAGAGCAGTCGGCTCGCTTGGCCCGTGGCATCGAAGAAGCGGCTTGCAGCAGCGGCATCGGTTGCACCGTCGGTCGCCGTGGCAGCATGCTGACGCTGTTCTTCAGTCCCGATCCGGTGACCGACTGGAATTCGGCCGCGCGGTGCAACACAGACCAGTTCAGCCGGTTTTTTTGGGGGATGATCGACCGCGGTATCTACCTGCCGTGCAGCCAGTTCGAGGCGATGTTTGTTTCGGCGGCGCACACCGAGGCCGACATCAATGCTACAGTGGCGGCTGCCGCGGAAGTCTTGAGGGTCGCAAGCCAAACCCGGCGCGTGTGAGGCATGGGGAGTGTCCAGCCAATCGGCGGCTGTGCTTCAGCGTCTCTTGGCTTCCTTCCGTAGCTTCTCCTCGGCAGCGCTCGGGCGAGAATATCGGGGCGACAGGGTCCAAAGATCGTCGCGACGGCCGGCGGCGTAATCGCGAGCCGCCAGCAGGGCCACTTGCTCCGCAGTGGGTGACCACAGTTCGGCGGCCAGCGTCCGAACATGCTCGGGCAGCCGATCCACGACCTTGCGCAGCACTGGACCAAGTAGAATGTCGCCGGCTGGCAGTGTCACGAGCCAGGATTGTGCGTCGACCAACTTGGCGAATTCAAGCGGCTCCATCCATCCGTCACCCGATCGCGTGAACTGCCGGACCACCCACTCCCCGCGTTGGGCATCGACGGCCGTCCAGAGCCGAACCACATCGGGTGGGCATTTGGCGGCAATAGCCTCAAGCGTGTCGATTCCAAGTACCTCCGCGCCGACCGCGTAAGCAAAGACCTTGGCCGTCGTCACGCCAACCCGCAGTCCCGTGAACGAGCCGGGACCCAAGGTGACGGCAACAAGGTCGACATCCTGGGGCTGCCACTGAACGGCGTGCAATAGCTCCCGGATCGCCGGCGTGAGCGATTGGGCGCTTCGCAATTTCGAGTCGGTTGGGTAGCAAGCGAGCAGCCGATCGCTGTCGGCGGCCGCGACCGTGGCGAGCTTTTCGGTGGTTTCAAGTGCAAGGATTTTCATGGGCATCGTCGCTTCGAGAGGACGGACAAGGCAACGGCGTCATATTTCGTTGGTGACGACCACTCTCGTGTGCCGCCTCAACTCTACGAATGGATGCCCCACATGTGTGGACAGCCTTCCCCCTCGAGAATTGTTTATGGGTAGTCTTGGGACGCTTTCGGCCACTTGACCGTCTCGGCATGGGGGGATAGACTAAAAAGTATGGAATGTGTTTGAGGATTCGCTTAACGGTTCTGTCCGACCTGCGTTGATCGGTAGCACGAGAATCTTGCCGGCAACTGTTACCTCGGGTGTGAGCAATATCCTCGTGGTACTGGACTGGTCAAATCGGTTTTGACAGGATGTTAGTTTGCCATATCGTATCGTCCGAGTCGAGCGGTGGGAGTTTGAAGCGTGAAAAGAGCAATCATTAGCGACATTCACAGCAACTTGGAGAGCCTCGACGCGGTGCTGGCCGACATCTCCACCCAGAATGTCGATGAGATATTCTGCTTGGGTGATATCGTGGGTTATGGGCCGAACCCGCGAGAGTGCATTGATCGCGTAATGAAGTTCCGTGTTTGTCTGCTGGGAAACCATGACCAGGGCGCCATGTTCGATCCGGAAGGCTTCAATTCGGGCGCTGAGCGAGCCATCTTCTGGACGCGAAGCCAGCTTGAAACTTCCAGCAACGGAGAGGATCAGCATCGCCGCTGGGATTTTTTGGGCGAACTGCCACGGAATTACCAGGATGGCGACATGCTGTTCGTTCATGGCTCCGCAAGAAACCCGCTGAACGAGTATGTCTTTCCGGAGGATATCTACAACCGGCGAAAGCTGGAAAAGATATT
>CAZASB010000421.1:0-3823 GCA_964487655.1 uncultured Planctomycetaceae bacterium
TGACACTCTTGGAGGAACGACCTATCATGGCCGAAAAGTACGTCTATTACTATGGTCCCCAGGGCAGCGAGGGCAACGCCTCGATGAGAAATGAACTGGGCGGGAAGGGCGCCAACCTTGCCGAGATGGCCAATCTTGGGTTGCCCGTGCCCGCCGGGTTCACCATTTCGACCGACGTTTGCACCTACTTCATGCGCCACAAGGGTCAGTATCCGGAGGGGCTGAAGGTGGAGGTGGCCTCGGCCATGAAGAAGACGGAAGAGGCCATGGGCATGAAGTTCGGCGACCCCGAAAATACCCTTCTCATCTCGTGCCGTAGCGGTTCCCGAAGCTCCATGCCTGGCATGATGGAAACCGTCTTGAACGTCGGCTTGACCTCAAAGACGATCCCCGGGTTGATCAAGAAGACGGGCAACGAGCGGTTCGTTTACGATGCCTATCGCCGGCTCATCACCATGTATTCCGACGTGGTCATGGAAAAGGCCGAGGGTATTGAGCCCGAGGACGGAAAGGGAATCCGCGTACAACTCGATCGGATGCTTGAGCACAAGAAGGAACAGAAGGGCGTCGAACTCGACACCGAACTGGACGCCGAGGATCTGAAGGCCCTATGCATTGCCTACAAGGCGAAGATCAAGGAAGTGCTCGGCCGCGACTTCCCGGACGATCCCGAGGAGCAGCTTTGGGGCGGCATCGGCTCGGTGTTCAAGAGCTGGAACGGCAAGCGGGCCGTCTCCTATCGCCGCATTGAGAGCATTCCAGACGAATGGGGCACCGCCAACAACGTCCAGGCCATGGTGTTCGGCAACATGGGCGACAGCTCGGCCACCGGCGTGGCGTTCACCCGGAACCCGGCCACCGGCGAGAATAAATTCTACGGTGAATGGCTTGTCAACGCCCAGGGTGAAGACGTAGTCGCCGGCATCCGCACCCCCCACCCACTGAATAACGACACCAAGAGCGACCAGAACAAGCACCTCTCGTCACTCGAGGACGAGAGTCCAGAACTGTACAAAATGCTCGACGGCATTCGCACGAAGCTTGAGCAGCACTACCACGACATGCAGGACATCGAGTTCACCATTCAGGAAGGCAAGCTCTGGATGCTCCAGTGCCGTAGCGGCAAGCGGACCGGGACGGCCGCGTTGAACATGGCCATGGACATGTTGGCCGAGAAGCTCATCGACCAGCCGACGGCGGTCACCCGCGTCGCGCCTGCCCAGCTTGACGAGCTGCTTCATCCAATCGTCGACCCCGCCGCCGAGAAGAAGGTAGAGCCGTTCGTTCGCGGTCTGCCGGCTGGCCCGGGCGGTGCGTACGGCGAGATCGTACTGACCTCCGCCGGCGCCGTGGCCGTGGCCAAGGCAGGTCGGAAGTGCATCCTCGTCCGTGAGGAAACGAACCCGGAAGATGTCGAGGGCATGAGAGCTGCCGAGGGTATCCTCACGGCGCGCGGCGGCATGACCAGCCACGCGGCACTAGTTGCCCGCGGTTGGGGCAAGTGCTGCATCGTCGGCGCCGGCAAGCTGAAGATCGACTATGCGGCCAAACGCGTCATGGTGGACGGCAAGTCGTACGCCGAGGGCGACGTCATCACGCTCAACGGCACGCGAGGCCTCGCCTACGCCGGCCAATTGGCCATGATGGACGCCACGGAGAATCCGCGGTTCCAGAAGTTCATGGAAATTGTCGATAAGCACCGCACCATGGGCGTGCGCACCAACGCCGATACGCCGGAAGACGCCAAGCTGGCCCGCGAGTTCGGGGCCGAGGGCATCGGCCTGTTCCGTACCGAGCACATGTTCTACGGTGTCGGCGCCGAGCAGCCGCTGTTCATCCTTCGCAAGATGATCCACGCCGGCAACGAGGCGGAGCGAAATCAGGCGATTGACGAGTTGGCGCCTTTCGTCAAGCGCGACATCAAGGCCACGCTCGATGCCATGGACGGCATGCCCGTCACCGTGCGTCTGCTCGATCCGCCACTGCACGAGTTCGTGCCGCAGAACGAGAGCGCGCGACAAGAGCTGGCCAAGGCATTGGGCGTCACCGTCGAAGAGATCATCCACCGCGGCGAGGCGATCCACGAGCTAAACCCCATGATGGGGCACCGTGGCGTGCGACTGGGAATCACCCACCCATACCTGACCGAAATGCAGATTCGCGGTGTCCTGGAAGGGGCCGCTGAACTGAAGAAGGCCGGTAAGGACCCGCGACCGGAACTCATGGTACCCGTCACCTGCACGGTCAAGGAACTCGATTTCGTCAAGCCGATCTTCGATCGCGTGAAGGCCGAGGTCGAGAAGTCCGTTGGCGTCGAGATCGACTGCCTTTACGGCACGATGATCGAGATTCCGCGTGCCTGCCTGATGGCTGACAGCATGGCCAAGACGGCCGAGTTCTTCAGCTTCGGCACGAACGACCTGACGCAAATGGGTTTCGGCTTCAGCCGAGACGACATCGGCGAGTTCCTGAGCGACTACCTCGATAAGAATGTCCTGGAGGCCGACCCGTTCCAGACGATCGACCAGGAAGGCATCGGCCAACTGATCGAGATGGCCGTGCAGAAGGGCCGCGCCGCACGGAAGGGCCTGAAGATTGGCATCTGTGGCGAGCAGGGCGGCGATCCGAAGAGCGTCGAGTTCTGCTTCAAGAACGGACTGGACTACGTAAGCTGCAGCCCCTACCGCGTACCCATCGCCCGACTGGCCGCCGCGCAGGCCGCTGTCAAGGCGAGTAAGTAGTCGTTTCGCTCACACTCGATTCGACTGAGAAATCCCGAGGTCGGCTCCGTGCTGCATGGCGGCCGGAGCCGGCCCCTTTTCCGGGGCCAAACCTGTTGGCGTCCCAAAACGCGAACCCCCGAGGATTCCGCCATGGAGTGTCGCAAACAAGAGAACCTGGACTTCTGCAACTGCAGCTACGAACCGTGCAGCCGCAAGGGCGTTTGCTGCGAATGTATCCAGTATCACCTGCGGAGCCGAGAGTTGCCCGGCTGCTGCTTCCCCGACGCCGCGGAGAGGACCTACGATCGTTCGTTTGACCATTTTGCGCGACTGGTAACGGCGGGCAAGGTGTGAAACCCTGGTTGCCATCGCTGCTCGTGGCCATCGGGGCAACGGCTTCCGTGCTAAGCTCGCTCGGGCCGTCGCCGGGCGGTCCCGGCGTCACCTGCGACGAACTGTACCATGTGGGCCTGATGGGCAAGCCTCTGGTAGCGGCGGTTCGACAACAGGGGCTGGCCTTCCTTGCACCTGCGAACGTGAGCAGGAACTTCGCATGGCCCGACGGCGGGCCGCCTGTCCAGGCACCGCTTGGACATTGGATTCTTGGGCTTACTCATCATCTCTTCGACCCGGCGCCCGATAATCCGGCCGTAATCTCGATTGGCGCGGCGCGATTCGCCCCCGCCCTGGCATTCGGCCTACTCGTGTTTCTGGTGGGGCAGTGGACGTGGCGACGCGCCGGACCACTTGCAGGAACCGTTGCCGCGTTGAGCACGGCGCTGATGCCTCGGCTGTTTGCACACGCCCATTTCGCCGCGCTCGACATGTTCACCACGACCTCGTGCGTGGCTGCACTGTTCACCGTAACCTGGGCCGTGCGATCGGCCGAAGAATGTCGCCCGACGGCACATCGGTACGCATGGAGTCGGTTTATCCTGGCAGGCGTCGTTTGGGGAATGGCGATGCTCATCCGCTTGCACGGCGTGCTTCTGCTGCCGCCCATTGCCGTGTGGCTGCTGTGGCGGTCAGGATGCTTCCGCTTGCGGCCTGTTGATCTATTGTTGACGCGTCTCTCCGAGACGCTGGATCTTGGGGGCTTC
>CAZASB010000422.1:0-3779 GCA_964487655.1 uncultured Planctomycetaceae bacterium
ATACTATTAAAAGCAGGTTCCTGATTATTTAATCAAGAACCTGCTTTTTTGCCTGATGCCGTGTAGGGGGGGTCAATAAAAAAAATGGCATTGGGAGTATTCGTGTGTGCCGCAACAACGTCGATTGCATCCCCTTCTATCACAGTGAAACGGTGCCGAATTTCGCCGATGGCAGTGATTCGATCGGCGAGCGTTTTTGCATACCAACGAGATTTTAGACCTTTCCCGTTCTCACCGGATTTCATCAAGCTAGCGCCAGGAGCAAGTATACCACCATGAAACATTCGATTCTTGATTATTGTACGAAATGCCACGTCTTTTACGCATCGCGTTTCTTCTGCAAGGGTCTGGCGAACATTCTGCTCCGTCACCTCGAATGACAATATGCGTTCACGGAGAATTGGATACGAGTCCGAACAAATGCACTTCCAAACGGCAACAACATCAGGATCCTTTTCAACGAGAACCACATGATCGACGAAATCCTCAAAGGCAGCGGTAAGTCCGATGATTCCTCCACCTGCAAATGGTTCGATCAGCAACTCAGGTTTTCGATCAAGACTCTTCCACCATTTCCTTGCCAACGGGACAAGCCAAGTCTTCCCACCCGGATATCGAAAGGGGCTTCGTTTTGGAACAGAGGCAACGTTTACAATCTTCCTTGTTGTCATTGATCTATCCCTCCACGATTTGATCGAGTGTTGGCGCGTCTGGTGGGTTGTTGTCCTCCAGCTTTTCGTCCAACTTGTCTTGAAGTACAGCGATGAAATCGCTTATGTTTCCGGGTTCAGATTTCGTGAGAGTGATGAGTGCAGATTCAAATCCGGTGTAAACCGTCCGAGTTCGTTGCAGGCGGTATGTATTCGATTTTTGATCGAGTACCAAGTCATAGATCAGCCAAGCCATTTCGGCTTTGCTTGCAGGGACTTCTTTCAGGATCGGAAGTGTTGCGAAGAAATGAGAATCAAGTGCAACCGCCGACTTCTTTCCCCATGCATGAATTATCCCACCTTTGTAAAGCAACTGTGGCGCAAGTCGCTTGCGTGAAGATGACAGGAAATCAGGGTGAGGATAATTGACTTCCGTTCGCCAATTCATATTGGCATTCGCTTCGGGCGATTCCATGAAGCGCTCAAATGGTCGACGCACATTACCGGAAATATAGACCGCCTGAACCTCCAAGGCTCCGAAGTCCGTTATCTTCCCTCGGTCATCGTACGCGACAAGAACGACATCAATGTTTCCTGCAGAACCGTCGTTCTTATCTCGCAGTCTGACTTCCGTCAGGGACGTCCATGTGGCATTTGGCTTGAAAAAGAAACTTGCAGCATCGGTGGCAATTGTCCATTCCTGCCGAAACCGGATGGGGCAGGTGATCACTGTCTTACCGTCGTGGAACACAGAACACGTTCCAAGAGGGTCGTTAGCTTTGTCCTTTGTGCAGTTTGGAACTTTGTTATTGAATGGGCAAAGTCGGTTCAATCGGTGGCGCGAGGCGATTTCCGATTGGTTGTTGCACGGAAACCCGAACACCTCCGCAAGAGGGTGAAGGGGCATTGCCGAGGGTGGAGTTGGATTTTGTTTGGGTGCTTTCTTCACCATAATCGTAAGCGTACCAAATCGCTCCGCGAAGGTCACTCGCTGTCAAATTAGGCCGCGAATGCGGATTGACGCCACGCTTTGGCAACGAACTTGTTATTCTACTCCGGTTACCCTTCGCCGGAAGGGCTATCCCGGAACCGTGATTCTAGCCCTTCCAGAGGGCCACTGCAAGCGGTTCTAGCCCGGATTATTCACGATAGGTAGGGTGGGTCAAGCAAGCCGCTTCCTTGGTGGGTCATCGGTCGCTAATACCGGCGTCTTTCTAGGCGGCGGGCTACAAATCAGCTCGGTTGCGGCTTGTGCGGGCCCACCAACGATCTACGCGACCTCGACCCACCCTACGTAGATGAATAATCCGGGCTAGCAGAATTCCCACACCTGGGTAGTCGCGCGACCAGCACGCAGTTAACATAACACCGGTATTCCGGCGTTATGTTAATCGGCGTATATCCCGGGAGATCGGTTATGGGGACTGGCGGCGAGCGGTTACACGAGGTTCTGGAGGGGTATGACCGTGTTCCAGCCAGTTGGCCGGCCGAGGCAGCGGCCAGCCGGACAGGATCGGAAATGCTGCTTCTTCGATACTACCCAATCTTCCTCTCCAATGGTGTTCCCCGCCGTACACAATGTCTCCTTTGTCACATTTTTCCCTTCCAGTTGGATCAGCTTGCCGAGGGCAGCGGGTCGCTCGGTGGATTTACGGCGCCGCCGCACTTCGGGCACACGAATTGGTGCTGTTGTTGACCATTCCACAGGAAGACGACCTTGAATGTCGCGGAGCAGGCGGGACAGACCATGTCCATAAGTGACTCGAGCTTCAACACCGTGGGAATCCATAGCCTGCGGTCGCATCCGGGGCATCTGGTTGGCTGCGGGTCAGTCTCGGTTCCGAAGGGAATCTTTGTCTTGCAGCCTGGACATACGTAGACAGGACGTCGATAGGCCATCCTCGCCTCTCTACCCGCCGAACGTTTCGGTTAACGTGGCGGCGGCCAGTAACCGTTGCCTGCAATTCCGACGTGATCCGCCGCTCGCGTTCAACCGTTTGTTCGCCGATCCCCGCATGAACCGCAGACGCATCAAGTTGCGTGAAGTTTCTCGAGTACCCATTCGCGGATCAGGTCTGACTCAGGCACGCCACAAGCGTTTGCCATCGCGTGAAGCGATTTGGCGTCATCGGTTGTCAAACGCACCGTGATATCGGCATTGCGTTCGAACACCTGTTCATCCATCTCTTCCAATTCGTCCTCGAAATCGGTAAGGTCGTGAGTGTCCCAGAACTTGGCCAAGTCCTGGATCGAATCGATCTTGGGGAGTTGCTGTCTGTTCATCGTCTAGTCCAACGGCAGAAGGTTCAACGCCGTCATAAGGCAGACGTTGATCTGCTGCAGGAGCGACTCCGGCAGAGTGCCGAGTCGCCGGAGGATCTTCCCTTTCTCCAGCGTGATAATGTTGACACAGTTCACAACGGAATCCTGTCGCAGTCCGGACTGCCGGCCCTCCGGGGTGGACAGCTCGACCCACAGTTGGGTCGGCTCCAGGGCCCTCCGAGTAACGCTCGTGATCTGCACCACGATGGTGTTGGTCAAGCGATGGTTGTCCCGGTCGTTTTGGACGACCAAAGCGGGACGCACCTTCGCCCCGCCACCGGACGCGAAGGGGTAATCGAGCAAGACGACGTCGCCACGTTGAACGTTCATGGAGTGTTGCGCGGATCAAGCTCGTTGTAAACATCCATCGTGGGATCATCCCAGCCGTCCCGGCCGAAAACCTCCATGACGTGTGGCGTCATATGCCGGACGAATTCGCTGTCTTCGTCGGCCTCGAATACCTGCCTGACCCGATCGTAGAGTTCTTCGCGAACCAAAACGTATTTGGTGTGCGTGCTCGGATCAATGACGCGGAGCGGCGTCTCGTCGCCCGTTGCCACCGCTTTCCGTTGTTCCAATGTCAGTTCGATCATGGGACATCTCCTGTCTCAAGATTATCCCATTCCGGACGCACAATTCAATACCCGAACCGTCCGCCCGGCGGCATCAGGGGGGAAAGGTGACAGCCGCCAAAATTGGGCAAAATGCGGTATTCGGGGCGATTGCTGCGAGGTTCTCGGTCGCTCGCGGGGGCGAAGAGTCGATTCCAGGCCCAGGTTTCTCGCGGTCCGGGCAATCCAGTCTGCG
>CAZASB010000423.1:0-3772 GCA_964487655.1 uncultured Planctomycetaceae bacterium
GAAGGTCCACGAGATCATGCGCGACGGCGTGGGCGTGCCCGAGGACAAGGCCGAGTATACGGTCGGCCCCTGGCTCACGTTCGATCCGGCAACCGAACGGTTCACCGGAGAACACGCCGACGAGGCCAACAAGCTCGTTCGCGATCCACGCCGCAAGGAGTTCGATATTCCCACGCCGGACAAGGTGTAGGGACGAAAACACTGCGGGGCGGCTGTTGCGCGTAACAGGGCAACAGCCGCCACCCCACCGCATACGACTATACGACTACGTACGCAACTATGCCTATGCGCGCGACTATGCCTATGCGCGCGCGACTATGCCTATGCGCGCGACTATGCCTATGCGCGCGCGACTATGGGGTCAGGTCGGCATTAGCGACCGATAGCCCACCAGAGAAGCGGCTTGTTTGACCCACCCTATTTATCGTGGATAATCCAGGCCATGCGGCAATACCTCGCAAGAGTATCTTGTTGGTCCAGATTGGTGCTTGCGGAAATCACGCGTATTAGCGGCCATTGATGCCGAGTTTCGACGACGCGACACGAGGCCGGGTGCTTTTTGCGGGCAGTCGGTGTATACTAGGCAGTAGGCGCTACTAGCCAGTGGAGGTGTGGAGTGGACTGGACGGCCGTCGGTCGGGATTTCATCCGTCGACATATCGGCGAGCAAGAATCCTGGCGGGAGGAAAGTCCGGGCACCGTGGGACAGGGTGGTGGGTAACTCCCACCGGCCGCGAGGCCAGGGAAAGTGCAACAGAAAGCAGACCGCCTCCCGGACTTTTGTCCGGGCGGTAAGGGTGAAACGGTGAGGTAAGGGCTCACCAGCAGGCCGGGTGACCGGCTTGGCTAGGTAAACCCCACCCGGTGCAAGATCAAACAGAGGGCAGCAGCTCACTTGGCCGACCTGTTCGGCCAAGTGGTTGCGCGGGCTTGTCCGGCCCGCAACCGACCCTCGGGTAGATCGCTTGAGACGCCGAGCAATCGGCGTCCTAGATAAATGGCCGTCACCTGCCGCCATCGGCGGGGACAGAACCCGGCTTATAGGTCCACTTCGCCTCCGCTTTCTTCTTCGGCCTCGCTCTCGACCGCGTTGGCCTCTATCATCCGAAGAAGTTTTGAAATGCACAACTGGTTCATGGTCGTACGCTGTTCGTACGCCTCCTCGCGCAGAGCGTGATGAACGCTTTTGGGAACACGAACCGTAATGACGCTTATCGGTTCTTCCTCCAGATTGACCTTTGCGTCCGTGTTGTCTCGAAGCTTCTGGAGCATCAGCAGAATGACGTCGTAGGCATCGGTCCGCTTGAAAGCATCGAGCGATTCACGCGTACGATACATTCGGCGCACGATCCCTTTCACGCCGAGAACTTCGCGGTAGAAAGTCGCCCAGTCGGGCTTGGAGTCGAACAGGGCGGTCGCGCAACGCTGGACTTCGTGTTCAGCTTCGATCGAGGTCATCTCGGGGTGTCTCCTTGTATTCTCGAAGGGAAAGTAGGCGATTCCAGGGCCGCATCGACCCCGGTCCCTCAATTTTTGTAGAAAGCGACAAAAAGGCCACCGAAATCCTCGGGGCATAGGGTGTAAGGGAAAAGACCATTCAGGAAAACTTTACGAAAATAAAAAGATGCACGTCTTGGCCTGCGGTCATTTCCCGGGGAGGCCGGGCCGAATCCTTTCAGTGCTGTCAGCGACGCAAGTGATGGCTTTGCAATGGGTTACATCAGGACAGTCAGAAAAGTCCTATTTCCCAAGTGTCCAACAGAGATGCCGCCGATTTTTTTATTTGGCCTCCGAAAGTCGCGCGCCAAGGGGGTTCTGAAATGAACCTAAGTTCCTGTTCTCAAAGAAGATAGGGGACTTGGGGATGCAACGTAGCTGGTCAGTCATGGGACCGGCTGGGCCAAGCCCAGGGGTGAGCATTTTACGCCCATCGCCAGCGTAAACCGTAACTTGCGCGCGAAGAGAAGCCCAAGCAAAGCGTGCCAGAAAATCTTGCTGAACATACTACAGGGGGGTACTAGCCCGGATTATTCATCTACGTAGGGTGGGTCAAGGTCACGTAAATCGCTAGTGGGCCCGCACAAGCCGCAACCGAGCTGATTTATGGCCGCCCGCCTGGAAAGACGCCGACAATAGCGACCGATGACCCACCAAAGAAGCGGCTTGTTTGACCCACCCTACCTATCATGAATAACCCGGGCTAGCAATCGGGCTGGCAGTCGAGTATGCTAAAAAATTTCCATCTACGACCTGCCGTGAAGTTAGAGCCAAATGTCCGATTCCGTATCCACGCCCTGCCAGGGGCCCGATTTCGACCGTGGTAACGGTCTGTTGCCCACCATTGCCCAGGACGCTGAAACGGGCGATGTTCTGATGCTGGCCTATATGAACCCGGACAGCTACGCGGAAACCCTTCGGACCGGCATGGCCGTCTACTACAGCCGCAGTCGGAACAAGCTCTGGCGCAAGGGGGAAGAAAGCGGCAACGTGCAGCGAGTGAAGGCCATCTTCGTCGACTGCGACTGCGATACGATCCTGCTGAAGGTCGAGCAAGTGGGCGGCGCCGCGTGCCACGTGGGCTACCGAAGCTGCTTCTATCGGCAAGTCACCCCCGAGGGGCTCGCCGTCGTTGGCCAGCCTGTCTTCGATCCGGACAAGGTGTACCGTAAGTAAGTGAACTCCGCCGGGTTACCAACTTCAACACAAGAATCAATCGCATGGTCAACACGCTGAAACTTGGGATTCCCTCCGGCAGCTTGCAGGAAGCCACCGCCGAACTGTTTCGCCGCGCTGGATATAGGATCATATTCAGCTCCCGCAGCTACTACCCCACCATTGACGACGCCGAGATCGATTGCCTGCTGATTCGCGCCCAGGAGATGGCTCGCTACGTTCAAGACGGCGTGCTTGACGTGGGCCTGACCGGTTACGATTGGGTGATGGAGACCGGCGCCGATGTACACGAGGTGTGCGAGTTGGTCTTTTCAAAGGTGAGTAGGCGACCCGTGCGGTGGGTGCTGGCCGTACCCGACGATTCGCCCATTGAGAGCGTGAAGGATCTGGAGGGAAAACGTATTGCCACCGAGGCCGTCGGGCTGACCACGCAGTATCTGAAACGGCACGGCGTGACGGCTCGCGTCGAGTTCAGTTGGGGCGCGACCGAGGTGAAACCTCCCAAGCTGGCCGACGCCATTGTCGAGGTCACCGAAACTGGCAGCTCGCTGCGGGCGAACAATTTGCGGATTATCGATCAGGTGCTCGAAAGCACGCCGCGTTTCATCGCCAACCGAGCTGCGTACGACAGTGACGCTTGGAAGCGGCAGAAGATTGACGACATTGCTCTGATGCTTGCCGGCGCCATGGCCGCCGAGGGGAAGGTGGGCCTGATGATGAACGTGCCGCGCGAGCGGTTGGCGAAGGTGCTTTCGCTGTTGCCGGCCTTGCTGAAGCCTACCATTTCGACCCTTTCCGATGAGAACTGGGTTGCTGTGAACACGATTGTCGACGAATCGCTCGTCCGGCAAATCCTGCCTCGGCTGAAGTCGGCCGGCGCCTGCGGGATTGTCGAACACCCGCTGAGCAAGATCATTGACTGATGCGTCAGAGATCCCACCATGACGCTCCTTTCGTTCTGATTGTCTGCTAGCCCGAATTATTCATCTACGTAGGGTGGGGCAAGGTCGCGTAGATCGTTGGTGGGCACGCACAAGCCGCAATCGAGCTGATTTATGGCCGCCCGCCTGGGAAGACGCCGACAATAGCGACCGATGAC
>CAZASB010000424.1:0-3767 GCA_964487655.1 uncultured Planctomycetaceae bacterium
TGCCAAAGTCACTTACGTAAGGCGTTTCCGAGCTAAGCGGAGAGGAGGGGATTCGGGGCCTCCAACCAGCGATTGAACACCCCAAAAGCGGGGTCCATTGAGATCAATCCGGCGATTCGGCGGTAGGGAGGCTTGCAAATAGCGCGCAGCTAGAGTAGGAATAGTAGTTTGGGCCTTTTCGGATGCACCTGCTTCCCTAGAGGAATCTACGTGCGTTCCAACGGACGAGTCTGAGCCCTTCCGGATCGGGTTCCACACCCGGGGCACGATTTTCGGAACACGTTGACCCACTGCTTTCCCGCCAAGGTGTGATATGGCCATCAAGCGAGCCAAAAAGACGGAGCTGGAATCCAAGGCTCCCGAGAACGATCCCCAGTCTTCCGAGAATAAGGGACCGAAGCGAATCCTCTTGGTCGATGACGATCGCGAGATTATCGAGTCGTTGCGCATTGCGCTGGAAGCCAAGGGTTACGAGGTGTTGGTCGCCCGCGACGGAAACCAGGGACTTGCCCTAGCCGAGCGAGAGAACCCCGACCTGATGATCCTCGACATGATGATGCCGCGACGTAGCGGCTTCCTCGTGCTGGAACGCGTTCGGCATACCCGGTCCGTTCCCCTGCGAATCATTATGATTACCGCAAACGAGGGCAGCCGCCACAAGGCGTACGCCGAACTGCTGGGCGTGGACGACTACATCCGCAAGCCGTTCGCCATGGACCGGCTTCTGGCCAGCGTCGACCGGCTGCTGAACTAAGGCAGCCAGTCGGAAGGCTACTCATTGTTTCCTCCCGCGCCGAGTTTCGGCGCGAGGATAAGCGTAACGGGCGTTTCCAGCGGGGGGATGCGCTCGGTGAACGCGCGGTACATGAGCATGTTGTTGGCCTGACTGCTTTCCACGGGTACGTCGAGCATGGCGGTACCGAAGTTGGCAACGCAAATGAAGTCGCCGGCTTCGGCCTGATACGTCTTCTCGCCGGTCGATTCGACCCAGAACCCCGAGCCGCCGAATACCCACGGCTCCGTCATGGCTTTGCTGGTTTCCGTGTTCTGAATCCAATCCTGCGCGCGAGCCGTTTGAACTTTGCCTTCGGCGTCCTTCCACCGAACGGTCACCTCGATTTCGGTTCCTCTGGCCGGAACATACTCGGGATTGTACTGCACGGGGTTCCCCGGCTCGCCCCCAACGGCCAGCAGGCCGGTGTGAACGATCACGGCCTTGACGTCGGCCACGACAATGGCCTCGTGCTCCTTGGTGCCGCGGATGCAGGCGAACAGCTCCAACGGGACCTCGCGCTGGCACACCTTGCCCACGAGCACCACGCTCTTGTTCTCCATGTCCAGCCAGATGGGCCTCTCCGGGTCGAGTGGCTTGAGCTTGTCCACGCCGTCGACTAGCGGTGGTCCGAGGTCCCACGGCTCGGGCTTCGACATCTGCCAAGTATCATCGACCTCCGACGGCTTGGGGAAGTCCATGGCCGTTTCTTCCGCCTTTTCTTTTGGGGCAGGTGGCGAATCGGGTACGACAGCTTCCTCGCCGGGCGTGGGGTCCGCCATGCGATTTAGGTCCGGCGCCACATCCGGCTCGGCCGCCGGTATTTCGTCCGGGGCAAGCACCGGAGTCGCAGCAGGTTCCGAAGCAATGGCAACGGCCTCCGAAGCAGCGGGAGCAGACTCCTCCCGTACAACTGGAGTGGGGGGTGTTGCGGTCTGCTCGGCAGCCGGGCAGCCAACCAGTGTCGAAAGTAGCAGTAGCAGGCTCCCCAAGGAAAGTCCTCGATACCCGATGCGAAGCAGTTTCATGTTTGTTCCCCTTTTCGTACAATGCAACATTGTTTCCCACAGGATACCCGCAAACCGGGCAGAGCGGCAAGAGCCGTCCGCCATGTTCCGCCGATCCCCGCTTTGAGTCCAACAACCATGACAACACAACCCATGCCGGAAGGACAACCCGATTTTGAAGGACATTTGCCGCAAAGCGGTATGACTGATCAGATATGGCATAAATCGGCCCCATCGGCTGTACGCAAGGCACTTGCCCAGGGTAATGCTTCACTCGCCTGGGAAGCGTGGTGCAAGCACCTAGCGGATCGGTCGCGGTTACTTGCCCCAGAGAGCCTCTTGCCCAACGGTGCGACTTCACTCAACTGGGGGCTTCCGGCCGAGTGGCAGCTTTCTTCCCCCGAGGCATTTGCCGCGGAGCCATCCACCGATGGCGCGGAACAACGCGTTCTGGACTGGCTGGACGAGGTTGCCGGCGGTGCTCCAGGGGTCGAATACGCCATCGAGGCACTCGTTGCGGCACGACGATTGCCCAAGCTGGCAAGACTGATCTCGTCAGATGCATGGTTCGCACTTCTGGAACATTTGATCGACGCCGCATCGGACGCCAAGGCGATTGATCTCGATCAGGAGCCGCTTCTGTCGCAGCTCTTGGCTGGCGAGTTTCCGTTGACCCTGGCGTACTTGTTCCCAGAAATCAAACCTTGCCGTGCGCTGGTGGACGGGGCAAGGCAAGTTCTCTCGGCAGGCGTGGCCGACCTGCTCGACGGTGAAGGACTGCTTCATGGTCGACATTTCGCCCTGATGCGTCCCCTGCTGGCCTGCTGGACTCGTTGCGAGGTGATGGGCAAGCAGTTGAAGCCAGCGTGTTTTTCCGGATCGGCGCGGCGCCAGTTGGCTGACATGGCACGTCACGCGCTCCGGTTTGCGCGGCACGGCGGCGGCGCCATGCTCGGACCTTCTTCTCCGGGAAACGACGCGGACTTTCTCCACGCCACCGTGGCCTCGGAAGGCGTGGACAAGGACCGCGCGCTCGCAACGCTCGTCTTGTCGCCTGCTCGCGGCGGCAAGTCGAAACGCGGCAAGTCGCCCAAGAGGCCGTCGCCGGGGATACGGAGTGAATGGGCGGCCACGGCCTTGCTGCGAAACGACTGGTCGCCGACGAGCGATCGCGTGGCCGTCGTCCATGCCGGACAAACCGTGCGAATGGAGCTTGGCTGCGGCAAGGACATCGTCTTAAGCGGTGACTGGAGTCTGAGTGTTGTTCGCGACGATTGCGAATTGCGGCCGCAGTCCGACTGGGAGCAGGTGTGTTGGGTTTCCGACGCCGATATGGACTACTTTGAACTGGAGATTGCGCTGGACGGGGGGGTGCGCGTGCAGCGACAACTTGCCCTGGCGCATGATGATCGATTCCTATTTCTTGCCGATGCCGTACTGGGCGAGCAGCCGGGCAAGTTGGAATACCGCGCGTGCTTGCCGTTGGCGGCTGGAGTCGCTTTCCACCCGGGCAAGGAGAGCCGCGAGGGCTGTCTTGAGGGAACGAAACGCCGAGCCGTGGTATTACCCCTGGCGTTGGCCGAATGGCGATCTCTCTGGGCGATCGGCGAGATGCAGTCGACTGACGCCGGCCTTGAATTGACACACGCGGTGAAGGCTCCGCGACTGTACGCCCCGCTATTTTTCGATCTCGACCGTCGTCGGTTCACTCGTCCCCATACATGGCGGCGGCTCACCGTAGCCGAGTCGCTCGAAGCGCGGTCCGGCGAGGTCGCTGTCGGCTACCGTGTGGCCATCGGCAAAAAGCAATGGCTCATTTACCGGTCGTTGGCTGGCACGGGTAATCGGACCTTGCTGGGCCACAATCTCTCGACCGAGGCCCTGATTGCCCGCTTCGACCAGACCGGCGAGGTGGAGCCCCTCATTGAGGTTGAATAAGGCGATCGGCAGGTTCGAGCTTACCTGCCGAATGTAGAACAGTTGTCCCA
>CAZASB010000425.1:0-3760 GCA_964487655.1 uncultured Planctomycetaceae bacterium
TGTTCAGACCCCGGAACCTGTCATATCCTGAAAGGGCTATGTCAGGAGGTCTGAAATTCCTGTTGCCTTTTCCGAACGCGCGACGGCGGCCTTGGCCAGAGCCCGCAGATCGGTGAAGTAGCCGGTCCTGTTGGGAGATCGGGCTGGGGAGTCGTCCCGAGCGTCCTTGACCCACAGGGCCACCGTCTGGCCCGGCTTTACCAGGTACTCCAGCCACCGCGCGATGCGATCCGCTTGGGACCGCTCGGCTTTGCGCACCTTACGAAGTGAGGCCTTTTCCTTCCCCGGTGGCTTTCGACGTGGGCGGTCTGGTGGTAGGGGTTCTTCATTGCTGTGGAGCGCGTCGTAGTCTCCCTCACGACGGCGTGGACGAAGACCTTGATTCACTCTGCGGCGCCCCCGCGTCGGCTGCTCACACTTATCGGCCGTCGTCGATTGCCGCGACTGTGCGTATCTGTTATGATTGACCATACGATGCGAGGCTCCTGGCAGGGTCTCTGTCTGGCTGCGAGGTCGGCCCTGTCGTCAATCAGAGCCGCCTTAATGATTCTTGCGACCGCCGTGGCACACCGTCTCCCGCGCGGCGGTCGCTTTTTGCGCGACGCGCAACCGTAGGTTCGTCACACGATGATCGCCCTCACTCGCCGGCGGACCATCCCGACGCACACCGCCACGATGTCGTCGAACTCGATCTTGGGCAAGACAGGCTCCAGCTCGAAGTCGCTCACCGGCACCTTCCGCTTGGTGCCGTCCTTCATGTCGACGTACTTGAACTTGCGTGTGAAGACTTGGGTGTGGCCGCGGAAGGTGCGCTCGACCCGCTCCTCGATGATCTGCGAGGGGTCGATCCCCAGGTCGAAGGTATCCACTTCCAGCCGTGCCGGCATCTCGTCCGTCGCTTCGGCGAACTGAACGGCACCGAGCTTCAACGCTGGCTCGCTCCCACCGTCAACAGGGCATCGGACCACGCAGAGTTGGCCGTGGAACTTCTCCGCGTTGGGAATGTCCTTGGGATTGGTTGCCATGAGAAGCAAGTCCAGGGGTGCCAAGTGCAGCTCCTCTATTTGCACTGCTGGATCATGGGGCTGCACCTCCAGCCAGTACCGGCCCGTCCCGGCGAGTTCGGCTGGCGTGGTATAGCAGTCGCTGGTAAGTATCTCCGCGTGATCGTCTGGTGGGCCAGGTAGGGCTTGCCGGGTGATCGGTACAGCCACCGGGCCTGGCCTTCCTGTCAGCAGCCACATCGCGTCCATTTTGGGGTGCTGTGCCAAGCCTTCGATGAGTTTGCAAGAAGGCGTCTGCTTGCCCGCCACAACTCGAAAGATGACTGGAACAGAGACCCCCAGGTCTTCGGCCATGGCCTTTGCGCTCCGTCCCCAATGGCGGGTGTACAGCTCGGCGACTCGGGCTGACAGCTCTTTAGACCCCCCAGATTGGTGTTTTCTGCTCGATTCCTTCATGATCGCCTCTTGACTGTCACTGATGACATCCATATTATATACATATATGATAGCCACGGCAAGAGCCCAGGGCTGTCTCCAAGAGCCGAACGAGAATAGACGTGAGAACTGAGGAATTGAGAAACCTGACGACCACTGGGTGGGTGCAAGCTCCTCGCTCGGTGGTCAAATCAACGCAGGGTGCTACCACCCGGCGGTGCGCGAAGGCGCAGGCCGAGAAATGGGCTTCCAAGCGAGGCCCTATCGGTCACACCGGACGCGACGACGACTGGGACACGAGCCGTGCTCAAACCGGTCGTGGCGTCAAACAATCCAAGGGAATATGCCCAAGAATCGACCAATGGGGATGATCAGTGAACATGAGGCATACGCGAAGGGCGAGCTACTCAGCAGGCTCGGCATCTCCCAGCGGTACTGGGACAAGATGCTGGATGAAGGATTGCCCTACGTCAAAATGGGCCACGGTAGGTGGGTCACCGGAAAGAACCTGATCGACTACATGAAGCGGAACGCAATCCGCAAGAACGAGGCCGGGGCGTCCGGAAACGAGTGACGACAAGACTTGGCTAAAATCTTGGACTGAGGCGGGGTCGCTTTCCTGGCGGCCCCGCCTCAACTTTGTGTCGAACAAAGTGAACAACACAGAAGGGGAAGCACGTGGCTAGGAAACCTGACATCGGCAACGTCCAGATATATCCCAATCGGCCGTTGCGTCGAAGCGAGAAGAACGGTTACGTCCTTAAGTTCTACTACCCGATCCGTCTTAGCCGTATACGGCGGAACTGCGGTACGCGAGACCGTCGCGAGGCACACCGCATCCAGCGGGAGTGCCGCGACCGACTGCTCAATGGCAAGTATGAGAAGTCTGGCGGCGCCATTACGGCCGACGACGCGAAGTTGTTGCGTGTGGCTGCGCCCGCCAACAAAGACGGGAAACTGTGGGAGGAAGCCGTAGCAAGCTACCGAGCCAAGTTCAGCGGTCGGTCGATAGATCATGTCGTCTCAAGGCTGAGCCTTGCGGAGCGGATATTCGACAACCGCCGGAAGACGCTTGGGCTTCCTCCAGGCCTTCTCGTGAGCGACTGCCTGACGGACGACAGCATTGAGTACCTCCAGGAGCGGTTGTTGGCAGGTGAGGAGTGCCGCTACAAGATGCGGGCATCTTCCACGGCGAACTCGATTGTAAGAAACGTGATGACGTTCGCGCGATTCTGCAAGCGAAGGAAGTGGATTCCTCGAATCCCCGACGTGGAAAGGGTTGGGGCCGACGAAGATGAAAAGGCCATGAAGGGGCGCCCGATCACGACCGAGGAGTTCGAGCGGATGCTGGAGGCCGTGCCCAAGGTCGTGGGCGAGGGGTCGGCAGAATCCTGGTGGTTCACGTTGCAGGTCCTTTGGGAAAGCGCTTTCCGCGTCGGCGACGTCATGGACTTCTCCTGGGACGATCCGAGACATATCATCCCGAAGTGGCCGCATCGCCAAGGCCTCCATCCCACGTTAATCATCCCCAAAACCCAGAAGAATAAGAAGGAGCAGCAGGTCCCTATGCTGCCAGGGCTTGCCGAACTGCTTCAGTCCGTCCCAGTGGAACATCGTATCGGATGGGTGATCAACCCTCTGCCAATCGAGTACGCAATGGGCTCTCAGCGCGCCGGCTGGTTCATGCCAGCACGTACAGACCTGGAGCACTTGGTCAGGAACTACAGCAACAGCGCGATCGGCCGGGCGTGCGGCGTGTCGGAGACGACCGTCCGCAAGTGGCTCCTGAAGCTGCGTATCCCCTGTCGAGGCCGGCGAAAGGGCGTTGCCACCGATGTACCGTCCGAAGAGGTCGCAGTTTTGCAGTCCCGTGCCGCTCGGAGGCTCACCCACCGAGTCCGGCGGGCCGGTGGGCGGCTGACCACGGAGCGGGTGAGCCGGATCATCTGCAAGATTGGCAAAAAGGCAAACGTAGTGGTCCAGCAGGAGGACAAGGAGAAAGGGAAGAGAATCAAGTATGCTTCGGCCCACGACTTTCGGAGGGGGTGTGCCGCCCGGCTGATCAACCTCGGGGTCTCGGCCGAGTCGCTCCAGACCATCATGCGCCACGAAGACTTTGCGACCACCCAGAAGTTCTACAGCGGAACCAAGGAAGCGCAGGCAGCCGCAGCGGAGGTCTACGAAAAGCTGGCCGCCGGATGCAAAAAAACTGGATTAGTGGGGGGACTTTCTTCTCAGCTCGTGCTGAACGAGGAGCAAAAGAAGAAGCTAAAGGCTTTGCTGGAAAGCCTTTAGCTGAGTATCCCCGAGAGGGCTCGAAC
>CAZASB010000426.1:0-3754 GCA_964487655.1 uncultured Planctomycetaceae bacterium
GAACCACCCACCCTACGCCTTTCACCACCGGTTTGCACCCAGAAACGGAAGAACCCACTTTTGTGGCAATGATTTATATCAACCACGGACGAATAAACGAACAGTCGAACAACTCTTGGGGCGGGCGGAAAACCCTGGGTGTTCGTTTTATGCCCCCAAGTCGGCTCAAGCAGTCGGCTCGCACTGGTCGCTGGACGGCGAGTGGCCGAGCCTCTTGCCACCCAACCCAGAAAATCTTGCCGCACACGATAAGGGGGGGTAGTTGTTCATCCAGCGCAAGTTGACTACACTAACGTGTTTGGAAATCCTGCAAGATGACTTGTTGGATGGGATTCCACTCCTCCTACGGTGAGGGCAATGCCGTGCCTGCTACGTGCGTTATCGGTCTTCAGTGGGGCGACGAGGCCAAGGGGAAGGTCGTCGATCTACTGACCGAACAACACGATATTGTGGTCCGCTACCAGGGGGGGGCTAATGCTGGCCACACCGTGGTCATGGGTAGCGAAGTCTATAAATTGTCGCTCGTACCCAGCGGTATCTTCCGACCGAATGTCCAGTGCGTCGTTGCCGGAGGCACCGCCCTTAATCCAGAGACCTTCCTACAGGAGATCGAGGGGTTGACTGCCCGCGGAGTCCACGTGGGCGCGAACCTGATGATTTCTGATCGAGCCCACGTAATTTTCCCGTGGCATTTCGAGGAAGATCGTCTGATGAACGACCAGTGTTCCGACGGCGAGTCCATCGGCACGACGCTGCGGGGCATTGGCCCCTGCTACCGCGACAAGGTCGGGCGATCCTGGGCTATCCGACTTGGCGACCTGTATCGCGAGAGCTTCCGCGATCGGGTCGGGAAGATCGTTGAGGTGAAGACTCGGCTGCTTGCTTCTCTGGCTACGCAGGGCGAGCCCATGTCGTTGGACGCCGATGAGATCTACCGTCAGTACACCGATTACGCCGAATGGCTCCGTCCGCACGTGGCCGATACCACGGCCTACCTGCTAGACGCCATCGACGCAGGCAAGCGGATCCTCTTCGAAGGCGCCCAGGGCGCGCTGCTGGACATCGACCACGGAACTTTCCCGTTTGTCACCAGCAGTAACAGTTCCGGCGTGGGAATCGCCGCCGGTGCCGGCGTGCCGAGCCGCGTGATTACCAAGGCAGTCGGGATTGTGAAAGCCTACTGCACGCGAGTTGGCGGTGGACCGTTTCCCACCGAGCAGGACAACGCCACCGGCCAACACATTCGCGACCGGGGTAACGAGTACGGAACCATCACCCGACGTCCGCGTCGGTGCGGCTGGTTCGACGTGGTCGCCGCGCGGTACACTTCGCGATTGAGCGACATCGACGTGCTGGCCGTCATGCTCCTCGACGTGCTGAGCGAGTTGCCCGAGATTCGTGTTTGCATTGGCTATGAACTCGACGGCCGGCGCACGGCCAATTTCCCCAGTCATGTGGACGACTTGCGTCGGGTTGTGCCCGTGTATGAAACGCTTCCCGGCTGGCAAGAGGAAATCAGCCATGTGCGAACCTTCGAAAAATTGCCCGCCGCGGCGAAGAACTACGTCGGCCGGATCAGCCAGTTGGTGGGCAAGCCCGTGGAACTCGTATCGGTCGGTCCGGACCGAGAGCAGACCATTTTTGTCACGCCCCAAAATTGACGCGATAACCGACAAAATCACCGTCCGCGGCGTCCCGCAGGCAGAACCTCGCATCGCAAATCATGGCCGCTCCCATTGTAGAAACGCCGCTGCTGCCTCTCGACGTGCCGCCGGAGCGGCGCCCGCGCCACATCGCGGCGATTATGGACGGCAACGGGCGTTGGGCGCAGCAGCGCGGCCTGCCGCGAGTCGAGGGGCACCGCCGGGGCGCGGACAGCGTGCATGCGATTACCGATGAGTGCTCGCGATTGGGAATCGAGCAGCTCACGCTCTACTGCTTCTCCAGCGAGAACTGGAAACGCCCTCGGCCCGAACTCGAGTTTCTCATGAGCCTCCTGGTGCATTACATGACCCAGCAGCGCGACGAAGTAGTTCGCCGCGGCATGAGGGTCAGCGTGATCGGCCGGCGAGAAGGCATGCCCGCCGAGGCGCTCCGCGAAATCGACAAGACCGTGGCGGCCACCCGCGCGAATACGGGCCTCCATGTCTGCCTGGCCATCAACTACGGCGCTCGGGCCGAACTGACCGATGCCGTTCGATCGATTGCCCGTGAATTGGGACAGGGCCGGATTGACGCCGACGCCATTACTGAGCAAACCATCGCCGAGCATCTTTACACGGCTGGCATGCCCGATCCCGACCTGCTCATTCGAACGGCCGGCGAGATGCGCGTGAGTAACTTTCTGCTCTGGCAGATCAGCTACTCCGAGCTGTGGGTGACCAACTGCTTCTGGCCCGATTTCGGCGTGGCGCAACTACACGAGGCCATTCGCGATTACGCCCGACGCAACCGCCGGTTTGGCGGGCTGGCCCCGGAAAGCAGCCCGACGTAGAATCACGGCTGGGAAAGCAGGGCATGGCCGTCCTCGAACGGGCAGCCGGCAAAGTCGGACATGCCAGCGAGCGATGCTGGCAACATCCCCCAGCGTTCACGGAAGCTCGTGAACGTGGAACGTCATTCACACGGTCTTGCTCATTGAATTTTTATTCGGCTTTGCGAATTACTGCCGCCACGACCGTTCCTTCCATGCCAACGGAAGGGCAGAAGCGTATGAGGGAAATCTCCTTGCCCCACGACCCATCGTTCCAGCAGGCCCTTGGAAACGTTCTGCGTCCGGCATATAATGAAACGTCCTGTCGTCAAGCACCTTTTGCCGGCCCAGTCGTGTGCGGAAGGCGGTTTTTCCATGAATGAGAGTTGGCGGTCCCGCATTACCATCGAGCCGGGCAAACGTGGTGGACGCCCGTGCATTCGGGGCATGCGCATTACCGTTTATGACGTAATGTCCTGCCTTGCGGCCGGAATGACGGTGGCCGATATCCTCGACGACTTCCCCTATCTGACGGCGGAGGACATTCAAGCTTGCTTCGCCTTCGCCGCCGAGCGAGAACGGAGCCTCCTGGTAGCCATCCCGTGAAAGCGTCCACCGGCAAGCCCTTGGAAACGTTCTGCGTCCGACGTACAATGAAAGCGGCACAATAGGATGCCTTTTTTGTCGAGAGATTTCAGCGACCAATGCCCGTCTGGAAGGCGATCTTTCAGTGACCGGTTACCATGCAACGAGCACACCTGATCGGCGCACGAGGAGCGGGAATGCAAGCCCTTGCCGCCGTCCTGGCAGGCCGGGGCTGTCGATTGACCGGCTCCGATCTACTCGAGGGAATCATTCCACAACCCGACGGTACCTCTACGGCCATCTCTCGCGGCCATCGCAAGGAAAACGTGCCGCCGGACGCCGATCTAGTCGTTCATACCGACGCCGTGAATCCGGACAATCTCGAGTTGCGGCGGGCCGGCGAGTTGGGCATTCCCATCCGAAGCTACTTTCAGATGGTCGGCGAGTTGACCGCCGCAATGCACTGCCTGGCGGTCGCAGGGACGCATGGCAAGTCGAGCACGGTGGCCATGTGCACAAGCATCTTCGAGCAGGCCGGGCGCGATCCACTCGTTTTCTGCGGCGCGTCCGTGCTCGGTCATGCGTCGGGCGGACGTTATGGACAAGGGCCCGCCGCGCTGGTCGAAGCGTGCGAGTTCCGCGCGAACTTCCTCTGGCTTGCACCAAAGCATGTGGTGCTGCTGGGAATCGACCACG
>CAZASB010000427.1:0-3745 GCA_964487655.1 uncultured Planctomycetaceae bacterium
GGCCATCGGCCGCTGACGAAACCCATGTGTCCGCCGCCGTCGGTAATCTCCAGCGTGACCTTATCGGAAAGATCGCGATGGCGTGGAATAAGCCGGGTCGGCACCAGTGGATCGTTGTGGGCGTTCACGATAAGCGTTGGCACGGTCACGTGCTTCAGCAGCACGTCCGATCGTGTCTTGACGTAGTAGTCTTCGGCGCCGTTGAATCCATTCCACGGACCGCTGATTCGATCATCGAACTTGAAGAATGTGTTGAGCCGCCGTAATTCCTTGTGCGTAATGCCCACGTCATCGCCCATCGTTTCCTTCTTCCTTGCAACGTCGCCGCGGAGGCTGCGAAGGAGATACCACTGATAAACGCGAGAGAACCCGCGTTCGATCTTTTTGGCGACCACGCCCAGGTGAAATGGGGCCGAAACGCCAACGCTCGCGACGACCGGCACCGTTTCGCCGCGTTGCCCGCACTCGCCCAGCCACTTCAAACAGATATTGGCGCCGACGGAATACCCCACGACTCCAATGGCCGTGTCCGGCTCCCGCCGCGCCAGGCAGTGGACCAAGTGGTGCAGATCGCAGGTCATCCCGCAGTGATAGCTTTTCACCATCCGGTTGGGCTCGCCCCGGCCGCGGTAGTTCAGCAGCACGGCACGCCAGCCGCGAGACTGGCACGCTCGCAGTATCCCACGTACATAGGCCGATTCCAGATCGCCCTGCAGTCCGGGCAGCACAATCACAATCGGGCCGTCCGTGCCAACCCAGTCCAATCGCACACAGTCGCCGTCGGGAAGCTCCAGCCGCTCCGAGCGAACATCCAATCGGACCCGCCGCATCAAGACAGGCCAGAGGGTCTGGGCGTGCCCCCCCCGCAGCCACCAGGTTTCCTTGAATCGCTCGGTAACCATCCTTTATTCTCGTTTCACTCCGGGCCCTCGCGACATCCATACATGGCAGGCCGTCCCGTTTGAAAATGCCGCTCGCAAGTCGAGCGCGTCATCAAATTCCTCTTGCAGGGCAACGAGCCTCGCGAAAAGCTCCTTGACTCGTTCGGCCTGCGCGGGATCGGCGGCAAGGTCGTGGAGTTCCTGGGGATCGGCCGCCACATGGTAAAGTCGGAGGGTCTTGGCTTCGGGATACGCAATGAGCTTCCAACCGTCGTGGGTAATCGCTCGCTGCAGGCCCAAGTAAGCACCGTAAATGGAAGGATAGGCGTGCGTGTCCGTCTCGCCTCGCAACAGGGGGAGTAAACTATGGAAATCGACGTGCTTCGGTTTGGGCGCGCCGGCCAGTTCGAGGGTCGTCGGCATGATGTCTTGCAGGTAGACCGGCGCATCGATCGTCTTCCCTTTTGGAACGCCCGGCCCGACCACCAGCAACGGCACGCGCACACTGTGTTCATACATGTTCTGCTTGCCGAAAAGGCCGTGATGACCAACTGCCAAGCCGTGATCGGCCGTGAAGAATATCCACGTATTGTCTCGCTGTCCCGTCGCTTCCAGAGCATCGAGAATGCGACCGATCTGTGCATCCGTGTGTGTAATCAGTGCGTAATACTCCTGCCGGTGGACTTTGACCGCGTGTTCGGTGCGCGGGAACGGTCCGAGCCGCTCGTCACGCAATGTCGGCGGACACCCCATCGCCTCCTTGTACGGATACTCGGGCAGGAAGTTGTTCGGTACGAGAATGCGTTCAAGGGAGTACTTGTCAACATACTCCTTGGGTGACTGACGCGGATCGTGCGGTGCGTTGAAGGCAATGTACATAAAGAAAGGCTTTGTAACGCGGCGGGCCTGACCAAGGTAGTCGATCGCGTCGTCGGCGACAACCTCGCTCCAGTGCTTCCCGCCCTCCCAGTACCCACCGAACTTCGGATCGAACGGACTCCATGGGTCCGGCTGGCCGGGCAGCGGGCGGTTGTAGCCCTCCGGCGTGTCCTTGGGCATTCCAGCCCGGATATGACGCGCCACGTCGAAAACCTTGGTAGCGTCGGTTCGGACGTGCCACTTACCGGTGAAGTAGGTTTGGTAGCCTGCCTGGTGCATAAGCTGCGGCCACAGCCGCCCGGCCTCGCGCTCGGCGTCGGTGTGGTTGTAGATTGCGTGCGCGCGCCATAGGCTGCGCCCCGTCACCAGCATGGTGCGGCTAGCTACGCACACCGCGCCGCTCCACGAGCCCATGTTGCAGGAGTGCGTCAGGTGCGTACCCAGCGATGCCAGCCGATCGAGGTTCGGCGTGTCGATATCGACGTGGCCCGCAGCGCCGAGCGTCTCGAACGACTGATCGTCCACGAGCAAAAAGAGGATATTGGGGCGCGCCGGCTCGTTTGCATGGGCAGCGGACACAACCGAAAGCGAAAGGTAAGCTAGGACCGTAAAGATTCGTGTGCGTCGGGACATCGGTATGTGGTGGGTTAGGGGTTTGTTCGGACGGTCAAGTCATTACTCGGGAATGGAATCGCCGAAATAGGCTACGTGCCCGGTTTCCACGCCTGCGGAAACCCTACCGGGCCACCACGCGATGGCAGGCACGCGAACGCCACCATCGGTCAGGCTGCGTTTGATGCCGCGCAAGGGCCCCGATGGTTCGAAGCGGGACAGGTCGTGGTTACTCTCGTTGTGCGGGCCATTATCGCTCGTGAAGATGACCAGTGTTTGTTCAGCCAGGCCTAGGAGTCGCAAGTGGTCCATCATGCGTCCCACGTAGCTGTCCAGGCGAGTGATCATGGCCGCTTGGCCCTTGTCCGGGTTGGGCCAGTCCGTTCGGGCATAGGGACCGTAGTCGGGCACCTCGGCGCCGTCCTTCAATGCGCGCGTTCGCTCGTTGTTGGCGTGCGGTATGACGGGACTCCAGTAAAGGAAAAACGGCTGATCCTGGTGGTTGGCCACGAACCGGATCGCCTCGTCCGCGAACAAGTCATCGGCATAAAGCACGGCCTCGGTCGCATATCCGGCGCCATGATCGCCCACAAGCGTGACCGTGTTTGGCAGCGCAATGCGCTCTTCATTGCGCCACAACCAATCCGTGAAATGGTTGTGGGCGTGGCCCTGGTTCAAGTATCCGAAGAAGAAGTCGAAGCCGTGCTTGCGTGGCAGTCCCATCTCGGCCTCGCCCACGTCGTCCAGTCCCCACTTGCCGACAAGCGCGGTGGCGTACCCTGCGTCTTGCAGTACCTTGGCAATCGTCACGTCGTCTGGCCGCAGTGCCTGGGCCAACGGATTCATGCGACCGGCGTTGCCGCGTACTCGGGTGTGTCCGTGATGCTGCCCGGTCATCAGCACCGATCGCGACGGCGCGCACACGGTTGCGCCTGCGTAGAATTGCGTGAACCGCACTCCTTCCCTAGCCATCCGGTCGAGGCAAGGCGTACGGATTACCTTCTGTCCGTAGCATCCCAGTTCGCCATAGCCCAGGTCATCGGCCATGATCCAGATGAGGTTCGGCCTGGAAACGTCCGCGGCGGGGGCTACGGCCGGCAAGATGGACGACACGAGAAGCAGGCTATGGTAGAGGGCTCGAAACATGGCTGCGACTCCGAAAGACAGGGGGGCGACACATTGCGGATCGTGACATTCTTCTCCATTTGCCAGCGGTTGTCAAGCTTTTCCGCCGCGCCGGCTGGTACACGCCCCCCCCGCACGACATCCGACGGGAACGGCCCCGAGAGGAGGCACTTGCAATCAATAGCTGGTACGAGAAAGGATCGGCCAGTATACTTGGCGTTGGGGTCTGGCGCTTCCCCTCGCCACGG
>CAZASB010000428.1:0-3679 GCA_964487655.1 uncultured Planctomycetaceae bacterium
ACCCACCAAAGAAGTGACTTGTTTGACCCACCCTACCTATCATGAATAATCCGGGTTAGAACTACCTTGAAATAAAGTAGGCTTGGCATGGGATGGTTTTCGTGGTCCTGCGGCAGCGGCCGTATTCGGTTCCATCTCCCCAGTTCGTGGTTTAGCGGGTTGCGGGGTTTCTGGTTGACATGGGAAGCTGGGGGAAGTTATACTGAAGAAACGATTCAGAACCAATTTCCATGCCCTATCTTCCCGCCGTCAAGGCGGCCAACCCTGAGGTCGTAGCATGAACCTCGTCGGAAAGATCTTTGTGGTGCTCGTCTTACTGATGAGCGTGCTCTTTGCCGCTTTTGCCGTATCGGTATACGCGACGCACAAGAACTGGAAACTGGTGGTCGACAATCAGACCCCAAGCCCAGGCCAGCAACTCGGGCTGAAGCAACAAGTGGAGCAGCGCGACCAGCGGCTGAACGAGTTGAAGGACCGGCGGAACGCACTGTCCATGCAGCTTGAGGAAGAGAAATCGGCCTACGAGCAAGTTCGTGTGAAGTTGGAAAACGAGAAGGAAGAGCTTCGACGCGATCGCGACCTTCGCGACAAGGAACTAGCGGAACTGACGCAGGCCCACCGCGAGGCCGTTGCCGCCGTCGATGCCTCCCACAAGGAACTTGCCCGACTACGCACCGACATCGATACCTTGCGAACCGACATCCGCACGGCCCACAAAGAGCGTGACGATCACTTCAAGGAAGTGGTCCGCCTGACCGACCAGTTGCACGCCGCCGTGTTCGAGCTGAACCAGTTGAAAGAAACCAATCGAGAACTTCTGGTCGAACTAACCGACATGAAGAACAAGCTTCGGGCGGCGAAGATCGATCCCGACACCGAAATGGGCCTTCCCGTGGTCGAGGGTCTCGTGATGGCCATCCTGGGCGATGGACTGGTGGAAATATCGATTGGCTCCGACGACGGACTCCGGCAGGGCCATCAGCTCTTTGTCTATCGCGTCGGCGGTGGACGTAGTACGTACGTTGGCAAGGTCGAGGTGCTTCGCACCGATGTCGATCGCGCCGTCTGTAAAATCGTTGAATCACAAGGCAACTTGGCAAAGGGTGACCGTGTCGCAAGCCAACTCTGATCCATCCCCGTTCGATGGCCAGTCGCAACAGCAGGCTCCGCGATATCGGAAGCCTCGGGCCGACTTGTACACCATGCTCCTGCTGTTTGCATGGATTGCACTCCTGCTGGGCATCCTTGTCCTGTACTTGGAAATGAAGGAGTACGACTTCAAGTTCAAGGGGGCTCCAGCCATGATTACCGCGCCGGCCGCGGTCCGCGCGAGCATGTGGAGCTGTTCCCAGTCCGACTTGGAACGCGAGTGTTGTGCCGGCGTGTCGGGATGGAACTACCTAAACTGAGCGCTGAGGACCGAGTATTGAACGCTCGTTGGCGCTGGCCAACGAGAAGCCGCTTCTACCTTACCATGCGGGAGCACGGATGCTCGACCGACTGTTGAAGCACTTCCGATGCGATCTGGCGGTCGACCTGGGCACCACCACGACCCGGATCGGCGCGGTGGAGCAGGGTGTCGTGCTCGATGAGCCTTCGACCGTGGCCGTCGATCGGGAGACGGGTCGGGTTCTTTCCGGCGGGTGCGCCGTGGGCCAGTTGGCCCGGCAAATGCAAGGCCGCACGCCCGACTCGATTCGCGTTGCGTGCCCGCTCGCCGGTGGCGTGATTACCGACTTCACGCTATGCGAGGCCATGCTCCGCCACTTCCTGCGCAAGACGCAGCCGGCTGGCTACAGACTCCGCCCGCGCGTACTAGTGGGAGTGCCCGGCTGTATCACCCCGGTCGAAAAACGGGCCGTATTCAATAGCTTTTTCCGCGCTGGCGCCGGGCAGGTGTGGCTGATGGCGCGAGCGAAGGCCGCGGCCATCGGGGCCGGACTGCCCATTGCCGAGCCGCTGGCCAGCATGATATGCGATCTGGGTGGCGGCACCACCGAAGTGGCCGTGATGAGTCTCGCCGATACCGTGGCCGACCGGTCCATTCGCACCGGCGGCGATCGCATGGACCAGGCCATTGCCGACTATCTCCGCCGCCACTACAGCCTGCGCGTGGGACTGTCTGCCGCCGAACGCTTGCGGATCGAGGCCGGCAGCGCCGCGCCGCTGGCGGAGGAGCGAACCGTCGAGATCAGCGGACTCGATACCATAAGCGGCCTACCTCGCAAGGCCACGCTAGCCACCGAAGAAGTTCGCCAGGCGTTGGCCGAACCGCTCGAAGAGATCGTCGAGACGGTGAAGATAACTTTGGACCGGTGCGGGCCCGATCTGGCCGCTGACCTTTTGGACCGCGGCATGGTCCTCTGCGGCGGCGGCGCTCTGTTGCCCGGTATCGAACGCTACATGCACGAGCAGACCGGCCTGCCCGTCCGTCGTAGCGCCGAACCGCGCACCACGGTGGTCAAGGGGCTCTTGATCGCGCTTGAGCAACGCGACCGCTGGCGCCGTGTGATCGAATCGAGTGAGCAAGAGTAGCCGTCAGAAGTCTCCAGGCTCGAATGTCGAACGCGCAATTGATGAGACAATAACAAAGTATAAAGTCCGAATGGGGCTACGAACGGACGCACGATGCGAGAACTCAGGGCCTTGTTACCCTTGCTCACACCGCCGCGGGCACTGGCCACCACGTGGGCCGCCGCGGTCGTGCTGGCCGCCTTGCCGCAGTCGTGGCTGGCGCCGGTACAGGGGTGGGCACTCGACATGCTTCGTCCGGGGCAGCGCGTGGCAAGCGTGGTCGTGGACTTCGGACGCCAAGTGAACACGCGCGTGGCGAGCCATTTTGGTGACGCCGCCGAGTTGGCCGCTGCCCGCGACCAAGTCGAGCGGCTGGCTGCCGAGAACCGTCTGCTGGCCGAACGGATCGATGCCCACGAACGACGGATTACCGCCGCGGAAGCCAAGCGGCCGGTGGCCGAGCGGGCACTACTGAAGCTGGGCGGCATCGAGGCCCGCGTCTTGGGCCAGCAGGCTCGGAGCTACCTCCTCCGGCAGGAACTGCTCGACGCAGGCAGCCTCGACGGGGTCGAGCCCGGCGCGCTGGTGCTCCACGGGGCGGCCATCCTTGACCGCGGCGAGGGCCAAGGCGTCCGGTCGGGGCATCTCGTACTCGACGCCGGTCGCGTTTGGGGCATGGTCGTGCGTACCGGGCCAAACACTGCCGTGATGCGAACGCTTACCGCTCCCGGTTTCCGCGACATTGTTCGGTTGCGATCAGTCCGCGGCCCCGAAGGGATTCTCGAAGGCGATGGCGAGCCGCTCTGCCGCATTCGCATGGTCGACATCAGGGAGCCGGCCGAGCCAGGCGACGAGGTATTCGCCACCTCACTTGCCGGCCTCGACACACCGCCGCCGCGTTATGGCGTGATCGAACGCGTGGAGCAGCCGGTCGGCGCCGCCCACTGGGACATCTGGATGCGCCCCGCCTTGACCGGACCATCGCCCGAGAGAGTAATCGTCGTTCGCGTGGAACGATAGTCCATTGACTGTGAAAATCCCCAGGGCTGCGTGGCTGGGCTGACGAGTTGATCGCCCTTGGCTGCGGTGCATGGACCGTTTGATCGGCGCGCTCAGCGACCAGACATCACCGGCCCAAATGATCCGCGCATGCCCCCACCTCCCA
>CAZASB010000429.1:0-3675 GCA_964487655.1 uncultured Planctomycetaceae bacterium
TCCTGCGGTGGATTTTGGGCACGCCGGTGGACCCTGCGCGGCGGAGTCTGCTGGTGGACTTCGTGGAGACATACATGCCGCTCGCCGGAGGCGAGCAGATGGAATTCCAGCAAATCGTGGCGAGCGATCAGGATTACGTGGAGGTGGAACAAATGATTACGACATACGAGCAAGAGGGGATCAAGAAGGGCATCCAGCAAGGACTTCAAGAGGGGCTCGAAAAGGGCATCCAGGAAGGTCGCCAGGAAGGTCGCCAAGAAGGTCGCCAGGAAGGTCGCCAGGAAGCATTGCTCCTGTTGCTGGAGCGGAGGTTTGGAAAGCTTCCGACGACGGTGGAGCAGAGCGTTCGCAAGATCGAGTCGGCCGAGCGGCTGGACTCGCTGCTGCTGGCGGTGCTTGAAGCGAAGTCGCTCGACGAACTGCCCCTCTGATACGGCACAAACTCTGACGACCCCGGGTATTCCCAACCACAAACCCCGGTCTGACCCCAAATCTCTCCCGTGTAAACGCCTGCGAAAACGACAAAACGCCCACGGCTACGGGCCGTGAGCGTTTGACGTAAAGCGTTATGCCACAAAGACTTACAAGCGGAGGGCATGGGATTCGAACCCACAACCCCGGTCAGGGGGCACCTCATTTCCAGTGAGGCCGCTAACCATTCGCTTACCCTCCGGTCGCACGGTGGCGTCAGGATGAACCGCTTATGAGCTTGATGAACTCCTCGTTCGAGTTGAACTTGGCCAGTTTGGACGTGAGTTGCTCCATGGCGTCGACGTGATGCATGCTCGATAGGGTGCGCCGCAGCATGGTGACCGCGTGGAGCCAGTTGGGCGGCAGGAGTTTCTCCTCGCGCCGAGTACCCGACTGGGTGATGTCGATGGCCGGCCAAACGCGACGGTCGGACAGCTTGCGGTCGAGCACAAGTTCCATGTTACCCGTCCCTTTGAATTCCTGGAAGATCAGCTCATCCATGCGGCTACCGGTGTCGATCAGGGCGGTACCGACGATGGTCAGCGAGCCGCCTTCCTCGAACAGTCGCGCGGAGGCGAACAGCTTTTTGGGGATGTCCATTGCCTTGATGTCCACGCCGCCCGACATGGTGCGGCCCGTGTTGCCGACCCACTTATTGAACGCGCGGGCGAGCCGGGTGATGGAGTCCATGAGCATGACGACGTCCTTACCCATTTCGGCCATCCGCTTGCATCGCTCGACGACGAGTTGAGAAAGACGGACGTGGCTCTCGATTTCACGGTCGAGGCTGCTGGCGACCACTTCGCCGATGACAGCGCGTCTCATGTCGGTCACTTCCTCGGGCCGCTCGTCGATGAGCAGGACAATCAGCTTGACGTCGGGGTAGTTGGTTGCAATCCCGTGGCTGATGTGCTGCAACAGGATGGTCTTGCCGGTTCGCGGTGGCGCGACGATTAGAGCGCGCTGGCCCTTGCCCAGCGGCGTGAGCAGGTCCATCACGCGCGTGGTGAGCGGCTGCGGCCCGGTTTCGAGCTTCAGCCACGACTCGGGGTTGATCGGGGTCAGCTCGTCAAACGTCTTGACGTTCCGATATTCTTCCGGGTCCATGCCGTCCACGTCTTGAAGTTCGCGCAGCCGCGGACCCTGTTGCTTCCTCGCTGGCTGAACCTGCCCGTTGAGGTAGACACCCTCGCGGAGCCGATATTTTTCAATCATGCTTCCTGGCACGAAGGGATCGGAAATCTGGCGGACATAGTTCGCGTTGGGATCGCGAAGAAAGCCGTAGCCGTTCGGATGCATTTCCAAGATGCCGCCACCGGGTTCGGTGGTGCCCGGCTCACCCGCGTCGACGACGTCAACTGGCCGGGTACCGTTGTCTTCCACCCGGCCGGGACGCGGACGACGGCGATTTCCGACTACCTGACTACCACTGCCACCGCGTCCACGTGGGCGGTTCTTCTTCCGTTTGACCATGAGCACACCTACTCCAGTTCCTTCAGTTGACGCGCAACATTGCGCGTGCCCAGCCTTGCCCGTTACGGGAAGGCATTTCCCTTCCTCTGGAAGGATATGAATCCAGCATCAGCCTCAGGTGATTTCGAATTTGCGAAAACCGAGCGTATGGGCGTCAGTAGATACGGCGTCCTGGCCGCCGGCCTTCAAGTTGACTCGGCACTTCGAGAAGCGCGAGGTGTTTGGAATCATCGAATCGCGTCGAACCGTACCCTGATGCTCAAGCACGATTCATCCCGACAGGGCATATTCATGGCACTATCGATTTGCCACCCTGCTCCAACCCCATCCCTATCCGAGCCAAACAACCCGGCATTTCGCGATATGGGCCAGACAACCGAGACGAACTCGGCACAAGCGGATTCCAGGCCACCTTAACAGACAGGCCCAATTCTCGAACGGACCATCCAGCCTGGGCTATTCATTCTAGCAAACTCTATGTTCTTATACAACAGGGTATCGCGTTTTGCAAGAGGAAATCGCGAAAACGTGGGGTATCACCGGAAATACTGGCAATTTCCACCTGATCGCCATTTTTTCACCAGATTCTGCATTCGTACTATCCGATACTGATTGACGGTGTTATAGGCCGTAAAAAATCCCACTTAACGGCAGGATGGGAAGAATGCGTTGCGCAGGGGGCTTTCTGATTGGCTTGTTCGCTGTTTTTGGCCTTGCTACAAGTGCCTTGGGGCAGTCGGGGGTACAATGGCACCCTGATTTCGAGGGGGCAAAAGCGCATGCCGCCAGGGGAGGACAGCTTGTCATGGCATATTTCTGGGCGCCTTGGTGTCCGGTTTGCACCGAAATGGAACGCGACGTGTTCAGCCGGCCTGGTGTCGCTGCGTCGATTCACGTGGCGTTCATTCCCGTAAAGATCAACCACGACCAGGCGCCCGCCCTTGCGCGCCATTATGGCATACGCGGCTTGCCGGCGATCGTCGTGGTTTCGGCCGATGGAACGCCGCTCGATCGAGTCGAAGGCCGGATTGCTCCCGAACAGCTTGCCCAGCGGCTCAACCGGCTTGCCGCCCAGACGCAACGGTCGGCTCAAGCGCCTCCCGCAGTCGCCTATCGACCTGCCGTGAACCAGCCGCCTGCCGTTCCGCCCGTCGGACAACTCGCTGGACAGCCGCCTGTTGGACAACTGCCTGCCGGGCCGCCATTCGCTGGACCGCCGCCGTCACCGGTGGCACTCGGTCCTCGCGATGCAGATGGGGTGTCTCGCACACCGTCCGTTGAGGCGAATCCGCCCTTGGCGCTGGACGGATACTGTGCCGTATCGCTCAGTGACGATCTTCTGGCCGGCCAGCGTCGCTGGATGCTGGGCAATCGGGCGCATGGCGTGATCCACCGTGAACGGACGTACCTTTTCGCAAGCGGAGACAAGGCGGCCCGTTTCTTCCAGGAGCCCGACCGTTATGCCCCGGTCCTTTCCGGCGACGACGTGGTCGCGGCGGTTGACGAAAGTCACGCTGTGACAGGGAAACGCGAGCATGGCGCCTTCTTCGGCGGTCGGGTGTACCTGTTTTCCAGCGAGGAGACGCTGCAACGATTCGAAAACAATCCGAACCGCTATGCCGATGCCGTTCTGCGGCTTTCGTCGCGTTCGGTCCCGCCCCGATAGGTAACCGTTTACGGGGCGGCGCAGGCAGTTTTCGCCGCTGTATGCGAAGGGGACAGTCCCATTTT
>CAZASB010000430.1:0-3668 GCA_964487655.1 uncultured Planctomycetaceae bacterium
CCCCGTCGAGCGGCAGGCGATGGGGGCGAGTGATGTTGACGAGATCGAGTTGGAATTGTGAGTTCTTGGTTCTTGGTTTTTGGTCCTTGGTTCAAACAGTGAACGCATTTGACAGCCTCCATCCCGCCGTTCAGCACCACGTGGTCAACAGTCTGGGTTGGCGCGAGTTGCGGCCGTTTCAGGAAGCGGTCATCCCCACGATCCTGGCCGGCGAGCACATGATCGTGCTGGCGCCCACGGCGGGCGGCAAGACGGAAGCGGCCTTCCTGCCCATCGCATCGCGGATGCTGACGGAGGGTTGGACCGGGTTGAGCGTGCTTTACATCTGCCCGATCAAGGCCCTGCTCAATAACCTTGATATTCGCCTCCAGCGGTACTGTTCGTTGCTGGGCCGGCGCTCGGCCCTGTGGCACGGCGACGTGACCACGACCGCCCGCCGACACATCTTGCGAGATCCGCCCGACTGCCTGCTCACCACGCCGGAGTCGCTCGAAGTGATGCTCGTCTCGCCGAACGTCGATGCCCGCGGCCTGTTTTCCAACCTGCGAGTGGTGGTTGTGGACGAGATCCACGCCTTTGCCGGCGACGACCGGGGATGGCATTTGCTGTCGGTATTGGCACGTGTTTCGCGAATGGCGGGCCGGGAGCTTCAGCGGATCGGGCTGTCGGCAACGGTCGGGAATCCCGACTTGCTCATCGACTGGCTGGCCGGCTCCTGCACGAGACCGCGCACCGTCTACCGCCCGCAGGAACCCACAGGGGGGCAGGCCGAGGTCCAGCTCGACTACGTGGGTTCGCTCGCCAATGCGGCGGTGGTCATCTCGCGGCTGCACCGGGGGGAGAAGCGGCTCGTGTTCGTCGACAGCCGCGCCCGGGCCGAAGAGCTTGGGGCAACGCTGGGGCAACTGGGCGTGACGGCCTTCGTAACCCATAGCTCACTGAGCCAAGAGCAGCGGCGGCAGGCTGAAGATGCCTTCGCCAATCGGGACGACTGCGCGATTGTGGCCACCAGCGTGCTGGAGTTGGGCATTGACGTGGGCAACCTGGACCGCGTGATCCAGATCGACAGCCCGACCACCGTATCGAGCTTCCTGCAGCGGATGGGCCGCACGGGCCGGCGCGAGGGTTCGATGCGAAACTGCCTGTTCCTCGCCACCCGCGACGATGCACTGCTCCAGGCGGCCGGCCTGATCGACCTTTGGGCCGAAGACTACGTTGAGCCAATCCAGCCGCCGCCGGAGCCGTACCACATCCTCGCGCAGCAGTTGATGGCCCTGGTGCTCCAGGAGAGCGGGATCGGCCGACAAACTTGGCTGGAATGGGTGCGCGCCGTGCCAGCGTTCGCAGAAATGCCTTCGCAGCGTGTTGAGGAGATCGTCGAGGGGATGCTCACCAAGGGGATGCTCTGGGAGGATCAGGGGATTCTGGGGATCGGCCGCAAGGGTGAGGAGACGTACGGCCGGCGGCATTTCATGGAACTGCTGTCCGTGTTCCTTTCGCCGCCGTTGTTCACGGTCCTGCATGGAAGGCGGGTCCTGGGGTTCGTCGACGAGCTGACCTTCCTCGGCAAGCAGGAGGGAGGCCGCGTGTTGCTACTGGGCGGGCGGGCGTGGCACGTCACCCACATCGACTGGCAACGGAAGGTCGCCCACGTCGAGGTATCGACCGACCGCGGCCGGTCCCGCTGGAAGGGCGACGGTCCGGGGCTTGGCTTCCGCCTCTGCCAGGCCGTCCAACGCATCCTTGCCGGTGATAACCATGCCGACTGCTGGTCGCGCCGGGCGACGGACCAGCTCGACGCAATCCGGCAGGATTACGCCTGGCTCGACGCTGGCAGCACCGTCGTCTTGAATGGACCGAAGGACGCCTTGCGATGGTGGACCTTCGCCGGCGCCGGCGCGAACGCGACCCTGGCTCCGTCCCTCGCCCAGCTCACGCACTCGCGGATGGAGCACGACAGCTTCGGCCTGGGCTTCGAGTCGCCGGTGACAACCAGCGACATCGAGCGCGCCGTGGCCCGGTTGCGGGAGCAAGACATTGGCACCATGCAGCCCGACGTCGATGAGCGAGCCATCGACGGCCTGAAGTTCTCCGAATGCCTGCCCATGGCCTTCGCCACGGCCATGCTGCAGAGCCGCCTCCGCGACCCCGCCGGCGTCAGTACGGTGCTGGAGCAGCCGTTGCGGGTGGTTGCAGGTGAAGGCCAGGCTTGACCGCAAGGAAGAATCATGGGTAAACGCCGTAAAACATCTCCGCAACTCCGCCGGCCTCGCGTATCGAAGGCTCTGAATCGGCTTCGGGATAAACTTGGGCTCGATCAGGCCGACTGGCTGGTCTTCCTGAAGCTCGCCCGAGAGGGGTTCAGCGAATGGGAACACGCTCAGGGACTTCAGTACGACGAGCCTCTGGACTTGGAGGAAGTTCCTGATGAGTGGGTGCAAGATCTCCATGCGATCGGTTTTGTAACCCTCCACGTGCTGGGCGGGGGCCACGCGACCTTGACCGGGCCGGTTGTCGAGTTCTTCTTGGGCGTCTGTGATCCCGACCCCGAGGCCATTGACTCGCCACCAGGTATTGGCGCCGCCTGGCTCCATGCGGTGAAGATGGGACTTCCCGTGCCCGTCGACGCCGGCCGCTTGGCTTTCCTGGCAATGCAATCGTCCCGGACTTTCCTGCAAGGTATTGAGGAGGCGGATCTACCTACGCTCAGTCGGCTAATCCTTGAGGCCAAGGGGCCGCCGGAGGCATGGGACCTGCACGTGCTGCTGGTGGCCGTCGATCGCGCCCGCATCCACGTTCGCGCCCCCTTCCGCCTATTCCACTCGCTGATGTCGGCCGATTGGCTTGTGACGGAAGTCAAGCGAGAGTTCTGCCGCGGTCTGCTCGGCTGCTCCCCGCAGGCTGAGCGGTTTCGGCAGCGCGATGCCGCATTGCGTGAGATGCTGGAATCAACCGAAGATTGGTGGGGCCGGCTTCCGCTCTTGGCGTTGGAAGTAGCCCGTTACGGCCCCCAACGGATGCTTCCCGGCCTGCAGCGGCATGCGGTCCTTGCCCTGGTGGAACACGTCGGCGAACCGGCGCGCGAGGTGATTGATGAGTTTCTCCTGAGTCCGGACAGGCTGGGGCTTGAATCGGCAATCGTCCGCCAGGGCGCATTAGACGTAGTCAATGCCTGCACCGAGGAGTTGGGGCCGGACGCCACACGACGTTATCTCGACCAAGGCATTTCGGATCGTGCGGCGCCGGTGCGGCATGCTGCCTACCGGATTGGCCTGAAGGAGTTCGGCCCAGCCTACGTCCGTTCGGCCACGGAAGACCCGGCTGCAAGCGTGCGGAAGTGGGCGACGAAAGCATTGGCTTCATCGGGGTCGGGTAAGGCCCGACCACAAGGTTGAGGCGTAAGAGACACCGACACCATCGGCGCCAGAGTCGGCGCACTGGCCGGTGCCCTGCGCGGCCGGTCCTGGATTCCGCCACGCCGGTACGATAACATCGAGAACGGTTCGGGCGGCCGGGACCAGATCATTCAGGTGGCCCGGCGGTTAGCCAACCTTTCGTGTGGCAGCGACTGACATTGCCCAAAACAAGTCCCAATTCGGAACAGCCCGGAACCCAGGGCAAACGCACACTAAACCATTGACAGGCCAAGGACTTGCGACAGGTACTCG
>CAZASB010000431.1:0-3660 GCA_964487655.1 uncultured Planctomycetaceae bacterium
CCAAAGAAGCGGCTTGTTTGACCCACCCTACCTATCATGAATAATCCGGGCTAGGGGTAAGCTGCAGCATGTAGTGAACGATCTCGGCCAGGGGTAAGCTACAGTTGATTGAGCTGACCGAAACGCATAATATGCGCCAAGTAGACCCCTCGTTCTGGGGGCGCATTCGGCTCAGTGCCTGGCATGGAACGGCTATCTGGAACGCAGCATTATGAACACCGCGGAAACCGCTCTTCAACGGCTTGCCGCCAAGGCAACGCAACTTTATAGCCTTCCTGCCGTGGCGATGAAGGTGCTTGAACTGACCAGCAACCCGCAGGTCGATACGCACGCGCTGAAGAAGTGCATCGAAAACGACCCAGCATTGACGAGCAAGCTGCTGCGCGTGGTGAACAGTTCCCTGTTTGGGCTCAGTCGCGAGGTCAGCGATTTGAACCAGGCTCTGGCCTTACTGGGCAGTAAGCCACTGAAGATGCTGGTCTTGGGTTTTAGCTTGCCGCCGGCGTTGTTCGCCAAGGTCGAAGGCAGTGTACTACAGCATTATTGGCGACATACCCTGACAAAAGCCGTGGCCGGGCGTGAGATCAGCGAATCGCTCTGGCAGATTCCGGGCGACGATGCCTTCATGGCCGGCCTCCTGCAAGACCTGGGCGAACTGCTGCTGATCCAGGAACTTGGCGAGCCCTACTGCAAGCTTCTCGACAAGGTAGCGGAAGGCCACTTCGACTTGGCTGCTATCGAGATGGAGACCATGGGCTTCGACCACACGGCGCTGAGTGCGCGTATCTTAGCCAATTGGGGGCTACCGACGGCACTGGTCGAGTCGATTGCCTGGGGTGAAGGCCTGCGCCCGTCCGACGCGACGATGGCCGGACGCAGTCCCTCGCAACAGATTCTGCATCTGGCCGAGCTGCTGGCCAGCTTTCTGGCCGACGGACAACCGGAGGCCCTGGCCGAACTGCTGATTGTCGGCCGGCATTATCGCGAGTTCTCGGACGAGCAACTCGAACGACTGGTTGAGACTTTGGAGGAGAAGGTACTACATTTGGCTGACGTGCTCTCGTTGGACTTGCCCGACGGATTGAACTATAGCGACGTGCTCCTTAGCGCCTACCGGCAACTATCAGTGGTGGCCGAGTCGGCCGCCGTGGCCATGCTGGACGGACACAAAGAAACGGCTCCAGCGTCCGACGAACAATCGATACTTGACGAACTGGAGGATCTAACCCGCGCGGTTGCAAGCCTCTCGCTGCCGGCGTTCCCGCCGGCGGAGCGGAAGCCGCAGCCGATCGAGGTTGCGATCCAATCTTGCGCTCAGGGTGTCGCCTCGACCCCGGCAAAGCGCCCCACGTCCTTATCCTACAATTCCGCCGTTGAGGCCAAGCTTCTGGAGCACCTGACCGCTTCGGCCCGCGCGTGCCGGAACTCGCGTTGCCCGCTGAGCCTCATCCTGGTCCAACTCGAGCTGCCGAGCGCCGCAGGCTTTGTACCGGGAACCGCCGGCTACGACGTGCTGTTGCGGGAACTGGAGCGTGCCTGCCGGCAATTGGACCACTACTGCGCCATCTGCCGGCCGTACGCATCGGGCGGGTTTGCCCTGATTCTGCCCGACTGCGAACGTCGCCAAGCCGTTGAATACGGCTTGGAGTTGACGCACCAGTTCCGGTGCGCGGTGCAGAGGGTCGATTGGACGGACCGCGTACCCGAAGTGTCGCTGGGCGTGGGGGCCGCGACCGTGGCCCTGCCGCCACGGAACTTCCCGCCGGCCGAACTGTACGATGCCGCGTCGCGATGCATGTACGCCTCTCAATCGTCGGGCGGCGTCGTGAAGAGCATCGAGATCTACTAGTCCCACCACCACTGGCCTTCGGCCAGCTTCACGGCGGTTTCCTCGCGAAGCTTGGCAACCTGCCCCTTCTCGTCCGGCTGGGCCTCGCGCACGGCGCGGGCGGCCTCGATGGTCACACCGCCGCCGACGGGCGTCATCAGGCGGTTTCCCTTCCAGATGGCGTTGACGGCCGTTTCGACCTGCCGCGGGGGTGCGTATCGCTCGACGGCGAACTTGCTCTCATCGCCTAGAAGCGGCATGGACCAACCGGCCTTGTCGTAGAAGCCTTCCTGCTGCATGTAGGCCGCGGAAATGGCCAAGTCGATCAGGTTGCGCAGGTCGGCGTACACGGGCGACCGCGCGGCTAATTGCGGGTAGTTTTGCGTGAAGCTACCCACGAATGCCTCGCTTGCCTTGTTCGACCGTCCCGCTACTACGCGTTGACCCTCGGCGGTAACCAGTTCGTCCTCGCCAATCAGTTTTACGCCGTCGCCCACAAGCTCCATCGCGAGTCGATCGGGAGCGACGCGCACACACTCGTAGTCGGGCGTAAAGAACCATCGCTGCATCGCGTTGCGGCTCACCTGGGCTGGATTCGCGCGGTCCACGTAGCTGACCAGGCGAACCGGCGGCTGCTCCAACCCGATGCCAATGAGCTTCATCCGATAATCAGCTTCCACCAAGATTTGGGCGAAGCGGGTATTCGGATGGATGCCGTTGATGCTCACCGTCTGGTAGCCAAGGTTGTTGCGGAGCCCATCGACAATCACCTGGGTGTGCGACGGCGTGGCGTACGAGCCTACCTGCCGGAGGAACTGCTGCATGGCGGCAAGCCCCTCGGCGGTCGGATCGATCGAGCAGCCAATAAGCGGCGTCGACTTTCCTCCGGGCTGGAAGGCCCGCATGGCAACCACCAGATCCTCAAGCTGCACCACCGGTCGCCCGGTGGTCATCCCGACAACGCGCCCGGCGGCATCGGTCACCCAACCCTCGGCCGGACCGGCAATCACGATATCGCCCGAGTCGGGGTAGCAGAACACGTACTTCGCCCGCTGAAGGCCTGCCAAGTAACGCATCTCATCGGTTACCACGCCGCCCCGGTCGGCAATGGCCTTCTCAAGCCGGTTGATCGAGATCTTTCGCATGGGCGTCGGGCGCACCAGCTTCTGGTCGAGCGATGCCCGAGCAGCGGCAATACGCTCCTGAAGCAGTCGGCCGCCGGGATCAGCGAATAACTTCGTGCGAAGCACTCCGTCCGCGTCAATGGCCACGCCTGCCGCGCCCTCGCCAATTTGGCCCAGACATGCAGGCGCAAACGCGAGGGACAGTACAAGAATTGCCGGTAGAATCGTTAAATGTACAAGTCGAGAAGACATGCCAAATCTCTCCAGTTTCGGAAGAAGGTGATTGTCCGGTCCAATCTCACCACGCGGGCCCATGGTCTCGCCACGCTGGCCCATGGGCCAAAGGTAGAACCATCCGGGCAAGCATCCGAGGACGCCCGCCGGCACGACACCAGGCCGCGCAGTCCACAACCCACTCTATTGATCATAATTGGGCAAGCTAGGCAAATCAAGAAGCAAACACACAATATCCGGACACCCCCTCGATAGTATAACGATATATTAACCATAAGTACTATTCAAGGATTTGCGCATAGCATGAACTTCAGACACAGTTTCCAGAAAACGTAACCGTTCACGGGGCGGCGCAGGCAGTTTTCGCCGCTGTATGCGAAGAGGACAGTCCCATTTTCGCGGCGGAAACGGTGGATCATGGTTCTTCCGTTTCTGGGTGCAAACCGGTGGTGAAAGGCGTAGGGTGGGTGGTTC
>CAZASB010000432.1:0-3642 GCA_964487655.1 uncultured Planctomycetaceae bacterium
GCATGGCCCGCAAGGCGTGGTTTGACTTCTTCCTTAAACCACACATCCAGCACATGTTTCAGGCACCCGAAATCGCCATATCGTGAACAAGAGGCAGGGGGGAAACGGATACCGGGGGTGTGTCGGAGGGGCCGAGAGTCTTCACTTTCATTGTGAGACAGCAGGCCAGGGGCGACCGCGAGGGCGAAGCGTCGATTCGAGGCCTAATGGGCCGCGGAGCGCTGTTGCCAAGCGCCGAGTCACGCATACACTCTGCGGCGCCCACGTTTACGGGACGGGAATAAGCGGGCGAAGTCTGAAGTTGTTGCCAACAGCAGGCGACAACGGCCTGTTTAAGGTGCGCTATGTCTGACTTTTCAAAGTGTTCCGCTGGGCGATTACTTACCAGATGTGTTGCACGCCATTCACTTAGCGACCCTCCCGAATATGCTTTTCCATTACGGCTTCGAACTCCTCCCAATTGCGCGCCTTCAGGATATCTCTTGTTACGCGTTTCGCGTCTTCCCTGCTATTTCCGCCGGGAAGTGGCCGCCAGTGTTGATCGACCAGTTGATCGACGGACGTGTCAATTGCTTCTTCCCGGGTCAAAAAGGGAGTCGACTGCGACCGAGACAACACATTAAGTTGATCAGAGTCGGATGCAGGCGGTGTTGTCCGCGACACACGACGTGGCAAGAACACAACAAGCATTAAGATCACGATTGGAATTCCCACCAGCCCGACAGAATATATCGGGGACATCCTTGGCGGCATACTGGTAGGTGTCTTCATAGCAGATTCCGCCGGCTTTGCTTCAGGCACCACGTTGGCGTCACAATTGAGCGAGAGACTGCAATTCGGGCAGTAAACGATGGAACGCAGGTGGCCATCGTCGACGTCGAATCGGCGCATGCACGTTGGACACATGATATGCTTCATGACAGATATCCTTGATGGAACGAGTTTGTGGGGCACCAGTTTTCAAAAGGCTCCTACCCGGAAACTGTCTAATCACTCATATCTTCAATCGCCACCATGACAATGTCACCGACAAGGATATCCTGCGCGTTTGCGATCCTTATCGCAACCGCTTCGTCGGGAGCATAGACACTCACCGTACATTCGGCACCCGTGTCGCGGTGTACACCTGACACGCGGAACTGGATTCGCGCACGCTTGGATACGGTAACCGCATGTGTTTGCTTACCTTCGAGGTCAGCACGCTTTATTAACACTTCGATCAACCCGTGGCATTGGCGTGCCTCTTGGATTGCGTGTGTGTATATGTCGCTGTGTTTTTCAGTTTCGCCATTGAGAAAGGTAATATCGTGCAAAGGACGGGCGGTGTCATTGACGGTCACACGAACATCAACCTTAGTCACCTTGCCCGACGTCTGAGTTCTACCCGACAGTCCTCCAATCACTGCACCCACGCCACCGAGAAGTAAGCCTCCTACCAGCGCACCGCCAATTTGGCTTGAACGTACCGTCTTTGTAAGTGTTACACCGTCCTCGAAGAGTTCACAGGAAAGCAAATCGTCGTATGAATAGATGCGGGTAGTTACGTTGTCTTCTGTCCGGTTAATCAAACAGACGCGATTCCGTTGCTCATCAACTGCAAGTCCGGTGGTGGCGTCCACGCCAATGATTCTCTGCGTAGCAGAGAAGTCTTCAAGCCTGCGGAGGTGAACTTCGATGGCCTCAAATTTCTCGACCCACCCCTTTATCTGAATGTCATTCGCTATGATGAAAACAATGACAACCAGGAGTACCACAATGAATAGACCAATCCCAACGCCCATCACTGCTCCCTTTCTCGTGATACCCGACGATAATGCTTGTGCGGTGCCGGAAATCCGGAAACTCGATGATGACGCCCCGGAGCGTTCTGAAGGGGGGGGCGTATTTGCTCATGCGCCACGCGGTTTCCGCCGAGCGATCCTCGAGCCGGGCATCCGGAAAGTGTGTCAGGCTACGGACACCGGGACTGCCAAGGTCCACGACGTGCGAGGAAATCATGGTCAGTGCGAACGTCCTTATGGCTCGTCATGCGCCATCCCGTTGCCGGGTGACGCAGTTGCCCGCGCCCGGCTCGTTGGATTCCGGCCGAGGCACCGGCCGCAGGGCATGATACACAACGGCGATTGTTCAACGCACCAACTCTAATACCGCGCGAACGCCGCTGTCAACCCACCCCCACCGAGGATTTCCGTAGCGGGGTGCGGCTCCCAGGTTTGCGGCACCGGAATAGCCGGGCGGAGTCTGGATTAAGTTGGCTGGAAAGGAACCCCGCCCCGAGCCGTGTAAATGTCGGGAGCCTTGACTTGCATTCTGATACGGCAGGCCAGGGGCGACCGCGAGGGCGAAGCGTCGATTCGAGGCATAACGGCTTCGCGGTGCGCTGCGGCCAATCGGCGTTGCCGAGAGGCGAACCATGCATACCCCCCACTGGCAACTCGCAATCGTCGTGGCATGACCTGAGACTACCAGCCGCCACCACGACGGTCAAGAATTGAGACTCGGGCCTCCGCTTCTAGCCGCTGGCCACTCTGTCGCGCCATGCCGGCCGCTACTTTCGTGTGATTCGTGGTTTTCGTGGTTCATGTTTGGGGCCGCGGCCCGATTCGGTTGCAGGCGTGATTTGGGTCGCGCCCTTTCAGGGCCGGCGATGATCGTGCGGCCCGCCGGTTCGACTCACCGGCGACTGCGCCAGTAGCCTGGACGGCGACTTGTGTGGGCTACGGCTATCACCATAATGGAGCCTGCCGAACGCTCACGAAAGATCAAGACATAGGGAAATCGGCGCACCCGCACCCAGCCGTACGCACGCCCGAGTTTGGGCAAGAGATTGCTCTCCGATGCAATGCGTCCGACCGCCTGATCGACAGCAGCGCGAAAGTTGTCGGCAGTTCTCGGCGAGCGGTCAGCGTACCAGTCGCGGGCGGAACGATACTCTTGCGCGGCAACCCTATGGAATACGACTCGCTTGCTGGACACTAGCCTTCCGCCTTCAACTCGGCCCAAGGAATCCCCGCGTCGCTGGTGGAAAAGCGTCGATCCAGCTCGGCAGCGAATTCAGAGTCGTCCAGCGCCATCGTTGTGTCTTCAGGCGGCAAACTTTCGAGCAATTGCGAGGCGAGCGTTAAGCGGTCGCCTTCCGGCAGCCTCATGGCGGCATCAAATACTGCCTGCGGGTCGAGATGCATGATTCGGTCCTCTTACTTGCCAGCGTCGCTGTTTCGGACGTGTAAGGGAGTTGGAGTCTCTATCTTCATTCTGATGCAGCAGGCCGGGGGCGACCGCGAGGGCGAAGTCGATTCGAGGCCGAACGGCTTCGCGGCGTGCTGCGGCCAATCGGCGTCGCCGAGATGCGAGCCACCCATACCCCCCACTGGCAACTCGCAATCGTCGTGGCATGGGTTGAGATTACCATCCTCCACCACGACTGTCAAGGATTGAGACGCCGGCCCCCGCTTCTCGCCGCTCCTTCAACCGCTGGTCGCTCTGCCCCGCCATGCCGGCGGCTACTTTTGTGTGATTCGTGGTTTTCGTGGTTCATGTTTGGGGCCGTGGCCGACACGGTTGCAGGCATGATTTGAGTTGTGTGCGACCGGGTGGCCCAGGGCGGTTACCCGCCCTGGGCTCCCACAGACCCGTACGGGC
>CAZASB010000433.1:0-3639 GCA_964487655.1 uncultured Planctomycetaceae bacterium
AAGAAGCGGCTTGTTTGACCCACCCTACCTATCATGAATAATCCGGGCTAGCGGTGGTGCGTTCGGGGGGAATGACTGGTAATTCGGCTGCCGGTTCTTGCGGTCCATGGCGACTCTCGCTATAATAAAGTTCTCGCCTTTGCGGTGCCCCGCAGTCCGAACTTTGGCTGGGGTGGTTCCGTCGTGGAAAAGCGGAGGCGCTTTTCCCGCCGTGCCTCGCCCCTTGGCACTGGCTTGGTAGCGTTGTGAAAGATCGCAAGGCCGCGGATGCGTTGCGGCAACTGGGGCATTACTTGGAGGTTCCATGAGCCACCTTCTTACCACGGTGAATGGTCATTCTCGGTTGCGCGAATCGGCGCAAGCCACTACGTCGGAAATCAACGGCTGCCGTTTCCTCGAAATCGGCACTGGGCCGGTAACGGTTCTCCTGTTGCATGGCCTGTTCGGCAGCCCGGAAAACTGGCGATCGATCATGAGCGATCTGGCCGACCACTACCGGTTCCTGGCGCTTCAGCTTCCAATCGACCACAATGGTAAGCGTCGTCACGACGCATTCCGTTCACTCGATCAACTGACCGACCACGTGGAGAACTTCGTCAACGCAATGGGATTGGACCACATGGTGCTTTGTGGGAACTCGTTGGGCGGTCAGGTGGCGCTCGACTTCTACCTGCGGCGTCCCGAGTGCGTCGAAAAGCTGGTCATGACCGGCAGTGCCGGCCTGTTCGAGCAGAGCCTTAGCGGCGGCCGTGCCCCGCAACTCTGCCACGGGTTGATTCGTGAGCAGGCATGTGAGATATTCTACGATCCAGTGCATGTGACCGATGAACTGGTCGAGGAGATTTACGGCATGTTGTCCGATCGTGGCTATCGTCGATTCTTGCTGCGGGTGGCAAAGGCCACTCGCGACCGGTACATGAAGGACGAACTGGCCAAGGTGGACGTGCCGACTTGGATCATCTGGGGCCGGAACGACACGATTACGCCTCCGTTTGTCGGCGAGCAGTTCTGCAACGGCATTCGGAACGCACGGTTGGCCTTCATCGACGAATGCGGTCATGCGCCGCCGATCGAACAACCCAAGGAGTTCGCCCGCTTGTTGCACAGCTTCCTGGCCGAACCGGCGGTGGCCCGTGTGCAAGCTTCCTGACCACGGCGGAGAGCAAACGGGGCGCGAGGTCCGACGACTCCCCAACACGTACTTGGCGGCCGTGGTGCTGCTGGTAGCTCTGAGTCTACCGTGGGTTGCAATTGGAGTGCGGGGTGCCCTGCGCGGCAATTCCAACGACCCGCGCCAGTGGCTCCCGCGCGGTTTCCAGGAAACGGAAACCTACCTCTGGTTGCAGGAGCATTTCGGCAGCGACGAGATCACCGTGGTGAGCTGGCCGGGCTGCACGCTGCGCGACAGCCGCGCCGAACGCCTAGCCGAGACCCTGCTGGCCGAGTCGCAAACCGCCATGTTCCAGCGAGCGCTGACGGGCCGGCAGGTGCTCGAACAGCTTACTGCGCCGCCGCTCAACCTGCCGCGTCACGAGGCCATCGAACGATTGCGCGGCGTGCTCATCGGGCCAGACGGCCAAACCACATGCGTGCTGTTGACCATCGCCCCGCGCGGCGCCGAAAACCGCGCCGCGGCGATCCGGCAGGTGTTCGAGACGGCCGAACGGGCGTGCGGCCTGAAGCCGGACGAGTTACGGCTTGGTGGTCCCACGGTCGATGCCGCCACGATCGACATCGAAAGCCAGCGCCTGCTGCTGCAACTGGCCGCCCTGGCCGGGGTGGTTGCATTCGGCATCGCTTGGCTTCGCCTGGGCAGTCTGCGCGTGGCGCTCATCGTGCTGGCCATTGCGGTCTACAGTACGGGCGCGGCCCTGTCGATTCTCTACTATACCGGCGGAACGATGAATCTGGTCATGACCATGCTTCCGCCGCTGGTGTATGTATTGAGCATCTCGGGTGCGGTCCATCTGGTCAATTATTACCACGGCGCGTGCCGGGAAGGGTTCGGCCCGGGCGCGCCGTTGCATGCCCTGGTGGATGGCTGGAAGCCATGCACGCTGGCCTCGGGAACGACCGCCATCGGCCTGTTTTCCCTGGCGTTTAGCCGGATCGTACCGGTGCGGATGTTCGGTATTTATGCAGGCGTAGGCATGCTGGCCAGCCTGGCCGTTGTACTTTTGCTGCTACCCGTGGCCTTGTCACTCTGGCCAGGCCGTCCACGGCCGGCCGGCAGCGAGGCGAGTGCCGGTATTGTCGGTTCGAGACGGGTCGAATTCCTGGCGGACTTCCTTTGCCGGCATCGCACGGCCGTGATTACTTGTTGCCTGCTGCTGATGGTTGGAACGGGAGCCGGACTGCCGTGGCTGCGTTCAACGGTCAAACTTCAATATCGCTTCGGGGCGGATAGCCGGATCATTCGAGACTATCGATGGCTGGAGGAGCACCTCGGACCGCTCGTGCCCTTGGAACTGGTGATCCACTTCTCACACGATTCAAAAACCAAGTTCCTGGAACAGCTTGCGTGGGTCGATCGATTGCAGGAGCGGCTGGAGCGACTTCCGGACGTGGGGGCGGCCATGTCGGCGGCCAGTTTCTCGCCCCTGCTGCCCACCGGCGGCTTCGCTCGCGATGCCGCGGGGCGGGCCGTGCTAAAGCACAACGTACCCCTGTTGCGTCAGCGGCTCCGGCAGGCCCGATTCCTGGCCGACGGCGACGGCGGAGAGCGGCTCTGGCGCATCAGCATCCGCGCGCCGGCTTTGAGTGATATCGACTACGGCCGCTTCGTCGAGACGCTTCGCGAGCAGCTCGATCCGGCCGTTGAGAATGCAAAGGACGTGCGAGTTACCTATACCGGGGTCATCCCGCTCATCTATAAGGCGCAGCGGACTCTGCTCAATGATCTGACCGAGAGCTTCTTCATGGCGTTCCTGATGATCACTCTGGTAATGATATGCGTGCTGCGCAGTCCGACCGCTGGGTTGCTGGCCATGCTGCCCAATGTGTTTCCGGCCGTGGTGGTCTTCGGACTGATGGGCTGGCTCAGCGTCTGGATTGAAATCGGATCGATCATGACGGCCAGCGCGGCCATGGGTATTGCCGTGGACGATACGTTCCATTTCCTTACCTGGTTCCGTGCCGAAGCCGATGAAGGTCGCTCGCGTCACCAGTCAATTCGAGTTGCGTTCAGCCGGTGTTCCAGCGCGATGGTGCATACCACGCTCATCGGCGCCGGCGGCATGTTGGTCTTCTCGCTCAGCTCGTTCATGCCCATCGTTCGCTTCGCCTGGCTGATGGCCATCTTGCTGCTGGTCGCTCTGTTCGGCGATCTCATCCTCCTGCCCGCTCTGCTCGCCAGCCCACTGGGAAAACGGTTCGTCCCGGGAATGCCGCTCGCTCAAAAAACTCCCGCGGATGTCGCCGGATGAGCCCCGGGCAAGCCTTGCGGCCGCACATGCCCCTGGACAAGCCTAGCGATTTTACAGGCTTGGTATAAATGAATCACACTTGACGCAAACGAGAGGGGATTCGATCATGTCGTGTAAATAGTTGGCGACTGCGTGGATTCTGCTTCTGACCGGCGTCTGGCCCGGATTATTCACGATAGGTAGGGTGGGTCAAGCAAGCCGCTTCCTTGGTGGG
>CAZASB010000434.1:0-3568 GCA_964487655.1 uncultured Planctomycetaceae bacterium
CGTACGGGTCTGTGGGAGCCCAGGGCGGGTAACCGCCCTGGGCCACCCGGTCAGTGGGAGGGGGGAGTTTGGAGCTGGAAGATCGGAGTTCGGAGATGGGGACGCGCTCGCGCGTGCGTCCGGTTCTGCTGCAAAACGCTCTGCCCAAAGCGCATTACCTGTCCTTGCGTCGCCGATTTGGGTCATGGCCCAGCGTCCACAAGTTCGTCAGTTTTCGATTGGGAGAGAGACCTAGCCCCGGCTTCCAGCAAGTGGCGGTCGGCGTCGATGACGTAGCCCGGCTTTCCCGCAGCGAGCAACTCGCGGCAAAGGCGCTCGGTCTTGCTGCCTGGTGCCGCGTGGGCGGCCAGAAAACGCGAGGCCAACGCGCCAACCATGCGGTTTCGCTGTTCGGCCAGGGCTTTGGTAGGCCGTCGCTGCCGAGCGGGGAAGGGGGAAAGAAGCAGAATGCGCCCGGCGGCTATGCCGGACCGCCACGTCCCGGGCACCCGCATGCGTTCGATTCCTCGCGCTGGGCAGACGACCACCGGCTGCGTGCCTCGCAGTAGAATGTCTAGGCAGTCCTTCTCCATGGGCGAGTGGAACCCGCCAATGACTGGCACGTCGCGGTCCCTCAGTTCGCGCGCGATGTCGTAGCTCCGTACAATGACGGCACCGGGGCACTGCATCGAGCAGAAGAATCCGAGCAAGGGCCGTTCGAGCAGTTCGAGGTTGCCGATGACCCAAAGCCGCTCGATTGCCAGCCCGGTCCCGCCGCCGCGTAGGGCGGCCGGGAAGCGGGGGCTCGTGGTTTGCAGAATGGTTACGTCAGTTGGCATTGGCTGAGTTCTTAGCCTTGCGTATTTAGCACATGAAAGCCAAGCGTTTTTCTTCGACCGGCTCACCGAAGGCCGCCTGAGGCATCAGGTAGCCAAACTCCCAGGTCATGCTCACCACGTTGTTCTTCAAGCGCCCCGGTCCTCCCGTAAAAAGAGCTGTAGCGATCGAGGGGGATGTCGAACGCTTCTAGCAGTCAGCGGATGGTATTGCGCAGGTCGTTGGCCGAAAGGTTGATCACGCCCCTGCTTGAAATGCACGCCCTCGACCATCGCGTCGTTGTCGTTGTGGTCGATGCTCAGCCAGATGTCGTCGGAAAGGGCCAGCAGGTTCTCGCAAACCGCCTCCAAGTCCTCCGGGATGTGCCGCGTACGATCCGCCGGTAAGTGTTGCGCCGCACTCATGTTGGTTTCCCCCGTTGTGGGCATGCGAATGGAATTGCTCTGGCTTCGTATTCGTGGTAGTATCTCGATCCGGTTCATTGACAGGACCGTCGCGGCCGATAGGATGGAAGTAGACACATCGCTGCACCCCCCAAATGTGGCACTCAAAGTCCACGGAGATTATCATGGATGCCCTGCTTCGTTGCCAAGTTAGTCCCGGAATGTTCAGCGGAGAAGTAGCCGTCCGCGGCCGAGCTGCCGATGGCACGGAGTTCTCGTTGTTTGTTTCCGACGATTGCGTTGAACACGACCAAGCGATTCCTGCCGATGGTTCGGTGGAGGGATGGCTTTGCGTCGACATGCTCGCCCGCGAGGGCCCATTGTTGCTCGTTCGGCTCCCGGGCCAAACCTTCGAGAATGGCCAAACAGTGACCGTGCGAGATACCGAAGTTGAAGTCCGCTCCCGCCACGAGACAGTCTGAGGCAGTGAATGATCCTGTCGAATGTTGAACTGTTCAAGGCGCTCGACGAACGCCGGCTGATTATTCAGCCCGAGCCGGCACCGCGGCTGCCCACGGTGGGGCAATCGCATTCGCCGTACGACACCCACTCGATCGATCTGAGGCTGGGCAAGGAAATCACTGTCCCCAAGACGGGCCAATTCAACTTCGACGTGACCCAGCCGGGTAGCATTGCCGAGACGATTCGACAGCATTCCGAGACCTTCACGATTACCGAACATCAACCGTTTCATCTGAAACCGAACTGTTTCGTTCTGGGGAAGACCCGCGAACGGATTGAACTGCCCATTCTTCCGGACCGCCCCACATGCCTGGCTGCACGCATTGAGGGCAAGAGCAGCCGAGCCCGGTTCGGCATCCTCATCCACTTCACGGCGCCGACGGTTCATCCGGGTTTTGCGGGCACGCTCACGCTGGAGATGATTAACCTGGGACCGGCGTCGTTCATGCTTTTCCCCGGGATGCCGATCGCTCAATTGATCGTCGAAGAGGTCCGCGGTTGCCCGATCGCGAACCCGAGCCAGTTCCAAGGCCAGCAAGCGCCGGCTGGGTAACTTCGCAATATCGGCCTCGACCTGTTCGGCCAGCAGCCCGAATGCCGGCGATACGTTCGTGCGGTTGTTCTCGATCATTTCGGATGCTCCGCGTCCCTTCAACTCGCCGCCAGCGGCATTTCTTCCCAAAGTCGCCCGTTCAGTTCCCTCCCGGCGGCCTTCTTGCGGACGCCGCCCCATTGCTTGAAGAAGAACGGCACATTCGACTCCTTGCACTGGTCGCGGATGTCAGTAGCCCACTCCTCGCACATCGGGCGCGCCCCGGGGCCCGACTCGCCGCCCACGATCACCCAGCCGATACCCTCGAGGTCGAGCCCGTGCAACGGCCCCAAGAGCGGCTCTAGCGACAGGAAACGGACCGCCGCGGGCACGGTGCGCAAGGCGTCGATGCGATTCAGGCAATCGGCGTTTTCGACCGTGACGCCCATCCAAATGTTCGCCGGCCAATCGAGGCGGGATGCCACCTTCCGGAGCCGTTCCGCCCGCTTGGTCAGGATTTGGAAGCAGTGCCACCGGGCCTGGTTCATCGTGGCGAATACACGTTCGATAAACCGCATGGGAACTGCTTCGTGGAACAGGTCGCTCATCGAGTTGACGAACACCATTTGGGGCTTCTTCCAGCGGAGCGGGAGTTTCAGCGTCTTGGGGTGGCACGTAACCTCAAAGCCGTTACGGTAGTTCGGCTGGCCCATCGCCTGCAAGCGTTTCGCCATCCGTTCCGCATAGCAGTTCAGGCACCCGGCGCTCAGCTTGGTACAGCCGGTCACCGGATTCCAGGTGGATTCGGTCCATTCTATAGAAGAGTTCGTTGCCATTGCGCACTCCTTTGAATATACACTGTATACCCGCCGCGACCTGTATAGTCCCAGCCAGTGATTGGCTTTCCGGAAGCTGCCTTTTCCGGAACGCGAATTACCTTGATGTCGTTCTCGTTCGCCATTGTCTTCATGAGCGTCGTCAGTTCCGACAACGAGAAGCTCACGCCGAAACTCCGAACGAGTTGCACAAGCAGTGCTTTCAACGGGGTTCTTCGATCGAGGACTTCGACAATGTGCTCTCGCACATCGTCAACGCCCCCTTTCGCCGTCTGCTCGGGAAAGTCCATTTCGAAAAGCAGCCCTTGCGGCCGAACTCTTTCCCGAAACTCCTTCCATCGCCGGGCCATATTGTCGGCCATCAGCAGTAAACCGTCCTCGTGGTTTGTTCCGTATATCATCCGGTACTTGGCAATGTGCGACAACCTGACTTTCATCGGGAACTGAATAACGTATTTGAACACGTGCCCAAGTCGTGT
>CAZASB010000435.1:0-3558 GCA_964487655.1 uncultured Planctomycetaceae bacterium
ACCTCGCCGACGGCCAGCATTTGCGTGCCGAGCTTGTCGGTTAGGCCGGGGAACTTCTCGAACGCCCAGCGGGCGAACTTCACCACCACGTAGTCGCCCCACGGCTCGTACTTGTCCAGCGTTCCCTTGCGCCAGTAGGGAATCTCGTCGAGCGTCAGCCCGCCGGCTAGCAGCGACGATACCCAGGCAATGGGAAAACCCGTCGCCTTCGACGCCAGCGCCGAGGACCGCGACGTACGCGGGTTGATCTCGATGACGACGATACGGTCGGTCTTCGGGTCGTGGGCAAACTGGACGTTCGTACCGCCAACCACCTCAATCGCTTCGACGATGTCGTAGGCGTGCTTTTGGAGCCGCTCTTGCAGTTCCCGGCTAACGGTGAGCATGGGCGCGGTGCAATAGGAATCGCCCGTGTGGATGCCCATCGCGTCGACGTTCTCGATGAAGCAGACGGTAACGATCTGGTTCTTCGCGTCGCGCACCACCTCCAGTTCCAGTTCCTCCCAGCCGAGCACCGACTCCTCGACGAGCACTTGCCCGACCATGCTGGCCGCCAGCCCGCGCTGCACCACGGTTCGGAACTCGTCCATGTTGAACACCAAGCCGCTACCCGTGCCGCCCATGGTGTAAGCCGCTCGCACGACGACAGGCAGACTAATACGTTCAACGATGGCCTCGGCCTCTTCGAGCGTGCGAGCAATCTCGCTGCGAGGCACTTCGATGCCCAGCCGGTTCATCGTTTCCTTGAACGATTGGCGGTCCTCGCCTCGCTCGATGGCGTCAATCTGCACACCGATCACCTTCACGCCATGCTCGGCCAGCACACCGGCCTTGTGCAACTCGGAGGCCAGGTTCAGGCCGGACTGCCCACCCAGGTTCGGCAGCAGGGCATCCGGTTTCTCTTTCGCAATGATCTCGGCTAGGCTGTCGACGGTCAGCGGTTCCACATACGTGGCGTCTGCCATGCCAGGATCGGTCATGATCGTGGCCGGATTCGAGTTGGCAAGCACGACCTCGTAGCCCAGGCTGCGCAACGCCTTGCACGCTTGCGTTCCGGAATAATCGAACTCGCACGCCTGGCCAATAATGATTGGCCCGGACCCGATGATCATGACTTTGTGGATGTCGTCTCGTCTTGGCACGGTGGAGGTTCCTTCGATCTCGAACGGCGATGGCTCCCGGATGGCGCCGGGGTGGCGGCGTTTCCAGTATTGGTTATACGTACTCGATCGTCGCAGGCGGCTTGGGAGTCATGTCGTACAGGCAGCGGTTCACGCCGGGGATGGCCGTGATACGCTCGCAGATGCGGTGTAGCTTCTCCCAGGGTAGATCGACCGAGGTGGCCGTTCGAGCGTCGGTGCTGTCGAGGCACCGCACCACGATCATCTGGCCGAACTCCCGGCAGCCGTCCCGAATACCGGTCGCACGGTCGTTCAGCAGGACGGCCAAGTACTGAAACGCGCCGGTGTCCGCTAGTTCTTCCTCGACCACGGCCGTGGCGAGGCGGACCGTTTCGAGCCGCTCGGCCGTGACCTCGCCCACGATACGCGTGGCCAGCGCCGGGCCGGGAAACGGAATCCGTTCGGCCAACTCAGCCGAGAACCCCAGCGCCCGGGCTGCTTCGCGCACGTCGCCTTTCCGCAGCGTCTTCAGCGGTTCCAGCACGTGGTATCCGTAAGCCTCCTTCGGATCGATACCCAATTGGGCGAGGATATTGTGCTGCCGCTTGATTCCGTCAACCGTCTCTTCGATATCGGTCAGGATGGTGCCGTGCAACAGGTGCGTGGCCCCACTTTCCCGGACGATCCGGCCAAAAACCTTCGAGTAGAACGTGTCGGTGACGGCGTTCCGCTTGGCTTCGGGGTCGGTCACGCCGCGAAGGGCACCGAGGAACTCGGCCCGGGCATCGATCACCTCGACTGGAATGTCCATCTGCGAGAATAGCTCGACCACGCGTTGCGGCTCTCCCTGCCGCATCAGGGCGCTATCAACAAACACGCTGCGGAGCCGATTGCCGAGGGCACGGTGACCCAGTGCGGTGACGACCGAGCTATCGACCCCACCACTGAGGGCGTTCAGTGCGTGCCCGTCGCCCACCGCTTCGCGAATGGCGGCCACCTGCTGGTCAATAAACACCTGACAGTCCATATTACGTGCCTTGGTCCACCTAGAAAGGGTATTTGCGGGGCTCAACTTGGGCACCGCTAATGGTGACACAAGCATAACGGCTGCGCTGTCGAACGCAATCCGGGGCGACTGGGGACAACAGCCGCTTCCAAGCCGAAACGTCGCGGAACCATTCTTGGCACTCCAAAGCGGCAAGAAGCCGAAAAGGCAAGCCCTTCTTCTGGACCTCGGGAAAAGGCTTCTCGACCGCCGACCAGACGGGATGCAGTTATTGACCTACCAAGTCGATCGCCTCCTTACCGTAAGTCCTTAAATAGCAAAGCCTTGCGACAGTTCGCAAGGCTTTGCAAAGGTGGAGGCGGCGGGGATCGAACCCGCGTCCCGCGACATCTCCAGATAAGCTTCTACGTGTGTAGCCGCTCGTTTAAGTTTCGCCCGGCGGAGCCCCGATCGGCAAGGTCTTCGCAAGACTAGAGGGCAACGTTTTTTAGTCCCAGCCGTGGCCCACGTGAACCAGGACGATCCGGAATTGGCGGCCGGCTTTTGGGCCTCTCCGGAGAAAGCCCGCAGCCGGGGCTACATTGTTATGCAGCCATTGCGAGGTTAGACTCGGCAATTAATAGTGCGGTCAGCTTTTTACGTGGCCAACTGACCAACCACGACACGCCACTTACCCTTCAACTGCCCGGTCGAATCCAATTCGCCCCCAGTTGCGCCGGGTAACGGCCAACACAAGGTATTCTACCGTGCCACCGGCCAGAAGTCCATCCGGTTGCCGGGGCCCGTGCGATAAGATTTCCGCGACCCCCTTGATGGTGGGAGCGTCCTTCATGAATTGGAGGTGCGCAGTCACGTCGATCCGGGTGGCCGGGGCAGCATGGCAGAAGGAGTGGGACAGGAAATGGTGAACCGGATTGAACAGATCGCGCTCATCGGCACGTTCACGGCATTCTCGTGGCTTGCCATGCAGGCGGTTCACGAACTGGGCCACATGTTGGGTGCGGCAGCAACGGGGGGGCAGGCAACCGCCGTCGTGCTGCATCCATGCACCATCTCCCGGACCGATGTCTCCCCGAATCCGCACCCGCTTCTGGTCGCCTGGGCGGGGCCTGTTGCGGGAGTTGCCGTTCCCCTCTTGGCCTTTCTCGCGGCACGCATGGGTCGCGTACCCGGTGTCTTCCTGTTTCAGTTCTTTGCCGGGTTCTGCCTCATCGCCAACGGCGCCTACATTGGCGTGGGCTCTTTCGAGGGCATTGGCGATACCGGCGACATGCTCCGCCACGGCTCGCAGCAGTGGCTGCTCGTTCTCTTCGGGCTTGTCACCGTACCGCTGGGGCTGTGGTTATGGAACGGCCTGGGGCCCAACTTCGGACTTGGCCCGGCCAAGGGCGCGGTGAGCCGTTCCGCGGTCATCGCGTCTGTTGTCCTGCT
>CAZASB010000436.1:0-3514 GCA_964487655.1 uncultured Planctomycetaceae bacterium
AGAACTCAGAAACCCGTATGATTCGAGACCTGCAGCTCGCCGGGCTAGTTGGTAATCGGCTGGCGCTGGTCCGCCGAAACGAAGTATCCGGCCTCCAAAAACTGAAGCGTGTACCCGAACACGCGAGGATCGTTGGCAATCAGTTCGTGGATTGCAGGCACCCGGATGAAGTCCGCGGCGCCGGCGAGTCGGGTGGTTGCAACGGTTATGCGGCCATCGTCGTCGCCGGGCTGGAACGGGCTGAACCCACCGGCAAGGCCCGTACCGCCGGCAATGACGCCAAACTCGACGGTCGGCACGGCGAGCCGCTGCTCCAAGTTGTCCCATTCCACGCCAAGCTGCTGACCCGGCCTTCCAAACACGGTCTTGAATAGCCCGACTTCCGCCAGACGCTCGGCCGCCAGGGCACCATGATTCGGCGGGGCAATCATGACGATCCTTTGGATTCTCGAATCCGGCCGCCAAAGGTCGGAATCGTCGCCCGACCCCGCCAAGTACCGCCGAATGATCACGTTGCCCATGCTGTGCCCGACCAGATGGATCTGTTCGATGCCTTTCAGGCTTTCCAGAACGCGGGCAAGACTTTCGGCGTGGTCGTCAATGGTGCGACGGGTGCTGGCATATTCGACATTGAAGATGCAGTAACCGCCCTTGGCGCGAAGATGCTCGCCCAGCAGGTGCATGGACCATCGCGGCGCGGCAAGTCCGTGCAGAAGAACAACCGCCTTTCCCTGCATGGGAGGGAGGTTACGCTGCTGCCGGATTTCGTCTAACCTGGCCAGGCATTCCTCGAACGTTCCGGAAGCATGTTGCCACGCGTTGGGGTCGAGCAACCGGCATTCTCCGGTGCCGCTATGACGCTGGATGCGCCACTCGTGGAAGAAGTGCTCGTCGGTCCAGAACTGCGTGCCGCCGAAAGTCGGCTTGGCCATTGCGTCGCCCACTCCTGCGAGGGGCATCCATCGTGGCGCAAGCGGGAACTGCGCACAACCCGTGCATGCGGTGACCGCAATCGTGACCCACGCCCAACAGACCCGCTCTATTGGCTTTGTCATCGACGTTCGAGGCGATTCGTTCAAAGCAGATCCAATCCGGGTACCCATCCCCCTCCGGCGGCAAGGGCACACAGAGGGCGACCATCGTAAAAAGGTACAAGAGCCGAAGTGGCCGGTATGATATCAAAATCGCCCCCTGGAGCAACAGCAACAATTTCATCCCAGTAACCCATTGCCATATCAGGAGTTACGATGCGGCCTCTTGAGTTTTTCGGTCCCGGCAAGTACCATGGAAGACAGTGAGATCGTTTGCATGGACGTATGAACCACGACAGGAACTATTGTGCTTGTTCTAGTTACCAATGACGATGGCGTTTACGCACCCGGCCTAGCAGCCCTGAGCCGGGCCCTTGCTCGGCTGGGCGATGTGTACGTCGTGGCTCCAGCCACGGAGCAAAGCGGCGTGAGCCACGCGATTACCTATCTTACCCCGCTCATTGTCAAAGAGGTGTTCCACGGTGAAGAACCCTGGGGCTGGGCTGTCCAAGGAAGCCCGGCCGACTGCGTGAAGATCGGCGCGACCGAAATCTGCCCGCGAATGCCCGACCTGATCGTTAGCGGCATCAATAGTGGCTACAACGCTGGAATCAACGTGCTGTACTCCGGTACGGTGGCGGCGGCCATTGAAGGCGCGTTCTACGGAGTGACGAGTTTCGCCGTCTCGCTCCAATTCGATGAACAGGCCGATTACGACCGGGCCGCCGTCCTCGCCTGCCGCGTGATCGAGCAAGTGTTGGCCCAGAAGGGGCCGGAACCACAACTTTACAACATGAACATCCCCCAGGCAGCGTTGCGTGCCGAGCCGCAGGTGAGCGTCGTCCCGATGGACGTGGTTCTGCACCACGACCGGTTCGAGAAGCGATTCGACCCGTGGGGACGCGAGTATTTCTGGCTGACTGGCGGCTCACCGGCGGTTACCACCGGACAAGACACCGACCTGACCGAGCTGGCCAAGGGCAATGTCACGCTCACGCCGCTCGACTATAATATGACTCGAGCCACGGTTGTGGCCCAGATGGAAGGATGGCGGTTTGAATTGGGAGGCGTCGATCGTAGTGACCCAGCGACGTCGGCCATCGGACCACCAGTAATGCGCACCCAGCGCAAGATACTACGAAAACGATAGAGGGCAGTTCCGCAAGGAGCGTTTGTCATGCGATGGATTCCGGCCGTGCTGTTGGCGTGTGGATTGTTGTTGGGCTGTGGTAATGATACGCGACCGAGCGTTCCATCATCCGGAGTCGGCGCCGCGCCACCGCCACCGCCGGTTCCGGTAGACGCCTCGCCAGCCGACCAGTCGGCCATTGCGGAAGGCGAGACGGCCAGACCGGCTGAGGTTGGCGTGGGTCGAAAGGGGCACGGCTACGGTACGGGACCGATAGCAACTCCCCTAGCTGCCCGCTGGCGAGCTGCCGAACGACTGATTTTTGATGTGCAAATTCCGAAGGCTATGAGCCTGTTCAAGGCGACCAACGACCGAGCGCCAGCCTCACACGACGAGTTCATGAAAGAGATTATCGATTTCAACCAGATCCGTCTGCCAGAACTTCGTGAAGGGGAACGCTATCAGTACGATCCGAAGGCAGAGCAGTTGATGGTTATTGGCACGAAAGAGCAATAGGTTTCTGACAACATTAGGCAAGACTCCCATGATTCGGTATCGAGCTACGGCAATCGCGGGGATGGCGATTGTCCTGACTCTTACGGCGGCAGCGGAGGCCGACTGGTTCTTTCAACCTTCACGGTACACACACGAGCCTGCTCGGGGTGAACGCGTTGCGCAGTATGCCGCGGCCGAGACGCCGTATGCCCGCGAGGCGCCCAACTTCGTGGAAAGCGGCTATCGACACACGCGATCGAGCATTCGCGGAGCCGACGGCACGGCCGATCACATGCACGTGGTGCAAACTTGGGGGCAGGGCGAGCAGATTCGCCCCTATGGTGAATGGCAGTATCCTTACCGTGCCGGCGCCACGCCCTACGGTCCGTGGGGCAACCCGCAAGGCCCGTGGACCCTGCCGTTCGACTCGTGGGTCAATCCCTATGGGCAATGGAACCGCTGGCCCAACTGGCCCCAGCCCGGCCCACCGCCCGGCCCACCGCCCGGTCCACCGCCCGGTCCGTAGCTTGGCGGCGGCGAGGAAATGTGAGGCATACCGTTGCAAACACCGCGCCTATTCCGTGCGCCGTTCGCGGTCCAACCGCGAACGCCAAGTCAAACGGCCTGCGATGGCTTCTGGCTTTGGGAGTTTCTTGTCATTACGCTTCCACTGTGTGCGGCAAGTTCTTCTGGCACGCTTGGCTCAGGCGTTCCAGCGCATGTAAGCTGCCGTTTACACTCGCGCTGAGCGTAAAATGCTCATCCCCGGACAAGGGATCTGTTGATTTACAATGGCCCGCTTACCCCGGATTATTCATCTACGTAGGGTGGGTCGAGATCGCGTAGATCGTTGGTGGGT
>CAZASB010000437.1:0-3466 GCA_964487655.1 uncultured Planctomycetaceae bacterium
CCAACGATCTACGCGACCTTGACCCACCCTACGTAGATGAATAATCCGGGCTAGGATACCCACTGAAAGTGCGGGTGGCTTAACCCGCCGAAGGACAGTTGATCGTCCGGACGAGCGGAGTGTCTCCAGATATCACCCGAATTGTTATTTTAAGGGACTGTCCGCCTAGCCGTAGGGGTGGTTTTTTGGGATGCTCTTGCCCGATTTAACCGGTCTAGGTAAACTCGCCGACGGAACTCCTTTCGTGCCAAATTTCTGTCTTTTGGTTCTTTGTCTTGAAATGTGGGCTGGTGCTTTTACAATAGAGTTATAGGGCCCAGCTTGCCCAGACTGCAAAGGTTCTTGTCGTGACCATGCGAAGTGCAATGCTAGGAACCCTATTGGGGGCCGGTGTGGTGGTGGCGTGGGTCGGATCTTGGGACTCGGGCCGAGAGGCCTATGCCGAGCGACCGACAACCGTGTACGCAGCGGCGGGCACCGAGTTAATTGCCGTGCCTGCCGAAACCGCCGACGGCCAAGTGCTTACGGTGATCGATACGCGCGAGCGCGTCATGAGTGTGTATCGGATTGAGAGTGGAACGGGCAAGATTGCGTTGTTGAGCGTACGGAACATTCAATGGGACATGCAGCTTACCGAGTTCAATGGTGAGCAGCCGCTGCCCCAGGAGATCCGTCGCTTGTTGGAGCAACGATAGGTTGACGAAATTAGAAGGCACGACTTCGCGGCGGCCCGGCCCGTAACGGCCGCCCGAAGGTAACTGTCCCGCGTGGGGGGACCTGGAGTTCATCAATGGCCCAAAAGTATCTGAATACGAGCCAGGCAGCCGAGAAACTCGGTCTATCGGAAGGCGATGTCAGCAGGATGCGCGAGAATCGCGAACTGTATGGCTATCGCGACGGCGCCGACTGGAAGTTCAAGGTTGAAGACATCGAGAAGATGGCGGCCAAGCCAAAGGTGCCCAAACCTGCCGACTCGGCCGAAGAGGACGGCGACGTGTTGCTGAGTGAAGTCGAGCTTGGTCACTCGGATGCTGGAGCCTCGGGCACGGTCATTGGCATGGGTAAGCGAGGACCCGATCCCGACGGAAGCGACCTGCACAAGCCGGGCAAGGCATCGCCCAAGACCGACGCCGCGGTTTCCCAGTTCGAGGAACTCGACCTGACGCTCGACGAGGATCTGACCCTGGAAGACAGTGCGATTGGCGCCAAGGCAGGTGGGTCCGAAATCAACTTGGACGACGATGACCTTGTGCTAGGCGGTAGCGGCAGTGGAAGTGACATCACCCTGGGCGGCGACAGCGGCATTTCGCTGGTCGATCCGGCCGACAGCGGTCTTTCGCTTGAAGATCCGCTCGATTTGGGCACTGGCGACGAATCGCTCGAATTGGGCGAGGATGACATGATCGTCCTGGATGACGACGCCGACACCTCAACGGAATTGAAGGGCGACGATGATTTCCTGCTCACGCCATTGGATGACGAAGGCGATGGGGAATCGGAAAGCGGGTCGCAAGTCATTGCCCTGGACACCGAAGGCGATGAGTCGGCCACGATGGTTGCCAGTACGTCGCATGCCTCGATGGCGGCGATGTTGGACGAAGACCTTGGCGGCGGACTCGGGATTGACGATGCCGGAATGGGAATGCCGCTTGGTGGGCAGCCCGGTGGAATGGCCGCCGGCGCCGCGCTAATGCAGCCTGCCGCGGCGCTGCCCGAGGCACCCTGGTCCGTTTGGGCCGTTGTGGTCCTGGCCCTGTGCGTCGTGGTGCTCGTCTTCTGTGGTATGTTCTCCTACGACCTGATGCGGAATATGTGGAGTTGGGAGGGCGCCTACGATGTGAACAGCGGTTTAATGGACTCGATCCTGAGTATGTTCGAGAAATAGTAGCCGGCATTTCCGCGAGTGCCGTCCCCGTGGCGGACGGCGCGGTTGCCCACCGATATATGTCGCGATTCGAAAGGAATCGAATCAATGACTGCGTTTCGCAGGTTTCTTACTCTGTGTCTTCTGGGATGCCTACCGGGCCTTTCCGGGTGTCTCTTCGTTCCCGTAACGACTTACCGGGCAAGTGAAACCCAGAACCGGAACCTCTCGGAGCTGACGCGCGCGCAGGCCGTCGAACTCGAGAACCTCAAGGTCCACGCGCGCACCAAGGAGGATCAACTCCTTCAGACGGAACGGAGTCTGGCGCAAATGGAGGAGCAACTGGGTATCAACCGTCATCAGCTTGCCGACTTTCGACGTGAACGAGAGCAGTTGCACGAGCAGTTCGACGGGTTGACCAGCCACTTCGGAAACGTACCGCCAGAGGTTGGCCGGCAGTTGACCGAGCTTTCCAAGAGGTTCCCAGCATTACATTTCGATCCGGCAACGGGTTTGAGCAAGTTCGATAGCGACATCCTGTTCGATTCGGGCGAGGCCGACCTGAAGCCCGAGGCGGGGAAGGTCTTGAGCGAGCTGGCTCGCATTCTCAATTCGCCCGAGGGGCAGGAGTTGCGAGTCTTCGTGGCTGGGCACACCGACAACCAGCGTATTGCCGGCCGACCGGTTCGGGATAAGTATCCGACGAACTTCCACCTGAGCACGGCCCGCGCGCACGCCGTGGCCGAGTTGTTGCGTGGCAAGGGTATGGATGAACATCGGGTTGGCGTGGCCGGATTCGGGGCTCATCAGCCCATAGCGCCCAACGCCACGCCCGAAGATCGCCGCAAGAACCGTCGCGTCGAGGTCTTCGTCCTCGCCCCCCACGTACCGATCGTTGGCTGGACCGAGACGATTCCCAGCGTCTATCGGTAGGCGGTAAGACGGCCAAAATCGAAAGGGAAGATCGCTCTCGATCGAATCTATGCACTCGCGACCCGAAAGCGCTGCTGCCTTATCTGCCTGGAACGCCTTCCCGAGGAATGCCACCGAAGCGTCGTTGCCGAGGCGGTCGAGGCTCGAAACGGCCATACGCTGAAAGTGGTTCATGTATGAATGGCGATTGGCTCGACCGAGAGGCGCTCATCACGGTGAAAGCCTACCCCAACCCTTCCGCCAAGCATTCTGAGACAGTCTTCAACAGGCTATCCTACGTGGTCTACGGTCTGTTGGAGCGGGCTTCCAGTATCCGGCGCGAACGGGTCTGATACGTCGGCCCCCCTTGCGTATGGGTGGCCGCTTCGGTACAAAGACGGGTACTCTGGTGTTACACCGAGCCGGGGACAGGAGACCAACGATGGCGAAGAAGCGAAGCGCGGCAACCGGCAAACGGAAGATCGAGCAGTACGAGCATAAGGGCAAGACGCGGGCGAACAACCCGCCGGTGGGCTTGGTCACGCTACGAAGTGACCCCGAACAGCCGACGAAACGCTACCAATACGATCCCCATCTCGACCCGCAACTCATTTGGGCGGGCAAGGTGGAGCACACCAGCTTCGAGGTGCCCACGGTCAGCCTGCACGTTCACGAGCGGATCGACCCGCG
>CAZASB010000438.1:0-3425 GCA_964487655.1 uncultured Planctomycetaceae bacterium
CCGCGAAAATGGGACTGTCCCCTTCGCATTTAGCGGCGAAAACTGCCTACGCCGCTCCGTGAACGGTTACCGCTGAACCAACGGTTACCGCCGCTTGTTGACGACCACCACCCGCAGGTCGCATACGTTCGTATGGGTGGGCCCGGTTCTGATGAGTGCCCCGAGCGGTTCGAAGAAGTGGTAGGCGTCATTGCGGGCGAGGTATTCCGCCGGGTCGAGTTCCTGCTGGACCGCCGCGCGGAGCACTTCGGCATTGAGCACCGCTCCGGCGGCGTTGGTAGGGCCATCTTCACCATCCGTGCCGCCGGAGAGCAGGGCGATGCCTTGGGCGCCGTCCATGGCAAGTTGCCCGAGCGCGGCCAGGACGAGTTGCTGATTCCGCCCACCCAGCCCGCGTTGCGACTCGGCGGCAAGCTGCACGACCGGCTCGCCGCCGGTAATGAGGCAGTCGGGCGAGTCGGCGGACTGATGGTCGCGCATGGACAGAGCCATGTCGGCAAGCTGGTGGCCGATGTGGTCGGCAAGACCTTCCGACTCCGTGGCACTGGTCATCGCGGCCGAATAGCCCAGCCGGTCGGCCTCGCATCCGGCTGCGTCCACCGCCGTGGCGTTGTTGCCGATGATGATGTTCGACACCTCGGCTTGAACAGCTTCCTCCGCAGCGATTGCCCCATCGCTTTCTTTCTGTTCAAGATACTGGAAGATGGCCGGCGGCAACCTGCCAGCCGCGCCGAACCGTTGAAGCACGGCCATCGCCGCGGCAGGCGTTGAGCTGTCGTCGGGAACGGTTGGGCCGGAGGCAATGATGTCCAGCGGATCGCCCAGCACGTCGGAAATGATGAGGGTGACAAGTCGCCCGGCGCGGCACGCGCGCGCCAGACCGCCGCCCTTGAGCCGACTGAGTTGTTTGCGAACCGTATTCAGTTCGTTGATCGTCGCGCCGGCCGCGCCGAGGAACTGCGTAACGGCCAGCTTATCAGCCAGCGTGATCCCATCGACCGGCGACGGCATCAGGGCCGAGCCGCCGCCCGAAATGAGGCAAAGGCAAAGGTCGCTGGCCCCGAGCGACTTCACCATTCGGAGCATCTCCTGGCAGCCATGCGCCCCCTCCGGCCGCGGCTCGTTCACGCCTGCTGGGCGGGCGGCGTGCAAGTGGATGCGACTGAGCTGGCGAACGCAGTCGGCCGGCACGTTGAGCCAGCCCTCCACCTGCTTCCGTTCCATCCATTCGGGGCCGAGAATCTGCTCGACGGCGGCGGCCATGCCGGCTCCTGCCTTACCGCCACCCACAACGGCAATCCGTCCGATGGAGGCCAGGTCCATCGCCTGCTCGCCCACCCAGAGCGTCACGCCCTCGATTCGCACGGCATTCCGCACCAGTCGATCGCTGCGTACCGCGTCAACCCCGGCGCGCCAGATCGCCAGGGCGTCGCGCAGCAGTTCGTCGGAAGAGCGCGTCATGGCAAGGGGCCCCCTGGTCAGAAGTCGAGAACTGGGCATTTTCCGCTCCAGTATAGGACGTCTGCAAGTACCGTCAACCGACTGCCACATGGTCTTCTCGGATCGAAACCAGCCCGCATAAACTGGGGACAGCTTTCGCACCCACGGCGGGTTTGGGCCGTAGACTTCCCGTAATCGGAATACTCGGTTGACACGGCGGTCGGAGGTGGCGGTGTTTTCCGCCCCCTCGAAACTCTTTAGAGGCGCAATGCTGGTCCAGGCCCACGGCGTCCACTTGACGGCGTTCCGGCTCATGCCACATCATTACGGGGCTTGCCACTTCCGTGGGGTCTCCTTTGCGCATTGCCTAGTCCCTGTTATCTTGGTTTGAATTGGAATTAGCCCAAACCCGCAGGCATCTCATGCCCGTTACGCGACCACGACCCACGGATCGTCCCCAGGAGCGCGGCCCACGCCATCCGAAGCTCATCAACCGACTTCTGGAACATTCGCTCATTCGCGAAGTGAGTTTCGAGCGTTACCGAAGGAAAGTGCGCGATGTGTACGACGGTCCGCAAGGAGCGCTTCTCGCGGCTTGTAGCGCAATATCGCTTCACGCCCCGCTTGGCGAGCGGCTATTCCAACCGAGCCGATTCGACCTGCGCGGAGTCCGGCGTATTCTCGACGTCGGCAGCGGGGCCGGACAACTCGTTCGCCACCTGCTGAAACGGGCCAATGTCAATGCTGGCGTTACTTGCGTTGACCTGTCGCCCGGAATGCTTCGCCGCGCTCGTGCGAGGCTGCAAAGCCCCCGGCTCCAGTTCCTGGCGGCCGATCTCACGCAGCTTCCCTTCGCGGACGAATCGTTCGATTGCGTCACGTGCGGCTACGTGCTTGAGCACCTTCCCGACGCCAGCCTGGGATTGCACGAGCTGAGTCGGGTTATGGAGCCGGGCGCTCGCATGTTGCTGCTAACCACCGAAGACAGCGTGGCCGGCGCCTGGACCAGCCGGATGTGGTGCTGCCGCACGTACAATCGGGAATTGCTGTTCGGTCTGTGCAAGGACGCCGGGCTGCGATTGCGGCAGGAGTTATGGTTCTCACCCGTACACAAGGCCCTGCGAGCCGGCGGCATCTGCGTCGAACTCGTCAAGGACTAGCCACCTCTTAACTCCCACCTTCCAGCTTCTAGCTTTTGGCCCCCACCCCAATTCGAGGACAGATATCGCCGAGTGGGCAGGCGTCGCACTGGGGTTTCCTTGCCATGCAAATGCTCCGCCCGTGGTGGACAAGCTGATGTCCCAGGTCGATCCACCGCGACTGGGGAAACAGGGCCATCAAGTCGCGTTCGATCTTCTCAGCGTCCTTGTGCTCCGTCAGACCGAGGCGGCGACTGAGGCGGGTCACGTGCGTATCGACCACCACGCCCACGCCAATTCCGAACGCCGTGCCCAGAACGACGTTAGCCGACTTCCGGCCGATGCCGGGTAGTGCCACCAAGTCTTCCATGCGATCGGGCACCTCGCCGTCGTGTCGCTCGAGCATCGCCTGGCAACACCCTCGAATGCTCTTCGCCTTGTTCCGAAAGAAACCGGTGCTCCTGATGGCCTCTTCCAACTCCTCCTGCGGCGACCTCGCATAATCGGCCATCGTGGGATACTTCCGAAATAGCCCGGGCGTAACCAGATTGACCCGTTTGTCGGTACACTGGGCTGAAAGAATCGTGGCCACAACCAGTTCCAGCGGCGAGTGAAAACGGAGTGAGCACGTGGCATCTGGATAGTGTTTCTTCAGCCGTCGGGCGATGGTTGCCGCATAGCGGCGGACGTCACGTTGGATGGGCATGGGATCTCGATTCGTTGGAACGATTCACGGCCGAAGGGGATAGTCCCCGTTGTTGTACACAAGTATCAAGCGCCACCGTGCCGGCTTGTCCGGCCGGAGCGGTGGTCAGTCGGCTACCGCGCCGCAGCCCCAGATTCCCC
>CAZASB010000439.1:0-3416 GCA_964487655.1 uncultured Planctomycetaceae bacterium
GAATGTCGGCGGGCACCTTGCAATGATAGTAGGTCAGAGTATCGATTCGGCCATGCCCTTTGACAACTTCTCGATAGATACGAACCGTGGCGTCCGTAAAGCCGTTCGCCAATCGATCGGCGAACCACTTTGCCACCGCCTTGTGAAAATTGCCCTGGTTGCCCTTGAGTGAAAAGATATAGTCGCCACCAGCATTGACAATCTGTGCTGCGATGTTTTTCTGACATCCTGCCGCGTCGATCGTGACGATTGCTCCGGACACGTCGATGTTCTCGATCAGCTCGGGAATTGCCGTGATTTCATTCGATTTTGCCTCCGTCGCCAACTGTCCGAGACTGACACCGTTTTCGACGGACCACGCACTGACCAGGAACAACGCTCCCAGGTTGTTCTTGCGGTCATGAGAACGTCGAACCGACTTGCCATCAGCCTCCTCCCTCACATCCGTTTTCCGAACTTCCGCAAGAGGAACAGCAACACGACCGCCCCCACAGTGGCACATATCAGGCTTCCGAGTAGCCCCGTGGCGGCAAGTCCAACGAGCCGGAAAAGGAATCCGCCCAGGATGGCCCCGATGACACCGACAACAAGGTTCCCGACGAAGCCGAGGCTGTGACCCTGCGTGAATTTGCCTGCCAACCATCCCGCCGCTAAACCGACCAAAAGGAAGTAAATCAGATCGAGCATTCGGTTACCCTCCGAGTGGCAGTTACGAGGTCTTGACTGAGCCTTGAGAGCGGCACACTTCTTGCCTCTGCCTATTCTACCAACCCCGAGGGCAATCCTGGTAGGAGGGTTGGCTCCAGGGGTACTCAAGCACTCTTTCAGAAGCCCCAGAATCGCTCAGGATTAAAAGAAATGAAAAACGGGGCTCCGAGGGCCGTCTTGTGGGGAACTCAATGAACGGAGTTGTAGAATTAAGAATCTGCTCAGAAAGGAGTTAATGGCAGATCCCGGATCTGCCATTACGCGAGAGGCGAAAAATGACCTTCCTCCGCTTTTTCAGCACCGGCCACGAAGATCAAGAATCGATCAAGTGGGGTGAGGTGAAAATGCTTGATCGCTGCCAGCAGATCGTCGCCAAAGACTATGCTCATCCGGATGCCATCGGCTTGGTTATCGCTGATGGTCCGAATCACTCGTTCGGCTTGAGGTGCTTGTCGAAGAATCCAATGACTTCGGGCCGGAGATCCCGCTGCTTGGGCTGAAGATGAAAGCTGTGCGGGGCGTCTTCGATGATGACCAGTTCGCTCTGCACGCCAGCCTTCAGGGCGGCCTCGTGAAAACATTGGGATTGCTCCAGCGGCGTGGTCTTGTCCGCTGTGCCGTGGAGGATCAGCATGGGCGGGTCATCATTGGAGAGTTGCTTGATCGGCGAGGCAGAATCCCACAGAGCGGGCGCTTCGGCTTGCGGTTGGGTGAACATGGGCAGGTTCGGATAGGGTTTCGGCGGGACCCCGCCTTCCCACGAAGCGGCGCAATGGGGGTACATCGGCACGGCGGCCTGGACGCAGTAGGAGAACTCTGTGTCCTCCTCCGGATCAAGGCCCGCGTCCGGCCCGCTCACGGCCAGCAAAGCCGTTAAATGCCCACCCGCTGAACCGCCAATGGCGCCAATGTGGTTGGCGTCGAGTTGGAACCGATTGGCATTCTTGCGCAGCCAGCGCACGGCCCGCTTGCAGTCTTGAATGTTTTGCGGAAAGGTCGGGAAGCCAGACTTGGCCAAAGCGTAGTTGATCGACATGCACACGTAGCCGTTCGAAGCAAGCGTGGTACCGATATTGATCTCGCGGCCTACGCCTTTGTCGCCGCCCGTCCAACCGCCACCATGGATGATCACGATGCCCGGATACTTCTTACCCGGCTCGAATACCGGCGGCAGATAGAGGTCAGCCTTTTCAGCGCGGTCCGATTCGAGATACATTACATCCTTCTCAATGCGAACCGCCGTCTGCTCCGAGCTAATGTCGCGCACGAACAGGTTGCGCCAGCGAATTTCGCCGCCGTGGGTCTGCAACATAATCGGGCCTTTGGCGGGAAGGGACTTCGAGCGATCCCAATAGTTCTCCATCACGGCGTTGTCGACGACCAGCTTGTCGTTCAGCCACACCGAAGTGCGATCGCCGATCTGACGGATTCGAAAGCCATTCCACTCGCCGAAAGGCTTGTCGGCTAGCACCAGCGGATCCCGTCCCGGCGCATCAGGGGAATTATTGAACAGACCGCCGGACCCCAAGTGCGGTTTGCGGGTCGGTCTGTTCGGATCAAAGACCTGGTGCCAGTCCCATATCTGAACCTGCGGAGTACCGCGCAGATAGATACCGCTATCGGCCTTCGGCACGGTTTTGTATTCAATGAGGAACTCGATGTCGCCGAACTCCTCGTCGGTCGTGGCGTAAGGGCCCGTGCCGTTGTTGACCAATTCGCCGTCTTCGACGCGCCAATGGTTCGCAAACTCGGCCCGCTGCTGCTGGAGGTTCGCCTCGCGTCGTTCGCCGACGAGATTTGCAGCCGCGTGCGGATTGAGGCCATGCCAGCCCGTGAGATCCTTCCCATTGAAGATCGCGCGGAAACCGGCAGGCGGAACGGGTTCGGTGGCTCGCAGCGCCGCGTGCGGGATAAACAGGATCATCGCGAGGATGAACTTGGGTGCATGTTTCATGGCAGGAGTCCTCTCTGGAAGGTGAATGGCGGGATTTTTTCTTTCCGACAGGATTGAATCTAAACAGGAGGGGTTCGGAAGTCAAGGGTTGCAGGTAGGGATTTCCCGTGAGCACGGCCCGGAATCGAGGAAGACGGACTGTCTCGTTACAATACTCGCCAAGCCTCCGGTCGCAGCGAGGATGATCCGCGGCGAATGGCGTCGATTGACGTCGTCCATGACGTTCCCAGCCGTTACGCCCAATGCAGCGGATCGCGTTCGCGGCGGGCGGGCCAGACTTTCAATTCGGGGAATTGGCCGCGAAGGACGTCGGCCAACGCTTCCATGGCGAATCGCTCGCTGGCGAAGTGGCCGGGCAGCAGCAAGGATACGCCTGCGGCCTCGGCCTCCAGGCATGTGTGGAAACGTGCTTCGCCCACAAGCACGCACTGGCAACCTACGTCGATGGCCGGACGCAACAGTTCGTCCGCCGCGCCGCAGGCGACGCCCATCAGCCGGACCTCGCGTCTCGGTTCGCCAACCATGCCAATTCGGTCGATGCCGAGGAATTGCTTGACGTGATCCGCCAGGGCGGCTAACGGCATGGGTTGCTCAAACCATCCGACTCGGCCGGTTCCCAGCGCGTCTTCGCCCGGCACAAGCGGCGAGATTCCGCGCAGGCCGAGCCCTTGGGCCAGACGCTGGTTGATCCCCTCGCCTGCCGAATCGAATGCCGTGTGGGCACTGTAGACGGCCGTATCCGACGAGATCAGCT
>CAZASB010000440.1:0-3402 GCA_964487655.1 uncultured Planctomycetaceae bacterium
TCCCCCGCCCCACCGTCCCAGGTGCGAGAGACGGCCAACGCTTGGCCCGTTGTCAGCAGGAAAATCGCAACAACCGAAAGTGCAAGGTATTGACGGCTCATCGTTCCAAACTCCTTAGCGAAAATGGATTGTTTCCAAGCAATGTTTATCGGGCCGCGCGTCTTCGTTCTCGCGATTGCCAACACGTAGGGTGGATGGTTCCGGATGTTTCAGCATCCGGGTTCATCCACGCGATTGCCAATACAAACCACGTGGCACGTCGGCCACGTGACAACGACCGGCACGCGTATCACGGCGCAGCGCGTGGGTGAACCCGACTGCTAAGACAGTCGGAACCACCCACCCTACAACTTCATTTCCTCCGCCGGCGGAGCAATAGGAACGGCAGGATGAGCGCGAGCAACGTCGGCAAGGCCGGCTCCGGCACTACCTGGAACTGCAACACGCTGCCACCAATGGGTCCGCCGCCGAAGTTGGCCGTCTCGGCCACGGCGGAAATCTCCATACGCAGGAAGGAATCGTATTCGGCCAGCGCGTAATACCCGAGCCCTTCAAACGAATGCGTCCCGTTGCCGTCGCCCAGCACGAAGTAGTTGTAATCCGCTTCGCCGACCACGTCCAAGAACATCGCCCGGTCGCTCGCATCCACCGCCGCGTCCACGTATATGCCGCCCCGAAACACGTCGCGAAGCTCAAGGTCGGTTACGCCCAGGTACACGTCAATCGCATTGGCCGGGCCTAGGAAACCGGTGGCCGGTGTATTGCTGGTCAGTCGTAATACGTCGTTGATGCTCGCGCTGGCGTTTGCGTAATTCGGGCTGCCCGTCTGGCCGAACTCGAAGGCGAAGTCCATGCCGTCGGTCGGATCGATCGTCGCGACGGAAAGGATGCCTGCACTAGCGCCCGGGCTGACCAGCCCCTCGCCGCCGACCAGTCCGGCGATTGTGCCGGCGCCGCCCAGCGTGGCGCCGGAGGCAACCGTCACCGTGCTGCTGGCTTGGAGCAACCCGTTGACCAGTAGCGTGCCGGCCGCCACGCGCGTCGTGCCCGCGTAGGTATTGGCCGCTCCGAGAATAAGCGTCCCGTCGTCGATTTTGACCAACTGGCGATCGGCAGTGCCGGACACAACCCCGCCAAGGGTCAGCGTGCTGCCGGCTGCCACGCCAATGTTGCGATTGCCATTGCCGCTATGGAGGATCACATTTCCATTCCACGTGTTGTCGCCGCTAGCGTTATACAGCGTGGGAAGCGCGTCGGAAGAGGCGCCGCCGGTCAAATAGATTTTCCGGGCGGTGGTAGTGTTAGGCATCGTGGCGGCCACGTTGATTCCACCGGCCAATTCAACGGTGGCGCCGGCATTGGTGACATGGAAGTACTCGCCCGGAACGGCGTTGGCATTACTGAGAACCACGGTACCCTGCGCCACGTCCATGTGCCCTGTATAGCCGGAGGAATCGCCGTTGAGAACGAGCGTGCCAGCACCTGACTTGTAGAAGTAGCCGGCTCCATTCACGAGCGAACCTGCAAGCGTGAGCGTACTGCCCGCGTCGACCGCAATGATGTTTGAACTTGCACCACCCGCCCGGATTGCCGTGTTCCAGACATTATTGCCCGCAACACTGCGCAGGCCCGTGCCGCCGTTGATGGTAAGTGTTCCCGTACTAACCGTGATGTTGTCTTGAACCCGAATGCCAGCCCCGCTTACCACGCTGACGGCGCCATCACCCAGCGCGTTGCCATGCCGCAAGTCGAGCACGCCGGCCTCGACGCGAGTTTGGCCCACGTACGTGTTGTCGCCCGAGAGGATGAGCGTGCCATCGCCAATTTTCACCAGGTTCGTTCCCGCCGCGCCCGAAACAACGCCGGCAAGGGTCAGGCTGCCAGCCGTCACGCCAATGTTGCGGTCGCCCGGATCAACGTTGAATATAACATCGCCGTTCCAAACATTATTACCACTGGCGTTGGACAATGTTGCGAGAGTATTGGAAGAAGCGGCGCCGGACAGCAAGATTTTCCGAACAGTGGCGCCGTCGGCCATCGTGGCGGCCACATTGATTCCACCGGTCAGTTCGACGGTGGCGCCGGCATTGGTGACGTGGAAATACTCGCCCGGAACGGCGTTGGCATTTTGAAGGCGCGCCACGCCCGCCATTACGTCCATTTGGGTCGTGAACGCCGAGTTGTCGCCGCTGAGGACTAGAGTCCCGTCGCCCGTCTTCTGAAGATACTGGGTGCCCGAAATAGCGCCGGCAAGCGTGAGCGTGCTGCCCGTATTAACTTGGATACCGCTTGCGCTTGCCCCAACCACGTTGATCGAACCGTTCCACGTATTGGCGCCACTGACGCTCCGAAGCAAACTGGCGCCGTTGGCGTCGCCGTTGAGCGTAAGCGCCTCACCCACGGTAATGTTGTTTTGCACTTCCAAGACCGCGCCGCCGTTGACCGTCGTGCCTCCGGCGGTGGTACCCAATGCGTTGTTGCTGCGGATGTTCAGCACGCCGGCCTCGACGTACGTGGGCCAATGGTAAGGATTATTCGCGCTAAGGATCAGCGTACCGCCGCCTACCTTGCGCAGTGCGCCAGCGCTGCCGCCCGAAGCTTCGACAGTTCCCGTAATGGTTAGTGTACTGTCGGCATCGACCCCGATACTCGAATCGGGGTAGAGCCAATGCAATTTCACCCATCCCGCCCAGGTATTGTCGCCACTGACGCTCCGCAGTGAACCTGTACCTCCAACGCCGTGCCCCCTGATGTAAATACCTTTAGAAACCGTGATATCGTCTTGGATTTCTACGGCAGATCCAACGACGTAGACATGGGCATAACCGTGGTTTCCCAACGCGTTATTATGACGAAGGCTGACCACGCCGGCGTGGATATCGAGAGCTGCGCCTCCGCCCATTGTATTGTCACCCGCAAGAATCAGAGTTCCGACGCCGTGCTTGTTGATCCGCGAACCGGCCACGACGCTGTTGATTGCGGCTTCGCCCGCATTGACCGCGATCGTTCCGGTGCGGGTGAGCGTCTCGCCGGCGATGGTGTACGTGGCGCCGGCGTTGAACGTGATCGCACCAGCCGAAATTGCCTCGGTCAACGTGACGGTGGCGGGACCGCTGCCACCGGAACCGAATACGGCGCTGTCGCCGGCGGTCCATGCCACGTTACTGCCGCCGTTGATCCAGTTCAAGATTGCCATATCCCAATTGCCCGAGCCGTCCTGGGCACCGCCGGTTCCGGGGTCGGCATCCCAAGTGAGCGTTGCCGCTTCCGCCTGGCCGATGGCAAGCCAAGCCGTGAAACCGATTGCCGCAAGGGCGGCAAATACGCCTTTCGACCAATGGGCAGCATGAGAACACGATGGTTGGAAATGGCTCATGAAGATTTCCCTGCAATAATCGAGGT
>CAZASB010000441.1:0-3378 GCA_964487655.1 uncultured Planctomycetaceae bacterium
ACGCTATTGCCTGGAAGCCGCTGGACCACCGTCCGCCATGAAAGCAGTCGATCACCCTCCTGCCTCGCGGCACGCACGCGCCGGTCGATTTGTCGCCTGAGACGACCGATCTTCAGACGCAGTTCGCGTTTGCGGTGTTGCGAGTCGGCTGGCGGTTCGGACATGGTGCGTCATCGACGAAACAGGCGGCCTAGGAAAAAGCCCAGCACGGCGGCGACAATCAGGCTGGGGCCCGGATGCCGCTTCACCTGCTCGAGGACTCCGTCACACACGTCGCCCACCTTGGCCTCTCGCACGTCGCGGAGCCGCTGCGCCGCCTCGTCGTATACGCGGTCATAGGCTTCCTTGGCGCGTTTTAGTTCGGCCTCGGCCCGGGCCACGGGGCCCAGGATTCGGTCGGCTTCCGATCGAAGCCCCTCCGTAATTGGCATATTCTCCGCTGCCTGAGCGGTTTCAGACTTATTCTGACTCTGGCTCTTACTCACGGCATTTCCTCCTGTATGCGGTATAAGCAAGTGTAGGTTCTTCTACACCATCGCCGCTCGCGCGACCAGTAGAACAACCAGAAGAAGCAGCAGAATCCATTTGGCCACACGGCCGTCGGAAGGCGATTCGGGGGTCATGGCAAGTACCCTCGCGGGAGTTGATGAGGATCGGCACGATGAAAAGGACTATCTCCATGGTACTTATCGCTCATGGAGATGTCAAGCCAGGGCTGACGGTGGAACCCATGTCACTGTAGCTGACCAGTCATGGGACCGGCTGGGGCGAGCCTGGCGGGGAAAAGAGGGGCAACGTGGAACGACGGCGTGCCTCACTCGACCAGCTCCCAGCTCCCAATGTCGCTCACGCGCTCTCGGGCAAGTAGGTTGCAAAAACGACGCCGCGGGCCTGGGGAACGGAGCCGAGGATCTGGGCGGTATGAAGCTCGATATTTCGTGCCTTCCACGAGTAGGCCAACCGCACCAGGCTGGCCGCGGCGCAGGGGAGCAGGAAAACGAGTTTCCGTCCTCGTTGGGCGTCGAGGGCGCGCCACAGCAGAACGGCGGCGGCCGCCTCGTCACGCGCCACCCCCGGACCGAGGATATTCAGCGACGGATGGTGGCTGCATACTAGGAATCCCTCCGGTTCGCCATTCGCGCCGTCCAGCACGAGGATTTTCCATGCGCCGACCTCGTTACGCAGGAAGAACTCGTAGTCGAGCTGGCGGCGGATGCCCTGCATGTCGTGCTCGAAATCGGCCAGCCTTGCGGCCTCGTCCGGGCGAGCCGTGCGAACGCGCTCGGCGCCGGCCGGGGCAGGCGAGGTCATGCCGCCCTCGGGGATCTCCAGACACATGTCCTGGTACATCGTATACGGAACAAATCCCAGCCGTGAGTAAAGCGAGAACGAATCGAGATTCAGCAGGCTGGAGATCAGTCGGACCGGCTTGCCGGTATCCTTGGCACGCGAGATGGCCGCTTCCATCATGGCCCGAGCGATTCCTGATCCGGCCGCCTCCGGAGCGGTGGCGACAATGCCAACGGACACGTGCGTCTCGCGCGGATGAACAAAGCACACGCCCAGTATCTCACCGCCGTCTCCACGCGCCGCGATTGCCTCGCCCGGATCGAGCGACGCATACACCTCGGGAAACAGCAGGAACGGTTCGTGGCTGTCACCGAAGTTCGCGCCGGCTCGAAGATGGTCTTCATACCAGGCCACGAGAGAACGGTGCAACAGTTTCGCCACGGGCTCGTGATCGGCAGGCTGAACGGGTGAAAGCGTATAGGGCGATATCATAGAGGATTACGTCTCCTGGGCCAAGAAACACGGCTGGAAAAAACGATGGGAATGGTTCCGTATTGCGCGTCGGTCCGTCGCTTGTAAAACCGCCCCGGTACACTCCGTGTTTTACACGCAAAGAATTTCTGCGCCGCGCCCTTGTTGGATTAGCGGCACATAACTTTCCAATTCTTCGAGCGTGGCCGAATCAGTCAGGTCGACCACCGAACCGCGTTCCGCGGAAAGATAGGCAGCCATGGTCAGCCGCACGATTTCAAGCCCATAATTGCAATCCAGCAAGGCCGGCCGTCCCTGGGCAAGCGCTTCGACCAGATCGACGTTCTCATCAGTATAGCCATACAGATCGGCCTCGTTCGGCTGAACGGCCAACAGGCCCCGAGTCGATTGCGACTTCTCCAACGCGGCCTCGGCGTCGGCCACCGTATCGGCCGCTACGTCACCAATGAACAGTTCCAACGGCGAGCGGAGCGTATTGAACTCAAACGCATAGCCGGCGCCCAACCCGTCGCAAAGCAGGCGCAATCCCTGCTTGTCATACATCCACGAAACGGTGAATTGAGCCTTGACCAACTGATTTGTTTCTGGGTTCTTGTAAGTAACAATGCCCGTGGCGAAGTCCTCGGCCGGAGTCTTCGAATAGTCGACGCCGAACTTGTCCAGAAGCTCTTTGCGCCAGCGAGGCTGGCCCCACTTCAGTAGCGAAAGGTCGGCCTGGATCGACTGGGGACGGAGGAAGTCAACTGGCTTGCCGGGCGGAGTGAGCATGTGCCAGCCGACCGCGAGGCAGTGGCAGCCCATGTCGCTCATCACGCCGCCGCCCTGCTGAGTCGGATCCCAGAACCAACCTTTGTGTGGGCCGGCGTGTTCTTCATTGCTGCGCAACAGCAACGGCGAGCCCATCGAGTCCATCACGCGCGACATCTGCTGCCGCACCGCGGTCAGAGACTTCATGTGAACCTGGTTCTCGAAGTAGGCCGTCGGAACATCTACTTGCCCGAGCGCTTCCAACATGCGGCGAGCCTCGGCCATGTTGCGGGCAAACGGCTTCTCGCAAACGATGGCCTTCAGTGGCGCGCCAGCCTTGACGGCCTCGACCGTTTCTTCAATGACCTCAAGCCGCGCGAAGTTTGGCACGAACACGGCCACGACGTCAACATTCGCCGCCATCTCGCCAATGGAGTTGTAGACGCGACCTTCGCCCAGACTGTTCGCCTGCGTATAGGCCGCCACCTGATCGAGTGGATCCTTTGAAACGAACCCGGCCACCTTCACGCCGTGAATCTGTCGCAATGCCTGCAACTGAAATCCGGTAATGAATCCGCCGCCGACGATTCCGTAACGTAATGGTTGCATTGAGGTTCTCCTGCCAGAATTAGGTGATGAATACACAGCTTCACGGCATTTCCAGTTTACGAACTCACGGCTTCCCCCGCAACCGGCGGGCGTGTGCGGCAAGATTTTCTGGCGGTCGGGTGGCACGTACCTCGGCTACTCGCGGTCCACCGACCAGTGCGAGCCAGCCAGCCCCCCGCCGCGGCCGACCATGGGACAGAAAACGAACACCTGGCATTTTCCGAACGCTCCAAGCGTTTT
>CAZASB010000442.1:0-3349 GCA_964487655.1 uncultured Planctomycetaceae bacterium
CTTCAGTGCTTTCACTGCTGGCATTTGGCAAGGTTATGATCAAGGCCCGCCCGTGTCCGCATCCTACAAAAGCGCAAAAACGCCACGCGGCGAGTGTACATTACCGCGGCCCTTGTGGACGGCCGTCGCCTTGTCAGCAGCGGCGCAGGATCGACCAGAGGTAGTAGACCGGGATGCCTAGGAGAATGCTGCCCACGCTGTACAACGACGGCTTGGGCCACTCCACGAATGCGAAAATCGCCATGAAAAGGGTGGCTGCCAGGAAGATGGCCGGAACGATCGGATATCCGGGTACGCGGAACGGTCTCTCTAATTCTGGTCGGCGCCATCGCAGAACGTACACGGCCCCGATGAAGAACATCGCGAACAGCGACAGCCCTACCGAAGCATACTGGTACAGGTCATCAAACTTCATGGCAAACAGGATAATAATCGCACAAAGACTCTGCAGGATCATCGCGTAAATGGGAACCTGTCCCTTTCGGCTGATCTTCGCGGCGATCGACGGAAACAATCCATTCCGCGCCATCGCGTAGTACACCCGCGGGCCGGTGATGATGAATGCGTTGACGGTTGCCAGGAACGTCAATCCCAGCAGCGCGGAGAAGACGTTGGAAGCCCGCGAGCCAAGGAGGTTCGCAACCGCCAGTTGGGGAACCTGCGTGGGATGCACTTTTCCGTTTTCGAATCCCACGTCGGCTAGCGACACTGCATAGGCAAACACCAAGTTAATGGCCAAGTACAAGAGAACTACCGAACCGGTGCCCACAAGCAACGATCGGGGGAGGATTCTGCCCGGATTCTTGACTTCGCCGGCCAAGTAGCAGGCGGCGTTCCAGCCGCTGTAGGCGAACATGACGTAGAACAACTGGCTGGCGGTGGTTGCCAGCCCAACCTTTCCGATGGGCTGTCCTTCCACAATGTGCGAGAGCTGCCCTCCGCCGAACAGCGCGGCCAAGGCCACCAAGCCCACGAACAGACCGAGCTTGATCAGTGTCGTGACGTTCTGCGTCCAGGCGGAAAGGCGGTGACCGAAGAGGTTGGGAAGCGTGATGGCAACGATGATCACGGCCGCCAGGATCCGGACCTGGTGTCCCGTGCCTGCTCCGAACGGTGTGAGCAGATACTCTGCCGTTACGTGACTGGCGACGGCCAGTGGCGCGGCGAAACCGAGAAAGAACGAGGTCCAGCCCGACAGAAAGGCCGGCATCGGACCGTATGCCTCGCGCAGATACACATATTCGCCGCCTGCCTCGGGGAGGGCGGCGGCCAACTCCGCCACGCACAATGCACCACACAGGGCCAGCAGCCCGCCCAGTCCCCATAGCCCGAAGATCAGGGGGTAGTTCTGTAGTGAGGCCATCATAAAGCCGGGTGAGACCAGAATCCCGGTCCCGACCATGCTGGCAATCACCACATAGGTTGCGGTGGAGAAGCCGAATTTTCGCTGCAACTGCTGTTCTGGCATTCCATCGGTCCTCCTCTTTGGTCACGATCTTTCCGATAGGCTCGTGGGCGCCATGGGTCGGTCCTGGTCCGGCGGAAGTTTGGAGCGAACCAGGAGGAAGGCTATGGCGCTGGCGAGTCCGATGCCGATGCCCAACGCGGTTCCCCACTTCTGGCCGAGCCCCAAACCGATGTCCTCCACGAAGATATAACTCGTAGTGACGGTTGTCATGAACACGGCCGGGACGAAAGCCATCCACCAGCGGCTGGCCCGGCGCGCGAGAAACACGGTCCCGGCCCACAGGGTAATGGCGGCCAACGTCTGATTGGCCCAGCCGAAGTACCGCCAGACGATACCGAAGTCCACGAAGTTCAGCGACAGGGAGATGACAAACAGCGGAACGGCCAGGAGATAACGGTTGAAAACTCGCTTCTGAGGAAGGTGAAAGTAATCGCCCAGCATCAGCCGACTGACGCGGAAGGCCGTGTCGCCCGAAGTGATTGGGAGAACCACCACGCCCAACACCGCCAGGATGCCTCCGACACGTCCCATGGTTGCGATGCACGTTTCGTGTACCACTCCGCCGGGGCCGCCGGCGGCGAGCGCCTCGGCCAAGCCTTCGGTTCCACCATAGAAGCCCTGGGCCACGGACGCCCAAACCAGGGCGATGACACCTTCCGCAATCATCGCTCCGTAGAACACCAATCGCATGTACTTCTCGCTCTTCAAGCAGCGCGCCATCAGTGGACTCTGGGTGGCGTGAAATCCGCTCACAGCGCCGCAACTCACCGTGATGAAGATCAGAGGCCATGCAGGCAACTGCTTGGGGTGTAAGTTGGCCAGCGTGAAGGACGGCATGTCAATTTGGCCGCGAAGTAGGGCGAACCCCAGCCCGGCGACCATCACCAACAGCGCGACGGCAAAGACCGGATAGAGCCGTCCGATCAGAACGTCGATTGGCAGCATCGTGGCCACGATGTAGTAGGCGTAGATCAGCACCATGACTACCCACAGCCATCTAGACAGCCCCAAGGTGGACGCCTCGAGCCACGACACGGTTCCGGCCCCGAACCACGAGCCGATCATCTCCGCCGGGAGAATCTCGACCAGCAGTTGGGCCGGTCCTTTCACAAACACGGTGCCAACCAGAAGCATCAGGAGGATGATAAAGAAAGTCGTCAGGTGCTTGCTCGCATTGCCCAGGTAGCGGCCGATCAGGTCGGGCAGGCCGGCGCCATGGTTCCGGATGGACATGCCGCCGGAGAGCAGGTCGTGGACGGCGCCGCCGAAGATGCAGCCCAGCACGACCCAAAGGAACACCTGCGGCCCCCACAGCGCGCCCAGAATCGGGCCGTAGACCGGCCCCAAACCGGCAATGTTCAGAAGTTGGATCAGGTAGACGCGCCACGTGGGCATGGCGACATAATCGACGCCGTCGGCAAGGGCAATGGCAGGCGTTACCCTGTCGGGATCCATTCGAATTGCCGATTCCGTCAGTCTTCCGTAGAAGACATAACCTCCGGCAAGTAGTAGTAGGCCAATAACAAACGCGATCATGCCAAACTCTCATGGCAGCCAGACGGAAGAGGCAGTCATATTCTCAGTGGCGGCGCACACTTCATCCGAGGGCGCCAGGCAATGGGCATAGGCGAGCCAAGGTCTTTGAGCGGACGTGCCGTTGTCTTGCGCTCGCCGCGACCCGTCATCGACCGGATCCCAACCCATGCCAACACGATTATTCTCACTGCTCGCGCTGGTAATCACAAGTAGGGCCCCAGGGCCTCAGGAGAACTGCAAGATCGGATTTAGCGAACCATCGGGCCAATAGGGAACGTAGAACAGTGATATCCGTATTGGAGCTGCACCCGTGCGCTTCCCCGTCGGGCTCGCCCCGACGGACGG
>CAZASB010000443.1:0-3323 GCA_964487655.1 uncultured Planctomycetaceae bacterium
GAACGCCCTTTGTGCCGCGAAAATTGGGACAGTCCCCCTGTGAACGGTTACGCCCCTTTTTTGACGAGCATGCCCATGGATTTCTCGCTTTTGGACGCGGATTTCGCTTGCCGGTGCCCGGCGTGCGCGCACACCGTTGCGATGCCCTTCTTCGACGCCGGTGTCCAACCGCTGGCGACCCTGGCCTTCCCGGAAACCCGCGACGAGGCGTGCTCGCTGCCACGTTTTCGGCTTCGATTCGTTCGATGCGTCGACTGCGGGCACGTTTACAATCCGGAGTTCGATTACGACCAGGTACCTTATGCGAAGCATCCGAACAAGATGTTCAACCTGGGGACGATCTGGCTCGACCATCTCGACCAGGTTGGCCAGCTCATCCTGGATTCGATTTCGGACAAGCCGTGCGTGGTTGAGATCGGGTGTGGCGACGGGCATCTTCTGCGGGCACTGGCCGAGGCTCGCCCCGGCGGCAGGTACGTAGGGTTCGACCCCAACGCGAAGGTCGATACGGGCGACGGGTCGATCGAGGCCAGGGCCGAGCTGTTTTTAGCCCGGCGGCACCTTGCGGAACTGTCGCCGCGGATGATCGTTGCGCGTCACGTGCTGGAGCACCTGGTCGACCCGCTGGCGCTGCTCCAGGAGATTGCCTTCGCCGTGAGTTGGACTCAGCAGCCGACCAAGTTGTTCGTCGAGGTGCCCTGCGTCGATCTAGCGATTGAGGCATGCCGCACGGCCGATTTCTTCTACGAGCACAATTCCCATTTCACCTTGCGATCGTTGGCGAAGATGCTCGATCGATGTGGGGCGGAAATCGAATTGATCGAAAAGGGATACGGCGGCGAAGTGGTCTACGCTGTGGCGTCGATGGCGCCCGTGCCCTATCAGTCGCGGTTCGGCCGTCAGGCCATCGAGTTTGTCGATCATGCAAGGCAGGCGTCCCAGACCCTGGCTGCGCAACTCGACGCCATCGCGAGATCGAACCGTCGCGTGGCCATCTGGGGTGGCACGGGCAAGGCGGCTGCCCTGATCAACCAGTGCAATATGGACGCCGGGCGATTTCCCCTGGTGGTCGACTCCGACCGCCAGAAAGCAGGAACCTTCGTACCTGGCATGGGGCAGTACATCCACTTTCGCGACGTGCTGCTTAAAAAGCCGGCCGACCTGATTATCATTGCCACGCAATGGCGCGCCGCGGATATCGTCCTGGAGATGCAGCGGATGGGAATTGGCGCGGAAACCGTGCTGATCGAACACCGAGGGCGGTTGATCGATTACTTCCGCGACGAGCATCCCTACCGGCAGGTTGCCCGACCCACGAGCAACGCCTGGTATCGACCCGATTCGCATCCGCCCTTGCCGGCGCCGCTGGGAGGACTGTCCTGGAACGCGGCCGGATTCGACGTGCCGGCCGATGCCGCAGGCAGTTGACCCGCTCTGTGTGAGTTCGAGGGGTACGTCAGATGTCGGCGTACATGCAGAACTCGTAAGGGTGCGGCCGCAACTTGATCTGATCCACCTCATGCTCCGTCTTGTACCATATCCACGTATCGATCACGTCGGGCGTGAACACGTCGCCTCGTAGTAGGAACTCGTGGTCGTCGCGCAGGGCCTTCAAGGCGTCTTCAAGCGAACCCGGCGTGGTCGGAACTTCTTGAAGTTCCTCCGGCGTCAGGTCGTAAATGTCCTTGTCCAACGGTTCGCCCGGATCGATCTTGTTCTGAATGCCGTCCAGCACGGCCATTAGGATGGCCGAGAAGGCGAGGTACGGGTTGCAGCTCGGATCGGGGCAGCGGAACTCGACCCGCTTGGCCTTGGGGCTCGGACTGTACATGGGAATGCGAATGGCCGCCGATCGGTTCCGCTGCGAGTAGGCCAGGTTGACCGGCGCTTCATAACCGGGCACCAAGCGTTTGTAGCTGTTCGTGGTCGGGTTCGCGAACGCGCAGATTGCCGCGGCGTGCTTCAGCAGACCGCCAATAGCATACAGCCCCATGTCGCTTAGTCCGGCGTACCCGTTGCCGGCGAACAACGGCTGGTCGGCCTTCCAGATCGACACGTGCGTGTGCATGCCCGAGCCGTTGTCGCCAAAAATCGGCTTGGGCATGAACGTGACCAGCTTGTTGTGCTTCCGAGCCACGTTCTTGATGATGTACTTGTACATCATCATCTTGTCGGCCACGTCCACCAAGTTGCCGAATTTTATGTCGATTTCCGACTGGCCCGCCGTTCCCACCTCGTGATGCTGAGTCTCGACGTCAATGCCTGACTCAATCAGGTAGTTCATCATCTCGTTGCGGAGGTTCATCATCTGGTCGGCCGGGGGCACGGGGAAGTAACCTTCCTTGTACCGGAGCTTGGAGCCAAGGTTCGGACCCTCTTCGCGACCGCGGTTCCACTGCCCCTCGATCGAGTCGATGTAATAGAACCCGGCGTTGGGCGTCTGGTCGAAGCGAATGTCGTCGAAGATGAAGAACTCGCCCTCCGGGCCAATGTTGCACGTGTCACCCACGCCCGTGCTCTTCATGTAGTTGACGGCCTTGCGAGCGACGTTGCGCGGGTCGCGCGAGTAGTCCTCGCGAGTGATGGGATCCTGAATGTTGCAGATCATCGACAGAGTGGTCAGTTCCATGAACGGGTCGATCATGGCCGTTTCAGGCTGTGGAACGACGAGCATATCGCTCTCGTTGATCGCCTGCCAGCCGCGGATGCTTGATCCGTCAAACCCGAGTCCGTCCTCGAACACATCCTCGCTGAGCTTCCCGACGGGGATCGTGAAGTGCTGCCACAGCCCGGGAAAGTCCATGAACCGCAAGTCCACGGCCTTCACATCCTTTTCCCGACACAACGCCAATACCTCTTTAGGGGTCATACTGGTCTCCTCCGAAAAAAACACAACAACGCATGGATAGCCCAGTACGCGGGGCGCATGAGCCGGAATTACTTGGCGCGGTCCACCGTCGTACACATTCGGGCCCAGCCGAATGCAAAGATGATGCCAGTGGCCGAACGCAGTTACTCAGACGAATCACGTAAGTTCTTACTGAATAAGTGCTTACATGAAAGGTGCCCGATTTCATCCGTTTGACGCACCACTTGACTTTGCCTGCTTATTGAGCATTGCGTGCCTGAAATGTGCGCAATTAGGTGGCGATTCCGTTCCGGCAGGATAAGTCAATAAGTCAGGGTCAGGCCTACACTTTACACTTTTCGGAGTTGCGACAGCAGACGTTCGACGGCTGGCAGGATGTCGATGGTCCCTTCCCGCACTGTAACCGTTCACAGGGGGACTGTCCCAATTTTCGCGGCACAAAGGGCGTTCTTTC
>CAZASB010000444.1:0-3318 GCA_964487655.1 uncultured Planctomycetaceae bacterium
CCCTTCGCATACAGCGGCGAAAACTGCCTGCGCCGCCCCGTGAACGGTTACCTTTGCAGTTCTCCTGCCCAAGCCTCCCCGCGAGTTGCAATTCGAGCTAGTCGATTATAGGATAGTGACCGTGAGGCCATGCCTCGACGCATGCCGCGAGGAACCGTTTCCCGAGCGCCCGTCTTGCGGTTCCAGACATCCCCCTGCCCCAACGGACGAACTTTGCCATGGCTCCAAGCAACCACTCCCGGCGTTCATTTCTAAAGACTTCCGCTGCACTGGTGGGAACGACTCCACTCGTAAGCGGCTTGCTCCGCGTGCAGGCAAACGAAGTCGGCCGCCCGCTCATGGCCTACGTCGGCACCTTCAGCGCTCCGATTCACAATCCATTGCCAACGCAGGTGGACCGGCCGGCCGGCAACGGCCGCGGCATCCACCTTTTTCAGGTCGACCGCGCGACTGGAGCGATGACGCCTGCCGGCGTTTACGAGATGGGAACAAGCCCCAGCTTCGTGGTCTTGAACGCTGCTGGAACCCGCCTCTATTCCACCAACGAGATGGCGCGCGTGGGCGAGGCGAAGGAAGGTGCCGTGAGTGCCTTTTCTGTCGATCGGACCAACGGGCAACTGACGCTGCTGGGCACGGTCGGGTCCGGGGCCACGGGACCGACTTATGCGAGCGTCCATCCGTCGGGACGGTTCCTGTTGGTGGCCAACTATGCCGGTGGAGCCGTGGCCGTGCTGCCCATTCTGTCCGACGGCCGGCTGGGCAATGCCACGGATGTGAAAAAGGATACCGGCGAACTCGGCCCCACCAGGGCAACCAACGCTCCCCCGGGCAGTTTCGCCTTCAGTGGCCACGATCGGCCCCACGCGCACATGATTGGGGCGGACCCTTCCGGGCGTTTCGTCTTGCACGTCAATCTGGCCTTCGACCAGATCTTCGTCTGGAAGTTCGACGCTCGGGCAGGTGTGCTCACTCCGAACGACCCGCCGGCCATTTCGCTGCCACCTGGCGACGGGCCGCGGCATTTCCGTTTTCACCCAAACGGCCGCTGGTTCTACTCCATTCAAGAGGAAGGCTCGACCATCGTTCTGTTTGACTACGACGGCCGAACGGGCCGGCTGACTGCTCGCCAAACCATCTCGACGCTACCGCCGGGATTTACCGGCAGCAACTTCTGCTCCGAGATCCTCGTTTCCAGCGATGGCCGATTCGTTTATGCAGGCAACCGGCTGCACGACAGCATCGGGGTCTTTTCCGTTGGCCTCAACGGCGACCTCGCGTACCTGGGCGAAGAGTGGACACGAGGGAATTATCCCCGCAGTTTCAGCTTCGACCCCACCGGCCGGTTCCTCTACTGCTGCAATCAGCGTAGCGACAACCTGGCCGTCTTCCAGGTGAACCGCGAGACCGGCGGCCTCGCCTTCACCGGGCACTACGCCCCGGTCGGCAATCCGTCCAACATCGCCTTCTTGGATTTGGGCAAGGTGGATTGAAGTCGCGCGATACGAATGCCGCATGGAGCGTGGGAATCCAGCTACGAATACACGATCCGACCGCCGACGATGGTTGTCCAGACGGAAAACTCCGGGTCAAGCAGGACGAGGTCGGCGTCGTATCCGGGGGCAATCCGCCCCTTGGTCCGCTGGAGCCCGAGGATTCGGGCCGGATTCTTCGTAACCGTCCGGATGGCCGTGGCAGGCGAACAGCCGGTGAATCGGACGAGGCGAGCCAGCATCTGATTGAGGCTGACAGCCGTTCCGATGAGCGTCCCGTCCACGTATCGCGCGACGCCGTTTCTGGCTTCGTACGATAGGCCACCCATGTAAACATACTGGCCGTCCGGCAGTCCCAACGCCTGCATGCCATCGGTGATCGTAACGAGCCGCTCCGCGCCGAGAGCGTGGAACAGAAGGCGTACAATCGCCGGGTGAAGGTGGACGCCGTCGACGATAGCTTGGCAGGTGATTTCAGGTCGTTCGAAGATAGCCGCCAGGGGGCCGGGGTCGCGATGGTGCAGCGAGGGCATGGCGTTGAACAGGTGGGTCACGTGCGTAACACCTGCCTCAAACCCGGCAAGCGTCTCGTCGTAGCTCGCACTGGAATGCCCGAAGGAGGCAATCGCTCCGCGAGCGACGAGGCTCTGGATGACGTCACAGCCGCCCGGCAGTTCCGGGGCGATGGTCATCATCTTCAACCGGTCGCCCAGCAGAGCCTCGATATGGTCGAGGATTGGCTCCGATGCCTGCGAGAGGCAGTCGGGCTGGATCATCCCGCGTTTCTTGGGCGAGATGAACGGCCCTTCGAGGTGGACGCCCAGCAGATGCGCGCCGCCAAGATCGAGGCCCGCGCATTCGGACGCAATCCGCAAGTGTGCGTTCTCCTGCCCGACCATGTACACCGTGGTGGCCAGGAAGCCGGTAACGCCGAACCGCGCGCACGTTCGCGAAAGCGTTTCGAGCGCCTCCGGGGTTGCGTCGAGGACGTCGACCCCTCCGGCGCCATGGATGTGTACGTCGATGAAGCCCGGGGCCAGGGTCCGGCCGCCGGCGTCGAGGACTTCGTTGGCGTGTGTCCGCGGTTCCGCGGGCACGATACTATCGATCAGGCCGTCGCGGACGAGCACCGATTGGGCCGCCGACGTTTCCGGAGCATCGAACAGTTGGCAGTTGTGGATCAAGAGCGAAGGCATCGGATATTCTCGCAGTGTAGGGACGCGGCCTTCCAGTAGCCGTCGGCGTGGCGGCTAACGCTGGCCGCGCGGGTCGTCGTTCCAGTCGTGGCTGGCGACGAGCCAGCAGTCGTTGTATCGGCGCAAGGTCAGCCCCAATTCGAGAGGGTAGTGATTGTAGGGAAACTGGCCCTGCCGGTCGCGGAACTCGACGCGGGCATTGAGCCGCGCCTTAACGCTTGGCGGACTGGTCAGTTCGTTGATCTGGCCGATCTCCAGATGCGTTACTTTCACTTGAATGATCTCGACTCGCTGCATTGCCCAGCGAACCGTGTTCTCCGTAATTCGCGCCTCTGGCGCCAAGCATGCCAGGATGGCGTCGGGGTCGTTGGCCTCAAGCGCTGCGCAACCGGCGTCGATGGCCGCCTCCACGCGCTCACGCTCGGTTTCCACCAGCCATTCCAGGCCAACCAGGGCCAGGACCAACAGGATGACGGCGCCCATGGCACCTAGGACAATGCCTCGGCCCGTGTGGATGAGAACGACGCCAAGGATCGCCACAACGACGATTCCGACAAGGATGACCGGCAGGGGGTTTTCCAGGAGGACGGTCATGAAGATCGCTTGGGCGGAAAGCCGCGTAAGCGCTTAGG
>CAZASB010000445.1:0-3289 GCA_964487655.1 uncultured Planctomycetaceae bacterium
CCAACGATCTACGCGACCTTGACCCACCCTACGTAGATGAATAATCCGGGCTAACTGCGACCAACCGCCAAGACAGCCTACTTCCCGCCCTTCTGAATCTTCGCCCATGTATCCTTCAGCGTGACCGTTCGGTTGAAAACGGGCCGGTCGGAGTTGGAGTCGGCATCGACGCAAAAATAACCCAGTCGCTCGAACTGGCAGCGGTATTCAGGCTGCTTGTCGGCCAAGCTCGGCTCTACTTGGCAGCCTCGGAGTACTTCGAGCGAGACCGGGTTCAGGTGCATGGTGAAATCTCGCCCCTCGGGCACGTCGTCCGGGTTGGGCTGGGTGAACAGGTGGTCGTACAGACGGACTTCCGCCTCGACGGCGTGCTCGGCGGAGACCCAGTGCAGCGTAGCCTTCACCTTGCGCCCGTCGGGCGCGTCGCCGCCGCGCGTGGCCGGGTCGTACGTGCAACGCAGTTCGGCAATCTCGCCGGTGGCCGGATCCTTGACGACCTCCTCGCACGTGATGAAGTACGCATAACGCAGACGCACCTCGCGCCCGGGCGCCAGGCGGAAGAACTTCTTCGGCGGGTTCTCCATGAAGTCGTCGCGCTCGATGTATAGCACCTTCGAGAACGGAACCTTACGCGTGCCGGCCGCCAGGTCTTCCGGGTTATTGATCGCATCGAGCTGTTCGACCTGGCCGTCCGGATAATTGGTGATGACGACCTTCAGCGGCCGTAGCACGGCCATGGCGCGTGGCGCCACGCGGTTCAAGTCTTCCCGCACACAGTATTCCAGGAGCTGCACGTCGATCGTGCTTTCCGTCTTGGCAATGCCGATGCGCGAGCAGAACGCCCGAATGGCCGCGGGTGTGTAGCCGCGACGTCGCAGGCCGCCGATGGTGGGTATGCGCGGGTCGTTCCAGCCACTCACGTGGCCGTCTTGAACTAGCCGGAGCAGCTTCCGCTTGCTCATGATGGTATAGGTCAGGTTCAGGCGGGCGAACTCGATTTGCCGCGGAGCGAAAATGCCAAGCTCCCGAATGAACCAGTCGTAAAGCGGCCGGTGATTCTCGAACTCCAGCGTGCAAATGGAGTGGGTAATCCGCTCGATCGAGTCGGACTGCCCGTGCGTCCAGTCGTACATCGGATAGATGCACCACCGATCGCCCGTCCGATGATGACTGGCGTGCAGGATGCGGTACATGACCGGATCGCGCATGTTCAGATTCGGGTGAACCATATCGATCTTCGCGCGCAGCGTGCGCGTGCCGTCGGGGAACTCGCCCTGGCGCATGCGTTCGAACAGGGCCAGATTCTCCTCCACCGCACGGTTGCGATAGGGGCTCTCCTTGCCCGGCTCGGTGAGCGTGCCCCGGTGCTCGCGGATCTGGTCGGCCGTCAGGTCGCACACGAAGGCCTTGCCGTCGCGGATGAGTTTCAATGCCCACTCGTGAAGCTGGTCGAAGTAGTCCGAAGCGTAGAACTCGCGATCCTGCCAGTCGAAGCCCAGCCAGCGGACATCCTCCTTGATCGAGTCGATGTACTCCTGCTCCTCCTTGGTCGGGTTGGTATCGTCGAATCGCAGGTTGGCCAGTCCGCCGTATTCGGCCGCGATACCGAAGTTCAGGCAGATCGATTTCGCGTGCCCGATATGCAGGTAGCCGTTGGGCTCCGGCGGGAAACGCGTATGGACGCGCCCGGCGTGTTTGCCCGCGCGGTTGTCCTCGTTGATGATCTGGCGAATGAAATCGACCGAGGTGGAGGTCTGGTTGCGGTTGTCCGATGGGTTGTCGTTGGGCGGAAGCGGCATCGTTGTCATCGAGAGCGAAGAGTGTCCAGTAAAACGTCAAGGCATGTACTCGCCGAAGTCTTCCTAGATCATACCCAGTTTATCTGCTATTGCGAACATCAGTTTTGCGACGAGCGGCACCATATACCTCGGATGAGGAAAAACGATTGCAAACAAGAATGGTAACCGTTCACGGGGGGACTATCCCCTTCGCACTTAGGCGATCGGCAGGTTCGAGCTTACCTGCCGAATGTAGAACAGTTGTCCCAACTGTTCCCAAACAATTGGGACAATTGTTCTACACTGGGTATATTTCAATCTGCCGGTCGCCTTAGCGGCGAAAACTGCCTACGCCGCCCCGTGAATGGTTACCAAGAATGATGCCCATGGCTTGCCTGCGGGAGTTTCGCGACACGTTGCTACCATGGCCCTCCGGATAGGCCCCTTACACCACGTCTTTGATTTCCTTGGCAACTGCCAGGGCTCGGGTCGCGGCGGGGACGGTCTTGGTAAGCTTCAGCAGAGCCAAGGCCGCCTTGAGTTCGGGAATGCCAACGCCTCCCTTGGCGACAACCTTCCTCACCGCCCGCTGCCGAGTGTTGTGGGTCGTCTTGATTTTACTGACGTAGCTGGACGTCAGCGCAATGCCTTTCTTCGCCAAGGCGTCGACCACCGCCTGGTTCTTGGCCTTTGGATTGGCCTTAAGATACTCGCGGACGGCCTGAGACTTATTGGGTTTCTTACTCTGGACCATGATCTTGGCTCCTTGCTGGAGGTAGTACCTGCAAACGCAAGTGTCCCAGTCTGGCCAACTGCCGTCAAGGGGGCAAATTCACCAGGGTTACGTCCGAGGTCCGCGCCTTCGGCGGAATCCAAGGAAACCGACAAGCGCCAGTCCCGCCAGCATGAAGCTGGTCGGCTCGGGAACGATCATGCTGAGCGACATGGCGCCCAGATACCCGATGCCTGCCGTGGTGAAGTCAATGGTTAGCGTTCCGTTCGCGTCGGGCAGGATGTTCTTGAACATGATCACGTCGTCCGTGTTGCCGCGGGCATCGAGAGAAAGCAGTTCGCCATTGATGGCAACGTCGAGTTCGAGATCGCCGCCAGGCGCGTCCGATTCTCGGCGCGATCCGAAGAATGTCAGGTCGTAGCCTGCGTGGGGGTGTAGGCCCTCCAGCACGATCTGGGCGGGATTACTGCTTTGGACGAAGAAGGAGTCTCTCTGGGCCGTGGTCGGGAAGCCTGCGTCGTCGAAAATCTCGCCGGCGTTGTTGCTGCCGCCGAAGTCGTTGGTAATCGTCAGATCCACTCTCGTGGCGTTGCCCGTGGAGTCGATCATGTCGGTCAATCCCGTGAGTCCCGTGCCGCCACTCGTATTGCTCGTGGCTAGGTTGTTCCAGTAGCCGCCGGTGGTGTAGCCGGCGGTACTGCTGCCGAAGTCGACGAGGATGCTCGGGCCGACCGGATCGCTTGCGAAGTGGCCGATGACCTCGATCACGCCGAGGTAG
>CAZASB010000446.1:0-1165 GCA_964487655.1 uncultured Planctomycetaceae bacterium
GATCAACTCTACGCTTGGAAAGTAGCTGGCGAACCGTGCCGTGTCGCGCGTGATCAGGGGCATGCCGGCCACGGCGGCATGGGCGCCAATCAGGAAGTCGGGCAAAGGCGCCGCTTTGGTTCCTCCGCGGCGGCGATACTGCACGTATGCCTTTCCGGCCAGGAAAGCCGCTTCGCGCGAAATCGGTTGCAAAACAACAAAACTCGGCGGGAGAACGGCCTCGAGATCTTCGATGCGATGAAACCCGATGGAAACCTCCGCATAGATGATCGGATTGATCACCAGCAGCCCGCAGTCAGCCGCCGCGGCCAACGTCTCGGACGACCAGTCGAACCAGTGTGGGTCTTCCGTAAGCACGTCCAGCAGAACGCACGAATCGACGATCGTGCCTTTCACGGCTCACCCCGGGTCAGCGCCATGATCTGATCGGTCGTCATCTTGACGGTGCCCTTTCCCCGGATCGCCCCAACCCACTGCCGGCCGCGGCTGCTGGCCGTGACCTTCTTCCGCAGCACGATTTCGCCACCCTTTTCGACGAACTCCACCTCGCTGTTGGGAAGAATCCGCAAGTGATCGCGGATCGCCATCGGAATGGTCACCTGCCCCTTGGAAGTCACTTTCATGGTCGTCTTTGCGTTCGCGATGCCGGAACCGGAAGTTGAGTATTACTCATGCTAGTAATAATCTTACCTTGCGGCCGGCTGCTTGTCAACAGCGGCTCCCAAGCAGCCACTGGACCACTTCCACCAGGCCGTTCTCGTCCTGGGTGGGGGCGATGCGGGCGGCGACGGCCTTAACACTGGGCACGGCGTTGCCCATGGCCACGCCGAGGCCGGCGGCGCGGATCATGGGGATGTCGTTCACGTCGTCCCCCACGGCGCAGATCTCGCTGTCCGCAATGTTCCACTGGCGCGCCAGCCGGTGGATGGCCGACCACTTCGTCACGCCGACCGGGGCGACCTCGCACATATAACCTGCGTACAGGGGGCTGCGCAGCACATGCGAGTGTAGCTTGCCTGGCAGCCGGCGCAGAAGACGCTCCTCCAGCTCAAGCATCTGATCGTGCGAGCCAATGGTGAACGTGCAGAACGTATTCTCAGGCGGACAGTCGAGAAGCTGGGCGTCTACCCGCCCGGCGTCTGGGTTCATCCGGAAGTACTCGCTC
>CAZASB010000446.1:1265-3288 GCA_964487655.1 uncultured Planctomycetaceae bacterium
TCCACTAGGTGCAGCGTATGACTGTAACGCCGTCCCGTCGCCAGAACTACGCGAATGCCTGCCGCCATGGCACGCCGAAGCGCGCCGCACGTCGCATCGGTCAACTCGTTGCCGCTATTGAGCAGCGTTCCGTCAATGTCGATGGCCAGGAGTCGGTAACGCGGCATAGTTGTTGGTTGCTAAATGCTGAATGCTAGGTTTCGCACAGGGCGGCTTGGGCGTGCTCGCGCTGCAGGTACTGACGGCCCTGGCGGATGGCAATGTGGTCCCAGGGCAAGCGGGCTTCGATCGGTCGCGGTTGGTGCAGTAGGCGTTCCAGGTCGATGTCAGCCGCGTGGAGGGCCGCGTCCCAAAGGTCAGGCTGGAAGTGATCGGTCCAAGCGTCGAATCGGGCACCGGCGTCATGGGCTAGTTCGATGGCCCGGGCCGTGCGCCGGTCGCCGCGTGCGAGTATGCCTTCAAGCAGGCTAATGCGGACGTCGTGGCAGCGGAGTTCGACTGACCGCAGGCGAAGCTTTCGACGGATGTGGTCGTGCGCGGCAGTGAAGTAGTCGTACCGCTGCATCGGGCTCCATTGGAATGGCGTTTGCGGCTTCGGCACGAAGTTCGATACGTTGGTCACCACGGTCGGCCAGCGGCCGCGGATCTCCTTGCCCAGTCGGGCGATACCTTCGGCCATGTCGACAATAGCGTCCAGGTCGTCTTCAGTTTCGCCGGGTAGCCCGCACATGAAGTATAGTTTCACCCGATGAAAGCCGCTCTCAAACGCGCCGCGACAGCCTTCGTACACGTCTGCATTGGCCAGCTTCTTGCCAATACGATGTCGGAGCGCGTCCCGCGCCGCCTCGGGCGCAAGTGTGAGCCCCCCGCGCCGGAATGTCCCGAGACGCTCAGCGATGGTGCGCCACTGCTCGTTCACCCGCAAGCTCGGCAGCGAGACCGATGCGCCGCGCGACCGGAACTCGGTCGAAAGACGTTCAAGCAACTCGTCAAAGTCAGGGTAGTCGCTAGCCGACAAGGAAAGGAGCCCGACCTCGTTGTACCCGGTGTTCTCGTAGGACTCAATCGCCGCGCGGAGGATCGTATCGACCTTGCGATATCGCAGCGGGCGCTTCAGCGGACTGCTCTGGCAGAATCGGCAGCGACCGGGACAGCCGCGCATGATTTCGATGGTGATGCGATCTTGCACGCACTCGACCAGCGGTACAATCGGCCGCGTGGGCAGCGGCATCGCGTCGAGGTCGTCGACCACGGCCGGCTCCACCAGCGGCCGCGCCTCCGTGCGAAGCGGTTCGACCGCGCCGTCGGCGGCCGAGCGGTAGAGCTGGGGCACGTACACAAATGGCAACTGGCTGGCCAGTGCGGCCAGACGCTCCAGACGTGGGCGCTCGTCTTGCCCCGAACTCAGCCACGTATCGCACACGGCCGGAAGGCTCTCCTCGCCGTCGCCCACGACGAACAGATCGATGAACGGGGCCAGCGGCTCTGGATTGGCCGCTACCGGCCCGCCGGCAATCACCAGCGGATGCTCCGGCAGCCGATGGTCGGCGTGGCGCGGAATACCTGCCAGGTCGAGCATCGCTAGCACGTTCGTTGCGCACAGCTCGTACTGGAGCGTGAATCCCAGCACGTCAAACTGCCCCAGCGGAGTACACGTTTCCAGGCTAAACAGCGGCAAGGCCCGGTCGCGGAGCAGGCGTTCCATATCGGACATGGGCATGAAGGCTCGCTCGCAGGCCCAGTCGGCCCTGGCGTTCATCACGGCATACAGGACTTGGAGCCCGTGATGGCTCATGCCGATGGTGTACGCGTCTGGGAACGCCAAGCACAGCGTGCCGCGCACCGTCGCGTGGTCCTTGACCACGGAGTTTAATTCCCCTCCAACGTACTGGCCGGGCAATTGCACCCGAGGGAGGATTTCGCGCGTAATACGGTCTTTGAGCAAATTGGGCTGGGTCATGGGGCATTCCGGTGGCAATCCTTCATTATGCCCCATTGCCTTCTGTCTCGGCAAGGTGTTGGG
>CAZASB010000447.1:0-3263 GCA_964487655.1 uncultured Planctomycetaceae bacterium
CGCAATTTTGAGCCGTTCGATTTCCCCAACGAGCGGCTCGATGGCCGCCAAAACTTCGGTGAGGTCGCCGGATCGGCCCGCGGCCTCAAGACGCTCAATGGCAGCCTCCGCCGGAGCGGCGCCGAGATAGACAACGGCGCCCTTGAATCGATGCGCCGCTTGCCTAATTGTTTCCATGTCCCGCCGCTCCGCCGCGCGGCCGATCTTCGTCAGCGTCGGTTCGGCTTCTTCAAAAAAAGAAGCGACCATCTTCTGGAACATTTCGGGCCTGCCGCAGCATCTGCGGATGCCCTCTTCGGGATCGAAAGCGGGTTGTTCGACAATATCAATATCAATATCATCCGCCTCGCATCTTGCTCGACCTTTGGACGGACAAGAAGGGACTACTGCTTGGCCTGCATCACCGCCATTGTCCACTTGACTGGCCATCCGCTCCACCAACTGGATCAATTCGTCCGCGTCGATCGGCTTGCTCACATAGGCGTCCATGCCGGCCGAAAGGCAGCGTTCGGCGTCACCTCGCATGGCGTGCGCGGTCATGGCGATGATCGGCACGCGGGCGACTGCCGCGTCCGGCAGAGCGCGAATCGCGGCGGTAGCCTCGAACCCGTCCATTGTCGGCATCTGGACGTCCATCAGTACGACATCGAAGCTTTCCCTCGAGAGTCGGTCGAGGGCCTGCCGGCCATTCTCGGCCACCTTGACCGTATGGCCGCGGCCTGTTAGCAGATAAGTCGCCAGCTTCTGGTTGGCCGGCGTGTCTTCGGCCAACAATATCCGAAGCGCGCGGCTCGGAGGACCGCTTTCGTCGCGAGTTGGTTGCTCGCGCGCGGCGTGTTCAACGCCAAGTGTTTGCACCACGGCGTCGAAAAGGCTCGACTGGGAGATCGGCTTTTCCAAGCAGGCGGCCCCGACCGCCTTGCAGCGCTGGGCGAGACAGCTTCGCTCGGTGGGCGAAATCATGAGAAGGACCGGGCCGACCAGGGAAGGGTCTTTTCCGAGCCATTGGGCCAGCGTGAACCCGTCAATTTCACGTAGCCCAACGTCGGACAATACTAGCCGGAACTTTCGGCCTGCCGCCGCCGCCTGGTGAATCTTCATCAGCGCGGTCGACGCACTGCCGGTCACTTCCGCTTGCATGCCCCAAGCCGACAGCGTTCGCTCCAACATACGCCGACTGGTGGCGTTGTCGGCGACGACCAACACGGGCAGGCCGCGAATCGCTTCGCGTTCCAGGGGATCGGTCATCAACGTGGGCTCCGGCTCGCTCTGCAAGCCCAGCGCCACGGTGAAGAAGAACGTGCTTCCGCTGCCCAACTCGCTTTCGAGCCAGACCTCTCCCTCCATCATTCCGACCAGGTTCTGCACAATCGCCAATCCGAGTCCGGAACCGCCGTGGCGGCGCGTGGTCGAGACATCGGCCTGGGCGAAGGGTGAGAAAATCCGCTGTTGATCGTCGGGCGAAATACCCGAGCCGGTATCGCGAACGGCGAATCGGAGAACGACGTTTTCCTCGTCTCGCGATTGCACGGCCACGGAGAGCACCACCTCTCCTTCGTCCGTGAACTTGGTGGCGTTGCCGATCAAGTTCACCAGGATCTGGCGAAGCCTGAGTGGGTCGCCGACAACACCCTCGGGCGTCTCGGGGGCCACGTCGCAGATCAGTTCCAAGTCCTTTTCGGCGGCCCGCACTGCCAACGCTTTCACAACCTGGGTGACGGCCTCGCGAAGCTGGAAGGGGCAGCGGTCCAGCTCCATTTGCCCCGCCTCGATCCGCGAGAAGTCGAGCAATTGGTTGAGCAGTTCCAGGAGGGTCTCGCCCGAATCCTTCACGGTTTTCAAGTAGTCGGCTATCGTCGCCGGCAGCTCCTCCCGTAGCGCCAGATCGGTCATGCCCAGGATGGCGTTCATTGGGGTACGCAGTTCGTGGCTCATATTGGCCAGAAACTGGCTCTTCGCCACGTTCGCCGCTTCCGCGGCGGCCGTGGCGGCAATGAGTCCCTGCTCGGCCTGTTTTCGCCGGGTTATGTCCACGGTCACCGCGACTCCGCCAACCACTTGCCCCACACTGTTGCGAAGGGGCGCTCCGGACGCCTCGACAACCCATCGCCGACCGCTGGGCAAAGCGACTTCCAACTCCATCGGCGGGATTTTCCGATTCTCGACGACGGCTCGCTGCAGCGGCAGTTCCTTGTCGCTGATTGGCCGACCCTCCCGGAAAAAACGAACCTGTCGCCCTGGAGCACTGGCATCCGGCGCCGAGGCCGAGAGGTTGTCCCCGTGTGTCACCTCGAACTGAGCCAACACGGCCGGATTGCCGGTGATCTGTCGGCATGTGAGATCGTCCGAAAAACTCACGCCGACCGGCAAGGCGCGCATCAGTGCTTCAAGCCTCTGGTGGGCGGCCGACAATGCCTGTTCAGACCGCTTGCGCTCGGTGATTTCTTCGCAAACCACGTTGAGTCCGATGACGTCGCCCCGGCTGTCGCGCAGCGGGAGAAAGTGTTCCCGCCAAATCCGATCGACGCCGGGCTGCGCGGGCGTTTGCCCAACAATTTCCACGCCGAGCTGGGGCTTGCCCGTACGCAGAACCTGGCGAAGCATCTCTTCGGCTTGGTCCGACAGGTCGGGCAGAATCTCGCGCACGGTGCGACCGATGTGTTGCTCGGGCGGAACGCCATTGATCTCCGCCAGCCGCCGGTTGATCCGGCGCCAACGGAGTTTGGTATCCATCACGCTCAGGCCGATCGGCGCATTGTCGTAAATCGAGTCGAGTTCGGCCAACTGCCGGCGAACCGTTTCTTCACTCTCTCGCAACGTCTCTTCCGCATGGAGCTTGGCCAGGGCCACGGCCAATTGTCCGGCCATGCGCTCGTACAGCGCGATGGCGTCGGCGTTGAAGCAGTCGGGTTGACGGTTGGCCAAATGAATCAAGCCCAACGTCTCGTTGCCTGCGCGCAGGGGGATCAACGCCAGAGACTCGAACCCTACCAGGTTGCAGATGTGGCGCGTTTTGGTCAGGCGGACGGTGTCGGTCGTGGTGGCCGGGAACCTCGTGGCGCCGTTGACCCAGAAGCTCCCGCCTTTTGAGAAATAGGGCTTCGAAGGGTCGGTCCTTCCATAGATGACGTTGCCGCACATGCAAGCCAGAGCGGGCTTGCCTTGCTGGTCGCCTTGCTGGTCGAGGATGACGTCGCCCGCCTCGTCGCGACTCCAAAGCGAGTTTTCGGGACAGAGGAAGTCGTCGGCCATCCCGTGATGTT
>CAZASB010000448.1:0-3250 GCA_964487655.1 uncultured Planctomycetaceae bacterium
CGCGAAGCGAATGGGTAAGGAAGCAGACGCGACATGATCAACAACCTGAAACCATACGATGAGTACAAGGACTCCAAGCTCCCGTGGTTGGGCGGCATCCCTGCGCGCTGGATGATCCGCCGCAACGGACGACTCTTCGCCCAGCGCAATGAAACCGGCTTTTCCAACCTTCCCATTCTCGAAGTCTCGCTGAAGACCGGCGTCCGCGTGCGTGATTTCGACAACTCGACGCGCAAACAGGTCATGGCCGACCGGGAGAAGTACAAGCGAGCACGGCAGGGCGACATCGCCTACAACATGATGCGGATGTGGCAAGGTGCGGTGGGCGTGGCACCTGTCGACGGCTTAATCAGTCCGGCCTACGTCGTGGCGCGACCGTTGCCGGAGATCGGCTCGCGGTACTACGAGTACCTTTTCCGCACCGGCGCCTACATGAACGAGGTGAACAGGTTCTCCCGGGGGATCGTGTCGGACCGGAATCGGCTGTACTGGGAAGACTTCAAACAGATGCCGTCACCGTTCCCGCCACCGGAAGAGCAAGCGGCCATCGTCCGCTTCCTCGACCACGCCGACCGGCGTATCCGGCGTTACATCCGGGCCAAACGGAAGCTCATCGCGCTCTTGAACGAGCAGAAGCAGGCCATCATCCACCGCGCCGTCACCCGCGGCCTCGATCCCAACATCTGCCTCAAGCCGTCTGGAGTCGCGTGGCTGGGAGACGTGCCAGAGCACTGGGAGGTGACAACGCTTGGAAGGCTGACGAAGACATTCAAGACGGGGCCGTTTGGAAGTATTCTTCATCAATCGGATTACGTCACAGGTGGCACCCCAGTAATAAACCCCGTGCACATGAAGTGTGGCAGCATCGTCCCTGACTCTGAGTGCATTGTGGGATTGGACGTAGCGGCACGGCTTCGCGATTACGAGCTGTCCGAGGGGGACATCATCTTCTCCAGGCGAGGCGAACTTGGACGCTGCGCGCTCGTCAGAAACTCTGAATCTGGTTGGCTCTGTGGCACCGGCAGTATACGTGCCCGACTGCTTCCGGATGCCGTTGACAAGGAGTTCCTGATCACAGCACTCCAGGCTGGGCGAGTTGGCAAGTATTTGTCGTTCATGTCAGTTGGCGCAACCATGGAGAGCTTGAGCACAGGGATTCTCAAGGCCTTGCCACTCGCACTTCCTCCAAGAAGCGAACAGCAAGCGATCGCTGATTTCATACGGATCGAATCGCGAAAGATAGAGCGCGCGATTGGATGCATCGAACAGGAAACTCGATTCGTCCAGGAATACCGTACCCGTCTTATCGCCGACGCCGTCACCGGCAAGCTCGACGTCCGCCAAGCGGCGGCCCGGCTGCCGGACGAAGCCGATGAAGCGGACGAACTGGAATCCGTGGAGGAAGAGTTTCTGGACGCCGACGAGGCCGTTGAAGACGTCGACCTGCCCGGCGAGCCCGAGGAGGTCGAGGCATGAGCGTTCCGGCCGAGCCGAAGATTTATCACATCACGCACGTGCGGAATCTGCCGCTGTTGCTGGAGGCCGGGCGGGTTTGGTCGGACGCGAAGCGCCTGGAGTTGGGCTTGAGTTGTACGATCGTGGGCATGTCGGAGATCAAGCGGCGGCGGCTGGAAGAGCTGCCGGTCCACTGCCACCCGGGAACGATGGTTGGGCAGTACGTGCCGTTCTACTTCTGTCCCCGGTCGATCATGTTGTATATCCTTTACCGGGGCAACCACCCGGAGGTAACGTATCGTGAGGGACAAGGGCCGATCGTGCATTTGCAGGCCGATCTGCGGCGCGTCGTTGCCCTTGCCGACAAGCACAAGATCCGCTGGGCGTTCACCAACTGCAACGCGGGGGCGCGTTACGCAAACTTCTTCAACAGCTTGGACCAGCTCGGCGAGGTCGACTGGGACGCGGTCGAAGCGACCGACTTCCGGGGTGCGAACATTAGGGAAGGCAAGCAGGCCGAGTTCCTCGTACACGAGTCGTTCCCTTGGTCGCTGGTTGAGAGGATCGGCGTGGCCAATCAGATGGTCTTGCAGCAAGTGCAGGCCGTCCTTGCCGACAACGAACATCAACCGCCGGTAGCCGTTGAGCGCAGGTGGTATTTCTAAGGAGAGAGGCAATGATCGAGTTCCAGAAGGGTGACATCCTCAAGGCCGATGCCGAGGCACTGGTCAACACGGTGAACTGCGTCGGCGTGATGGGCCGGGGGATCGCGCTACAGTTCAAGAAAGACTTCCCCGAGAACTTTGCCGACTACGAAGCGGCGTGCCGGCGCGATGAAGTACGTGCGGGGAGGATGTTCGTGGTCCACCTGAGCCGGTTCGAGAATCCCCGCTACATCATCAACTTCCCAACGAAGCGGCACTGGAAGGGAAAGAGCCAGATCGAGGACATTGAGGCGGGATTGGATGCCCTGGTGACCACGGTCCAAGACCTCGACCTCAAGTCGATCGCGGTGCCCCCGCTAGGCTGCGGCCTGGGTGGGTTGGATTGGTGCCAGGTTCGGCGCCTGATCGAGGAGACGCTCGGTGGCCTGACAGATGTCCAAGTGCTGGTTTATGAACCCGCCGGCGCTCCGGCCGCCGAGAAGATGGCCAAGACGAAGAAGGCCCCGAAGATGACGCCGGGCCGAGCGGCCCTATTGGGCCTGATGCGGCGATACCTGGCGGCCGTGATGGACCCCTATGTGTCGTTGCTGGAGATGCACAAGCTGATGTACTTCATGCAGGAGGCAGGCGAGGGACTGAACCTCAGGTTTGCAAAGGGATCCTATGGACCGTATGCAGAGAACCTCCGGCACGTGCTTACGGAGATCGAGGGCCACTTCATCACCGGGTATGGCGATGCCGAAGACAACCCGGAAAAACAGATCGAGTTGAACTTCGAGGCATCGCAACGCGCCGAAGGATTCCTCCAGAGGCACCCGCAGACCCATGCCCATTTCGATCGGGTCGGCGCATTGATTCGGGGGTTCGAGACGCCTTACGGCATGGAGTTGCTCTCGACCGTGCATTGGGTAGCGAAAGAGGAAGGGGCAACACGCGTGGATCAGGCGATGGAAAAGGTCTACGCCTGGAACGACCGGAAGCGGATGTTCCGGGAGCCGCATATCCGCGTGGCGTGGCGAGTCCTGGAGGAGGCGGGTTGGCTCTCTGACGAATGAGAGAACATGGCAGCCGTATGGCGACCAACTTGGTCTGGAGTGGAACACAACTCACTAGCTTCTGGGGGCTTAGGG
>CAZASB010000449.1:0-3248 GCA_964487655.1 uncultured Planctomycetaceae bacterium
CAACGATCTACGCGACCTCGACCCACCCTACGTAGATGAATAATCCGGGTTAGGGCTGCTCAAGCTGTTAGAACGGCGGGGTCGGATATGGCCGGTATCGGCTCACGCCGAACGGTACTCCTTCGCGTTCTGGATAACGATTGTCGGCTCCAGACTTTTCGCGGGGATGGGCAGCCGACGCTCTTGGAGCAATTCGACGTGCTCCTTCATTCCCCATTTGGCCTTATACAGGCAGTCTTCGACGGAGTGCCCGATACCGGTGAAGCCCTGTAGATCAGGCGAAAAAAAACCAAAATAGTCCGGCTCCTCGGTCGCCTCGATGATAAGCGAGTAGGGTAGTTCAATCATTCTTTTCTTCCTGCTATTTGAGGCCGGCAGCTTTGAGGATAGCGTGGCACGTGCCTGTTGGAACTTCTTTCGAGCCGTGAAAGTCGACGCGGACCAGCCATGGCCAGCCGGGCTTGCCGTAGTACCGGATAGAGCCCTTTTCTCTGACCAGTCGGAAGTTGTTCTCCTCGAGCAGTCGTACCAATTCACTGAACTTCATTCCTGCCCCACATCTGCAAAAACGAGGGAAGCCGCTCGTGTGGCAGCGCCCCGCAAACGTCCCAATCAGTTTAGCGCGGAAGGCTAGGTGGGTCAAGCTGGCAGTTTATGATTGTGCCATAACCGTTCACGGGCCGGGACGGGGACTGGTCCGTTTTTCGGCGAGTTGGCCCATTTGGCGACTTACACGTTGGCCGAAAATGGCCTGCCCCCCTCCCTCCCGGCCCGTGAACGGTTACTTGTTGGCCACCGGTAGAAATGTGCAAACTTTTTCACCGAAATCATTTGCAAGACGCCCCTCGCCGCGTCCGGTTCAATAGACTATACTCACCGACGCCACCCACCCGTAGCCGCAGCCCACCCAAAGCGGCCAGTGGTTTATTTGCGGGCCCTAAGCAACGAAAGGACATCCATGCGCAGACGCGACTTCCTCAAGACCACCGGCGCGGCGGTCGTAGCCGCTCCGTACCTCTTGCCGTCCGGTGTAATGGCGGCGGGGGCCAACGAGAAACTGACGTTTGGCCACATCGGAGTGGGCGGAATGGGCGGCGCTCATCTGCGCGACATGAAGGGGCGCGTGGACCGGGGCGAGGCAAATATCGCCGCCGTGTGCGATATTGACGAGCATCGGTTGGAAAACGCCTCGCGCACCGCCGGTTCGCAGGCTGACGTCTACCGCGACTACCGCTACTTGCTCGAGCGGAAGGATATCGACGCGGTTATCATTGCCACGCCCGACCACTGGCACGCCCAGCAAATGGCGCATGCGGCCGAGTGCGGCAAACACGTATACGTCGAAAAGCCCGCCTGCTGCACCATCGGCGAGGGCAAGGCCATGCTCGAAGCGGCCGATCGAGCTGGTATCGCCGTCCAGTTGGGCACCCACGGGCTCAGCCACCCGGAGTCGTACCTCGCGCATCGCTACTTGGCCAACGGAAATATCGGCAAGATTCAGCGGGTCGACTGCTGGCACTATCCGACACCTTCCGGCGCAACCCAGCCCGACAGCGACCCGCCTGAAGAACTCGACTGGGATCTTTGGCTGGGCCCGCTCCGCTGGCGGCCATTCAACCGCGGCTACCTGCCCGGGGTGTTCCGCTGGATGATGGAGTCGGGCGGGGGACAAATCCGTGATCGCGGGGCCCACGTGATGAGTTTGCCGATGTACTGGCTTGAGGCCGTCGGCGCCGGGCCCGTAACCGTCGAGGCCAGCGGCGAACTACCGAAACGCGGCCTGTGGGATTCCGCCGTTCACATGAACGTGACCTACACGTTCAAGAATCCCGATTGGGTACTCACCTGGAACCAACCCGGCGAGCCCGTGCCGCCGGAGGAGCGGGACGGCAGCGAGCCGGGTGGCAAGATCACCTTGCCCGGCTTCGGCGCCGTGTTCACTGGCACGAAAGGCACGTTCACCAACTGGGGTCACGGCCTATGGAGCGAGCGAAAGGCTCGCGAGTGGGCGCCAGGGCCCGCCGATCGCGACGTCTACCGCAGCCCCGGCCACAAGGAAGACTGGTTCGATGCAATCAAGACCGGGCGCAAGCCGATTGCGAACCTCGAACTGGGCGTCGATGTGGCCATTTTGACCATCCTTGGTAATCTATCGCTTCTGTTGGGGCGAAAGCTCCAATGGGACCAGGGCAAGCGGGAACTCGTCGGCGACGAGCAGGCTCGCCGCCTGATGGACCGCCCGCAACGATATCCGTACGCGATTTGATCCCAGGACCGCTCAGGGCCGGAAGCGTTTCAGATCGAGTTTCGTGATTGCACTGTTGGAGAACCCATGAAAGCAGAATCCAGTTCATTGCCAGTGTCACGTCGCCGGTTTCTGTCGCATTCGGCCGCCGCCGTTGCCTGTGCCGCGGCCGGCAGGGCATGGGCGGCCCAGGCTCCCACCCCGTGGAAGATGCGATTGGCGACGTCGTCAATCCATTACGCGAGCCTGCCCATTGACGAAGCGTGCCGGCGTATCGCGGCGTTGGGTTTCGAGGCTATCGACCTTTGGTCCCCGTACACGGGCTGTCCGCATCTTGACGACGCCAAGGATCGCTTGGGCGCGGAGGGCCTCAAGGAACTGCTCGACCGCATCCATCTGAAGCCCTACGCCTATTCCGTTTACATTGGCGGGCTCGCCAAGTACGCGGATTTCATCGGCGCGTTGGGTGGCGGCGTTGCCGTTCGGGGCAGTGAGCGTCCCTGCCCACCCGAAGGGCTTTCTGCCCGAATGAAGGAGTTTGTCGAGTCGCTGAAGCCTGAGTTGGAATTGGCCGAGAAGCACGACGCCTATCTGGCCATCGAGAACCACGGCAATGCGCTGCTCGACTCGCTGGACTCCCTGAAGGCGTTTGTCGACGTCAACCGGAACCCCCGGCTTGGCATCGCTCTGGCGCCCTACCACCTGCAACGAGGCGGCGTTTCGGTGGAAGACGCCATCGCCGTCTGCGGCAAGCAATTGCTGTTCTTCTACGCCTGGCAGAATCAGCCCGGCAAGCAGCAGCTTCCAGGCATCGGGCCAATGGACTTCACTCCGTGGTTGGCGGCGCTGGCAAAGATCGACTACCGAGGGTACGTCAATCCGTTCATGCATGGCGAAGTCGAGCCGGATGCCATGACTGCCGCCCTTCGCAAGTCTCGCGAGTATCTGCTTGAACGTGTTCCCTCAAGAAGATCGCGGCCTTCTTGAGGGCGAACGGCATGTA
>CAZASB010000450.1:0-3240 GCA_964487655.1 uncultured Planctomycetaceae bacterium
TGCTTGGCGCGACGCCGATCGCGTGGCTATCGGAGGCAACCTGGAGGAGCCGAACTCGCTTGTCGAGAACCATTTCAGGCGGCAATTGGAAGAAGCCAATGGCTCCGGCATTGTCAATGACTGCGCCCACGATGGCGCCGGGATAACGCTTCTGGCGTCGGGGCTCCATGTTCAAATCGCGCAAATCGGTTGAAAACCATTCGTTGCCCATCGTATTGCGCTGGAAGATGTACGACTGCGTCGATTGCAGCACGGGTGAATACAGCTCGATTGCCCGCGCGCTTCCGGCGTGATCCAGGTCCGACCACAACTTCCTCTGCCCTGAAAAGGCCGCGCCGAGTTGCTCGGCGCGCAACGACCGAACGGGATTGGTGGTGTTGACGACAACGCCCACAACGTATTGTGCCAACGGAGACGTCTGGAAGCTCTCGTGCAGGTTGCGAGGCCAGCGCGCCGCAAGCGACTCGATCACCAGTCCGACGTCGCACCTGCCTCCTTGCAGGCGTGCCATCACATTGCTGCTGTCGGCGGGCCGGCAGTGAATGGTCCTGGAACCGGCGGTAGCCGTGTCGGCTCGCCCGAGCGCATCGGCCAGATCGGTGGCCGAAGAGCTTGCGAACAGCGAAAACGGGGCTGCAGCGGCTGCCGCATCCCGTTGTGCGCCGAGGCCCCGTGGGGCGAGGAGCCCGCACAGTGCAAGGGCGACGCAACCAGACCGGCGCACCGTGCTCGCCCAGTCGTGTTTGGTATCGTTCATATCGTCCACCCATGCAAGACCAGCCTCGTACGAACCAATGTTATCGGCCGAAGCACGGCCAAAGGTGGATGCGCAACTCGGGCAGGGCGCGCCGCAGGCTCTTGAACTCCTCGCTGTCCCGCACATTGCCGCTCTTATCAGGGAAACTCAACCCCTTCAGGTTGCGAAGGCCCTTGAAATGCGGCAACGCAACTTCGGTCAATTTCGTATCCTCAAGCTCCAGATACTTGAGGCTGGTCATCTTGCCGAGAAACGGCGCTGCGCCGTCGTCAAGCTCGGAGCAGGCCGTCAGGTCCAAGTGTTCGAGCGAATGGAGTGAGTCCAGATCACGAAGGCTCTCATTGCCGATCTTGGTACGGCGCGCATCCAACCTCACAAGAGTTCGCAGCCCGCGGAGGTGCGTCAGGGCATCGCCGTCGATTCGCGTTCCGTTTAGTCCCAAGTACTCCAGCTCAACCAAACCCGCGAAGGACCTGATGCCCTCGGAAGTAATGCCTGCGTTCTCAAAGTCTGCCCGCTTTAGCGCCGTCAGATGCTGCAAGCCGGCGCCCTTGATAGTCGTGTACGCGGCATTAAGCGATTCCAAGCTTCGCAGGTTGCCCAGTTCAGCAATTCCCTTGTCGGTGGCGTTTGGCCCGCTGATGGTAAGCGTGCGCAAATGTGTGAACCGTGCCACGGCAGAGAGGCCTTCATCCGACACTGTGCGCCGAAGCGTCAGTTCTCGCAAGGTGTCAGGGCGAAGGTGTTTCAGCCCGGTGCCTTCGGCATTTCCTTGACCTACGTGCAGGCCTTCAAGGGATTCCAGCGGCGCGAGGTGAGCGATGCCTGCGTCGGTAAAAACACCTTCAAGCCGAAGAAACCTGAGCCACGTCAGAGCAGACAGGCCGGCGAGGATCGTATCGTCTAGGTGCGCGTCGACTAAGTCGAGCCGTACGAGGTTTCGGAGCGACTCAAGATACTTCACTCCGGCAGGGTCAATACGCGCGCGGTGCATCGTTAGCGACCGCAGTTCCTTCATTTGTCCGATCCACTGGAGGCCAACGTTGCTAATATGGCATCCCTCCAGCGCAAGAACTTGCAGTTGCGGAAGCGAACTGAGCGTCCGGAGTTGTTCCGCAGTAATACCGGCCTCGATGAGTGTCAGGCTCCGAAGCGTGGGAAGCTTGGCGAGTATCTCAACCTGCCGATCCGTGATGTCGAAAACTACGAACGGGACGCGGGTATGGTCCTCCTCGGTCAACCTACCGTTGAAGCGAATGGCCACGATGTCTTCCCGGTCGGTGACTACAAGTGGGACGCGCTCCCACGTATTCGGATCGCGGCTGGCGCCATACCGCCAACTCGTGGGCGCATCCGGGTCACCGGTCGTAATTGAAAAGCGAGCAGGCTTCCCCAACTGCTGGTGCAATTGCCTGGTGGTTAAGCGGGCAGGCCGATCGGTTTCCGAGGGGGGCGGCTCGGCAGCGCCGCCCGTGGAGGCCAACCCAGCCGTGCCCAGCAGGGCAGCGATCGCCAGTGGCCATGGCTTTGTTGAGAGAATCGCGGTACGTGCAGATCGACGATTCATGGCTTGTCCCCATTTGAGAGGCGCCTCGAAAGGCGGTGTCTTGTGAGTATCGGGAATGTCTGGATTTCAGTTTTCAGTTCGCGGCGCGTAGCTGCATTCGTTCGTATGTCAATTTGGTCTTGGATGGTCAGTGTCCTGTACGACCGGAGAATGAAACTCGACGTTGCTACCCCAATGACTCTGAAGGTAAACGCCGCCCGAGTTCCATGGGAGATCCCGTTCGTGCGTGACCTCCGGAACTTCCTGATCCATGACCAGTGTATTGTTTACCCACGTTTGCATGTATGCGAGCTTGCCATCAGCGGTCTTGGGCCAGAACCTGATAGACAGTTTGTTCCACTCACCTTGGGCCTTTGAGTAGTTACTCCGCCTCGTCTCGTCCAGGGGCAACTGCCCATACAAAGCACCTGGGATCGACTCACTTACGAGAATCGGGCGTGTTTTCCCCGTTCCGTATCGGACGAGTATGTCGGCCCACGTATCAGGATATTTGTCTATTGTGTCCTGAAACTTCGCTCGCCACTCCTGATCCGTTTTCAAGTGTTCCGGAATAGACAAGTTAACTCCGACTATCGGTCCGCCTTCCGGATCGGAGTAGTTGTTGGCATCGATGATTTGCACCTCATATTGATTGAACAGGAACACTCCGCTGTTGCCGTAATATGACAGAGAGTCGTGTACTGCATGGGCAGGATATCCGGAATGCCCGTCGGCGATCCTCCACCACACTCCAACTACCACCGCCGTTCCTTGCTTCCCGTCGGCGTAATTCGTGGCCAAGGTCCGAAAACTATTGCCCCCACTTGTGAATCGATTCTCTGGCTGCTGATCCGGCGGGATCGGTGTGCCCCTTTCGGCGCTGGGAAGTTCGCGCCAATGGGGCACGGTGCCGTCGGCCAACTCCTCGGCAGTAAGC
>CAZASB010000451.1:0-3225 GCA_964487655.1 uncultured Planctomycetaceae bacterium
GGCTGTTCCGCTGCGGAAGTGGGACTGTTCCCCTCGCATACTCAGGGACTGGAAACAAACATGGAACCGAATCCTGCATCTCCCAAAACGGAAGGCAGCGCGCCGGAGAAACGGCGTGGCTTCATTGCCGAGGTGACCACGGTCGTGGTCGGTGGCTTTGCACTGGTCGGCCCTGCATTAACCGCCTTGGCAGCTTATCTGAATCCCGTTCGGCAGAAGAGCGCTGGAGGCGAGTTCTTCCGCTTGGCGAATATCGGCACGTTGTCGGAGGACGGGACGCCCCGCCGGTTTCCGGTCATCACCGATCGCGTTGACGCATGGAATCGGTATCCCGAGGAATCCATCGGCGCCGTCTGGTTGCGGCGGACCGGAGATGCCGAGAGGCCCGTCGTCGCCCTCCAGGTTATCTGTCCCCATGCCGGCTGTACCATTGCATTCGATTCGGCGGCGGATGGCCCGCGCTTCTTCTGTCCTTGCCACGCGGCAGGGTTTACCCTCGACGGGCAGCGTACAGAGCAGTCGTCGCCGAGCCCTCGCGACATGGATACGCTCGAAGTCGATATTCGCGATGGCGGCGAGGTTTGGGTGAAGTTCGAAAACTTCGTTACCGGCACTTCAAAGAAGGTTGCAGAATCATGAACGCTCTTCTCCGATGGATCGACGAACGGACTCGCATCGTAGGCTTGTGGCGACGTTGGGCGCAGCATCCCGTGCCGCAAGGCGATGCCTGGAAGCGGATCATTCCTGCCCTGCTGCTATTCGTTGTCGTTGTGCAGGCGGTAACCGGGTTCGTTCTGTTCAGTTATCATGTCCCCAGCGACAACGCGGCTTGGGAGAGCGTGTACTACCTGCAGAACTACGTTGCCGGAGGCTGGCTTCTTCGGGCGATTCATCATTACACGGCAAACCTTGCCGTGGCGCTGATCGGCCTTTACCTGATCCAATTGGTGGTGACGGCGCAATATCGGAAGCCGCGCGAGTTGGTCTTTTGGACCGCAGTGGTTCTCGGCTGCGTTTCTCTCGGCATGCTTCTGACCGGCGATTTGCTCGCCTGGGATCGCAACAGTTACTCGGCCAGCTTGACACGGTTCAGTTATCTGAAACTAGTTCCGATAATTGGCGGCGAGCTATTCAAGATTGCCATTGGTGGTCCGGGCCCAAGTTTCGGGCACTTCACTTTGCCGCGTTTTCAGGCCTTGCACATTGGGGCGTTTGGCGCGACGTTCATCGTGACAGTCCTGTTGCTTCGTTACTTGCTTTGTCGAGCGGAGCGACGGGAAGTAGTGGCGGGAAGGCCAAGCGGGGCGCGTTGGCCGGCCGCAACACTTCCGGCGGCCATTGCGTGTGTTGTGTTCATAGCCTTGGTGCTGGGGTTGTCGGTCAGCCACGGCACCGTTCCCCCCCACGCCGGCGTGCCTCTGGGAAGTCCGGCCGATCCGCTCGATAGTTACGCTGGGGCCCGACCTGAGTGGGCGTTCCTCGGGCTCTACGAACTGGTGCATCTCTTCCCTGGCGAGTTGGGGATCGTGCCCATCTTCGTCATTCCCGGAATCGCGATGCTGCTCGTGCTGGTCATGCCTTTCACGGGCCGTTCTCGGGGCGGCTACTTCTTCAATATCGGCGTAGTGATCGTGCTCGTATGTGGTAACATCCTCCTAGCCTGGATTACGCTGGCCCGTGACGCCGCCGATGGGAGTCACCAGGCTGCGATTGTCAATGAGCGGCAGCGGGCGGAACGCGCGGATGTGTTGGCTCGCCTCAATGGCGGTGTTGCGCCGGACGGGGCCTTGGCCATGCTCTATCGCGACTCCAAGACGCAAGGTCCGAAACTGTTCAAGGCCCAGTGCGCCAGTTGCCATAGTCATACAGGCAAGGTCGACCACGAGATCGTGGCCGAGGATGTCTTGGCCCCGAACCTCGGCGGATATGGTACCCGCGAGTGGGTCGCCGGTTGGCTCGATGTCGAACGGATCACCAGCGACGAGTATTTCGGTAAAACGAAGTTCCGCGCCAGTACGATGGTGGGGGCGGTCCGCGAGATGTTTGACGAAAAGGAAATGGAAGACGAGGATCGCGTTGACCGCGAGAAAATTGTCGCCGCGCTCTCGGCCGAGGCCAAGCTGCCTTCCCAGGCAAAGATGGACAAGGACGATGCCGCCATGATCAAGGAAGGCCACCAGTTGATTGTCGACTTCGGCTGCACCGGTTGCCACAAGTTCCGCGACGAGGGGGCGCTGGGCAACGCGCCGAACCTGACCGGCTACGCGTCACGCGAATGGACCATCGACATCGTACGAAATCCGATGGAAAGAAACTTCTACGGTGAGAACAACGACCGTATGCCTGCCTATGCTTTCCCAAAAGACAAACCCCAGGATCATCTGCTTTCGGAGCAGGAGATCAAGCTGTTGAGCGATTGGCTACTTGGCGTCTGGCAGGAGTAGCTCTTGATGAGCAATGCGGCTTACGGCTGACTGGGCGGAAGCTGATGGATCGGTTGTCCGCCGACTCCAGGCGTGAGGGGGTATGGGTCGACCGGAATGCTTGGCGCCATGGGGATCGTTGATGCTGGCGTCGCGGGCCCCGGCTGGATGCGTACCGCGGTTGGCGTGGTCCCCGTTGCCTGATGCATGCCGCGACGAAGCTGCTCTGCCCGACCGAGGACGGTGTCGGTGGGAACCACGGTTTGGGGGGTGAGCGTGAAGGTCAAGGTGCGGCTGTCGCGTATCTCGCCCGGAACGATATTCTCGGTGACGAAGTCGAGTGGAAAGTACTGATACCACGGCGCCGGAACGTCGTGTGTGACCGTCTTCGTTTCGTATCCGTCCTTGACGAGCCGAATCTTTCTGTGTCCGTAGTAGGTGAAGTTCGTCGAAATAGGGGTGGTGCCGATCTCGTAATCGTCCACGTACACCAGGGCGCCGGGCGGATTGCTCTGGATGATCATGCGCCGCCGTACGCAACCGCATGCGCAGAGGCATGCCAGGACAACGGCGAGTGGAGCGATAAGATGACGGAATGACGGCATAACATGGGATCCAGAAACGATGAATCCGACTGGAACTTCGACGCCGGGCGGAGTATAGTTACTGAGCCCGGACCGTGCTAGCCCGATTAATATTGGATCAAGGAACCGACAATTCCATTGCATCGCCGGAGCCACATAGTTATAATTGAGTACGCAGTCCAGTCCCTTTGGGGGCCATTCAGGCCACGTCAATTGCA
>CAZASB010000452.1:0-3210 GCA_964487655.1 uncultured Planctomycetaceae bacterium
AGCACTTGAGAATGCGGGTTGGGAGAACCGCCTGGGAACATGATATTATCTGGAATGTTGTTCGGGTCGATATTGGTTGGAATGGAGGTGTTGTACTGACAAAACCAGATCAGCCCCTTGTCCGGATGGCTTTTCTTGAGTTCGCGGGCAATGGCGCAATGGAAGTCCCACATCATGTTGGCGAAACCCTGTTTGGCGGAGATGCCGTCGACTTCGTATATTCGCCGGTCGCGCCAGTCATACGGATTGCCGCCGTCGGGCGAGCCCAAGGTGACCGCGCGGAGTTGGGGATAGGTATCGAACAGTTTTTGCGCCCAGTCGACGCAGGCCTTCTGAAATCCGGGATCGGTGTAGCGAGGAATCCCCGCGCATTGGTTGGCAAATACCTCGAACTGCTTGCCCGGCGACTCTTCCGCCAGCCATTCGGGATGGACTTTCGCTGTTTCCGGATCGTGGACCAAGTCACAGGTGGTATGGTTATAGACAATACCGCTTCGACTGCCACACTTGAGGCGTTTGAGCCAGGCCACGCCGTCCCCGTCGCTCCGCATGGCATTGTAGTAAGTCCAGTCGCGGCGTCCGTAGGCAGCTTCTTTCGTAATTCGGCCGGTCTTGAATGACAGACACTTGTTTTCAGGAACGATCGTGCCGTTCTCATACGGCGCGTAAAATCGTACGCCGAGAGCCTCCAGAAACGCGATCACTGCGTACCACGGTCCCACATCGTCGTTGCAATAGAGTTTTAGCGGGTCGTTGAAATGGCCGCTGCCGTTGCCGAAATGGCTGTACCCGCATTTGTAGCCCATGAACTTCCAGAAGGCTTCCAGGCTCTCCGGATCGCTCGGGTTGTATTTCAGACTGGAATAGTAAGTTGTGGGACCAGATAGCACGGCGTAATTGGGTTCGACTAGAATATCGTAACCGGAATTGTCGAACTCAGGAAGTTTGTAGCCGAGCGCCTTCGTGAACTCGTTTTCGTCCACAAAAAGACGATTCCGGACATTATTCGAAGGCGCGTTGACAATCGCGAGCCTTGCGCCGGATATCCGCTCAAGAAAGAATTGCATATCTTCAGCCGCCCGTTTGACGCCCTCGTGGGCACCGGCGACCACCACGATTTCAGCGATTGGCTGACCGTCTTGGACGATTACTAGTTCAGCTTCGCCAGCATGCGCAAGGTGGGAAGCGGACAGCAAGACACTGAAGACCGCGACGAATAAAGCTGATTGTTTCATTTTCCAACTCACTCGTTTCCTAGAGGGTTCGTGATAGGCCAGCGGCAGGAATAAATCTACCGCTCGGCGGCGTTCTTGCCAGGCCGATTGGCCCGATGCGCCGAAAATCGTCATCGCCTGCGTGAACTCGATTATAATGACGCCAAGAACGCAGTCAACGAGATTCCCCCCAGCGCTGGCTCTGAAGCACAACCCGAAGTAGCCCGCCTGGTAGGCTTTGGTTCGCGCGAATACCTGGCCGCCACGGTCAAGTCGGAACTCACCCTAACCCCGCGTCAATACTGTAAACGCACCCAGCTGTGCAGGTAGCCGCGGGCAAAAGAGGGCGGGCAATAGCTCTTGCAGGTGAACCGCGCGCAGCCTTGGGCCCATGTTGGGCGACCGGCAGATTGAAATATACCCAGTGTAGAACAATTGTCCCAATTGTTTGGGAACAGTTGGGACAACTGTTCTACATTCGGCAGGTAAGCTCGAACCTGCCGATCGCCTTGGAACCGGTGCGGCCGTTTTTTGGGTGGCAGTTTTCGCGTTTTCCACACTCGCCGTGCGCCTTCGCGTCTGGCCTTTCAGGCACGTGGCGCGGCGCATCGAGCGAGGGTTGCGGTTGGGCCGGCGCTTCCGACTGCTGGCGCTTCCGACTGCCGGCGCTTCCGACTGCCGGCGCTTCCGACTGCCGGCGCTTCCGACTGCCGGCGCATCTCGCGGAGCCTGATGAGAAAGGAACCGACCTCGACCTTGGTGTGCAACATGCGGAGGTGTTGATCGATTGTGTGATAGCCGTCTTGCAGCAGGTCCAGGACCGACGTCGTGAGGTATCCATATGTACACGTATCCAAGTCTAGCAAATCATCCACGGTTTGGCAAGGCAAAGAATCAGGCCACTGGAAGCAGGGAGTTGGGGAGAGAACTTGTGTTTGTGTGTTTGGGGTCAGAGCGCCGTTAGACGTTAGGCCAATATCGCTAACGTCTAACGGCGCTCTGACCTTGCGCCACGAAAGCGTGGGAAAGGAGGATGACGAACATGACGTGAGTTTGAAACCTTTCATCGGAACCCTGCAGGTATCAAAGCCAAGCCCGGTAGAGCTGAGTCGGCAACCGGAAGCGAGTCTTGCGTGGCTGCGCGAGGCGTTTCACCGCACGCGCAAAGACGGAGCGCCGGGCGTGGACGGGCAAACCTGGTCCGATTATGCGATAAATCTGGAGGCCAACCTCCAATCGCTACTGAACCGAGCGAAGGTGTCACTTGAGGAACCGTATGCGGTAATCCTGCACGGGTCTGTGGGAGCCCCGGGTGAGCAATCAGCCGAGGCCACCCGGCCCGATCTTTTAAGCAGCAGTACACTGCGGCAGTACACTGCGGCAGTCCTCACTTGGCGGCCGACTGCCGCTCGAAGCTCGCCTCAATGAACTCCAGAAACGCCTGGTGGATGTCGCTCGTTGCCGAGTGGCCCATCAGCGGCTTGTTAATCACTTGCTTCTTGCCCTGAAGCTGGTTGTATGCCGCGTAGTTCGACGTGGGCGGACAAGTGCGGTCAATGAATCCGACGCTCATGATCGCATCGGCTTTGCACCGGCTGGCGAAGTTGACCGCGTCCACGTAGCGCGAGGCCTCCAGGCTCAAGGGCTCCGGCTTACCGTCTTCGCCCATCGGCACGAGCTTCGGCCAGCCGTTGATCCGTCCAGCGGCCCTACCCGTGTGATCGCAAATGGCCGGCACGCCGGTCCCGATGACGGTAACGCGAGGGTCCAGTCCACCGGCAACCAGGGCCTGGCCGCCGCCCTGGCTGTGTCCGACCACGGCTAGCGTCTTCCCGTCCCACTCAGGCTGCGACGTGAGGAAATCAATCGCTCGAACTAGTCGCAGGTACATACCGCGGAAGTAAATCGTATCGCGGCTCTCGCGGCCGGCGAGTTGATAGCCCTTCAGCGCGCCTTCCCTGAGTTCCTCGTAGTATGCGGCCGGCTTGCCATTGGG
>CAZASB010000453.1:0-3170 GCA_964487655.1 uncultured Planctomycetaceae bacterium
GGGGGGCGTCCCCGGCAGGGCGGCCGAGGCGTTCTCGGCAACGGGTAGCCGGATCGCAAGGTGTTCCGGGTTCTGTCACACCGAGGAGAGTTCGAATGGGTTGGGCGCTTGATCATCCACTGCTTTTCTTCCAACTTAGCGCGATGATGTTCCTCCAGTTTGCCATCTGGGGCGCTTGGGCCCCGGTCCTGGCCTCGCGATTGCTTGGCCCGCTGGGACTTTCGGGTAAGCAAACCGGTTGGGTCTATTCGACACTGCCGCTGGCATGTATTTTCGCGCCTCTGGTGGCCGGTCCACTGGCCGATCGGTACATCGCCGCCAACGTCCTTTTGGGCATTGCCCACCTCATTGGCGCGGTGCTCATGTTCGTGGCCGTTCGGCAGACGAAGTTTTGGCCTTTGTTCCTCAGCATGTTGGGGTTCTCGGCGTGTTACGCAGCCGCGTTGCCGCTGGTGAACTCGGTAATGTTCGCTCAACTGGGGAAGGTATTTCCGCAGGAGCAGGTGGGTGCCGCGTCGGGGGGCATCTTCCTGTGGGCACCGGTATCGTGGGCCCTGTCAGGTTACATTCTGACCGGATGGCGGCAGTGGGTTGGTGAGAACGACGGCCGCGACTGCATGAACTTGGCCGCCATTACGGCCGCCATCATGGGTGTCGCATGTTTCTTTATCGTACCCTACACCCCACCCGCCGCAGTTGATTCCGCTCCGGTCGTTCAGGCGTTCCTCGAAGGGTTCGCCATGTTGAAAGACATGAACTTCCTGGTGTTCCTGGTTCTGTCACTAGTCGTTGCGGGGTTGATGCAGTTCTACTTCCTCGGCACGGCTCCGTTCATGCAAGGCATGGGAGTGTCGAGCAAGTTCGTGCCCGCGGCGATGGCGCTTGCCCAGGTGGCGCAGGCGATTGCCACCGTATTTTTGCTCGGGTTGCTGATTGGCAAGATCGGTTTCCGCCCCACGCTCGTTGTCGGCTCGCTTGCTTGGTTGGTCATGTACGGCGCCTACATTATTGGCAAGCCGCCGGTGCTGATCGTCTTGGCACAGCCCTTGCACGGCGTGGCGTACGTGTTGTTCATCATCGTGGGACAAATCTACGCGAACGAGTTGGCGCCGGAGAACATCCGCGCCTCGGTGCAGGCCCTTGTGTTTGCCGCAACGTCGGGTCTCGGGTTGTTCGTATTCACCCTGATCGGCGGTTCGGTCATGGATTGCTTCTCCGTCGATGGGAAGTTCCAATGGGTGAAAATCTGGGCCGTGCCGACGATCCTCATGGCGGCCGGCGCGGTTGCCCTAATCATTTGGACCATCGCCACGGGAGATCCGCCCGCGGCGTCCTAAAATCCGCCATCAACGGTTGCGGCGTTGATGCCTTCGAGGCGGTCGCCGCCAAACATTGACCAGGGGTGTTCGACCTTCGCTGGTCGAACCGTGATCATGTGTGGGCGTGGCCGGTCTCTGTCGCGAGACCGGCCCGCCGCACGGTGCATTTTCCATTCCGCCGAGCAAGGAGTCCATCATGTCGAACTACTTACGAAGTGTTTGCCGGCTTGCGTTTTCAGTCGTTTTCTTGACCGCTACGGCCCATGCCGACGACCTGTGGCAGTCGCTAGCCCCGTTTACCCGCCCACCGGCGGAGTTCGCCGAGGCGACGGACGAGCTTTGCTCACCGCTGGTGTTCAACGACGGCCGCCGGGTGACCTCGCCGGAACAGTGGGCCGAACGGCGCGCCGAAATTTTGGCCAACTGGCACGCCCTGATGGGCGAGTGGCCGCCGGTGATCGAGCGTCCGACGCTCGAAACACTGGAGACGACCCATCGCGACAACTTCACCCAGCGGCGCGTTCGCATGGAAATCGCGCCGGACCGACACGAACTGGGCTACCTGCTCATCCCCGACGGCCAGGGCCCGTTTCCGGCCGTGTTCGTCCCGTTCTACACGCCCGAAACGAGCATTGGCCTTAGCGGCGAGTTGCGAGATTTCGCTTACCAGCTTGCAAAACGCGGGTTCGTTAGCCTATCGATCGGCTCACCGGGCGGCGATGCCCGCAAGCCGGTCCTGAGCGAAGGCGCAAAGTGCCAGCCGCTTTCGTACCTGGCCTACGTCGCGGCCAACGGCTGGCAGGCGCTGGCCGCGCTACCAGAGGTCGACAGCCGGCGCATCGGCGTCGTGGGCCATTCCTACGGCGGCAAGTGGGCGATGTTCGCTTCCTGTCTGTGGGACAAGTACGCCTGCGCGGTTTGGTCGGACCCTGGTATTGTGTTCGACGAGACCCGCGGCAGCATCAATTATCAGGAGCCTTGGTACCTGGGCCTCGACCCGGCAGTAACGCGCAAGCCTGGCTTGGTGAGCGAGGAGAGCCCGCGCACCGGCGCGTACAAGACCATGATGGAGCAGGGGCGCAACTTGCATGAGTTACACGTGCTGATGGCCCCGCGTCCATTCCTTGTTTCCGGCGGGGCGGAAGATCCGCCAAAACGCTGGGTTCCCTTGCGACATGCCTTGGCGGTAAACCGCTTGTTGGGACACGACGACCGCGTGTTCATGACCAACCGAGAGAAGCATGGTCCCACGGAAGAATCGAACGAACAAGTCTACCGTTTCTTCGAGTTTTGGCTGAAGTAACCATTCACGGGGGGCTGCTCCCATTCTTGCCGAAAGCGGCGCTGCCCTCTTTTCCTTCCATGGAGAGCTGATTCAATGAGCAATACGAAGACAGTGCGCTGGGGGCAGATTGGCCTGGGATGGTTCGGCGAGGTTCACGCGGAGGTACTTGCCGCGATGCCAGGCATTTCGTTCGACGCGGTATGCACGCGGCGGCCGCAACGACTCGAAGAGGTGGCCAATCGCTTCCACGTACCCAAGCGGTACACCGACTACCATGAACTGCTGGCCGATCCGGACATCGACGTGGTGGACATCACCACCCACATTTACGACCACAAGCGCATCGCCATCGACGCGCTGCGCAGCGGCAAGCACGTGTTCCTCGAAAAACCCATGGCGCCCACCGCCGCCGATTGCGACGAGATCCTCGCCGCCGCTCGCGACGCCAAGGGATTCTTCATGGTGGGCCACGTCTGCCGGTTCGACCCGCGCGTCACCCTGGCCAAGCAGGCGATTGACGAGGGACGCATCGGCAAGATTGTCTCGATGCACGCCCGGCGCAACCT
>CAZASB010000454.1:0-1418 GCA_964487655.1 uncultured Planctomycetaceae bacterium
CGGCGTCCGCTTTCATCAGGCGGACCGAGTTCCATGCGGGTGCATCGGACACCGGCCAGCTTGCCGCCTTCGGTCAGGATGGCGGTGGGTGCGGCCAGTAGTTTCAACTTCACGCCCTCTTCCTCAAGCGCCTCGATCTCCTCGGCAAACGCAGGCATCTCCAGCCGCGTGCGCCGGTAGATCACCTGCACCGACTTGCAGCCTTTCAAACGCAGTGCGACACGCGCGGCATCAACGGCCGCGTTGCCGCCGCCAATCACGCCGACCCGGGCGCCAACAGCAATTGGCTTGCCAAGGTTCACTTGCGTGAGGAACTCGATGGAATCGAGCACGCCCTCGGCGTCTTCGTTCGGGATGCCCAGCTTGCGCGACTTGTGGGCTCCGGTCGCGACGAACACGGCCTTGTAGTCGCGAGTGAGGTCGTCAAACGCGATATCCTGACCAATGCGTACCCCGGTGCGAATCTCAACGCCCGCCCGGCGTACGTTCTCGACGTCCAACTCCAGCAGATCGCGAGGCAGGCGGTAAGCGGGGATTCCGGTCACCAAGGTTCCGCCCGGCGTACTCAGGGCCTCGAAGATAGTTGCTCGGTATCCTTCCTTCGCCAGGAAATAGCCAGCCATCAGGCCGGCCGGCCCGGAGCCGACAATTGCCACCCGCTCGCCAGTCGGCGCGGGTTTCGGCGGCGGCGGATACAGCCCCGATCGGATCGCCTGATCGACGGCGAATCGTTTCAGCGCGCGAATCGACAGGGCACCGCCATTTTGCGCGCACAAGCAGCGAGACTCGCACGGATGGTGGCACACTCTGGCGCACACACTGGGCAACGGGTTGTCCTTTCGGATGGTCTCGAAGGCGTCTTGGAACTGGCCCTGCGCAATCAGGGCGATGTACTCGGGCGCTTCGGTGCCGATTGGGCACAGGTGCTGGCACGGCGAGGAGATTAACTCGCGGCAGACGACCGCCGGGCAGCGTTTTCGGTAGATGTGCGCCTCGTACTCGTCGCGGAAATAGCGGAGGGTTGATAGCACCGGATTGGGCGCCGTCTTTCCAAGACCGCAGAACGACAACTCGCGAATGTGGTTGCCCAACCGCTCCAACAGCGCGATGTGCTCCGCCTTTCCGCGTCCCTCGGTAATCTCCCGTAGGATGTGGTGCATGTGCTGCAAGCCCTCGCGGCAGGGCGTACATTTGCCGCACGATTCCTCCACGCCAATGTTGACAAAGTATTTCGCCGTATCGACCATGCAGGTGGTCTCGTCCATCACAATCATGCCGCCGGAGCCCATAATCGTGCCGGCCTTAACAAGCGACTCGTAGTCGACCGGAATATCAAGCATGGAAGCCGGGATGCATCCGCCGGACGGACCGCCCGTTTGCACGGCTTTGATCGGCTTGCCGCTTTGCGAACCGCCGCC
>CAZASB010000454.1:1518-3145 GCA_964487655.1 uncultured Planctomycetaceae bacterium
GTCCTCGATCGACTCGATCAGGGCCGTCTCCTCGCCGCACACGAATGCGCCGGCGCCGCGGACGATACGTACGTCGAACGAAAACCCGGTACCCAGAATATTCTCGCCCAGCAGGCTGGCCGAACGCGCCTGGGCGATGGCCGCCTGGAGGTGTTCAATGGCCAGTGGATACTCGTCGCGAACGTAAACATACCCCAGACAGGCCGCTTCCGTATCGCCGGCCATGGTCCAAGCGCCGACGGTCATGCCTTCTAACAAGGCATGGGGGTTGCCTTCGAGAATGCTGCGGTCCATGAACGCGCCCGGATCGCCCTCGTCGGCGTTACACACCATATAGCAGAAGAGTTCTCCCTCGCCGTCGTGGGCGTCGCAGAGAGCCTCGGTGCTCCGGCGAGTCATCTCCCATTTTTGCCCCGTGGGGAAGCCGGCGCCGCCCCGGCCGCGCAGCCCCGACTCCTTGATCCAGCCGAGCACCTCGCGAGGATCGGACGCTAGCGCCTTCGCCAGGGCTTCATAACCGCCGTGGATCAGGTAGTCGTCCAAGCTGAGCGGATCGATGCGATTGTTATTCAGCAGTAGGCGGCGTTCCTGGTGCGCGTAGAAAGGTACCTTGCCCTTCTCGGCAATGCGTTGGCCGTCGGGCGCCTGGTAGAACAACCGTTCCACCACGCCGTCCTCGGTGGCGGCTGCCTGGAGCAATTCGGCGGCGTCCTCGGGCTTCACGCGAACATAGAGCATCTCGCGTCCGCCACGGCGCACCACCACCAGCACTTCCTGGGCGCAGAATCCATGGCACCCGGTCAGCTTCAGTTCCAACTTGTCGGCCAGACCCTGCCGCTCCAACTCGGCGGCAAGCGCGTTGTAGACCTCGCGCGCCCCAGCCACGAAACCACACGTCCCGCCGGACACAATGACGGCCGTGTGCATCGCGTCCTGAGCATCGCGCAGCTTGGCCGTTGTTGCCGCAAGCTCCTCGGGCGAGGCAAACGGGGCGCGAGGCCCGGCCGGCGCGCCAGTGGCGGCCTTGCCGCTCCCTTCACCGCTGCTCTCCCCGTGGCACGACTCCGACTTGGCCTCGGCTGCCTGCACTTCGTCGATGTTCCGAACCAACCGTCTGGTCGCGTCGGGCGAAAGGTTGGCATGATAGCGGCCGTCGAGGGTCACGACAGGGCCGATGGCGCAGGTTCCCAGACAATTGACCGTGGCAAGCGTGAACTCACCATCCGGCGTGGTTTCGTCGGGCTCCACCTTCAGCTCGTCTTTCAGGGCGTCTAGCAGGCGAGGCGCGCCTCGCACGTAGCAGGCGGTCCCCGTGCATACGCACACATAGTGCTTGCCCGGCGGCGCCAGCTTGAACGATTGGTAGAAGGTTGCAAGGGAGTAAAGCTGGGTGAGCGGCACCTGCAGTTCGGCGCTGATCTTCTCGACGACTTCGCGAGGAACGTACTGGTAGCGCGCCGAAACCTGCTGCAACAGCTCGATCAATCCCCCGCCGCCAGCCTTGTGCTGGGCCAACAGCTCGTCAACCTCCCGCAGATTCACGTTGTCCATTCTCTCCCTCGATATGAAAGCGCCAGCGTTTCGTGGTGTCGTACGTGCCGTTGCGAACCATGCTCTCGACGATCTC
>CAZASB010000455.1:0-1237 GCA_964487655.1 uncultured Planctomycetaceae bacterium
TGTAGGAAAGGAGTTGGTACTCTTGACAAGAAGGAACGGGACCGTGCGGAGAACCAATAGGATTGCGGCGTTTACACTCGTTGAGTTGCTCGTGGTGATTGCCATCATTGGCATCTTGATTGCTCTGCTGTTGCCGGCCGTGCAGAGCGCGCGCGAGGCGGCCCGGCGGCTGCAATGCACGAACAACCTCAAGCAGACGGCCCTGGCCGTCCACCTCTATCACGACACGAACCGGCAGTTTCCGCCCGGCTATGGATACCTTAATGCTCCTTATGAAAGTGGCGGGGGACACGCGGAATGGCCGTGGTGCGTGCGACTGTTCCCCTATATCGAACAGCAGGCGCTGGCCGATATCATGAATTCGGTCTGGACGACAGACTCGACCGGGGCAAAAACCTACTGGAGCTTCCCCTCGGGCAGCTATGCGCCGTCCGGCAGTCCGACTGCGATTTTACCGGTATATCGGACGGCCATTTCCAGTTGGCAGTGCCCCTCGGACCCCACGTCGCCGTTGAAAGCCGGCGCCACGGGCAACTCGCGCATCTCCTACGCCGCCAACCTGGGAGTTGGCCCCATGCAAGGCGCCATCGTACCCGCTGGCAAACTGATCACGGGCCTATCGTCCACTGAGCGAGTGCCGGGCGTGTTCGGCTACAACCACGGCGCGCGCATTTCCGCCATTACCGACGGCACGTCGAACACGCTGATGCTTTCCGAGTTGATTTGCGGCGCTGAAAAGACGATTCGCTGCGCGCAGCACTATGACGAAGGGCCGATCTTCATGACCGACCATTCCCCGAATGACCTCACTCCCGACCTAGTTCGCTGGTGTGACGCGGCCGACGCCAACCAAGCGCCCGCTCCGTGCGCGCCGGGTTCTGGGACACTCGGCGGCGGAATTCTGGGCAACAGGCTCAACCAATGCGTCCACACTGCGCGAAGCCGGCATCCTGGCGGTGTGAACGCGGCTTTATGCGACGGCAGCGTGCGGTTCATCAACGACTCCGTCTCCCTGCGCACCTGGCAATCGCTCGCCACGCCGGCCGGAGGTGAAGTTATCCTAGGCGAGTTTTGACCGTATTTGCACCTTGACCATGTACCTTGTTGGAGGGGCATCAGATCATGAAACCTTGGCACGCAGTCCTCGGCGGCTGCCTGAATGCCCTGGTTATTTCACTAGTGCCCGAGCCATCGACGGGCATTTTACTGGCCTTGGCCGGCCTGGGCCTCGCATTCC
>CAZASB010000455.1:1337-3140 GCA_964487655.1 uncultured Planctomycetaceae bacterium
CCCGAGCCATCGACGGGCATTTTACTGGCCTTGGCCGGCCTGGGCCTCGCATTCCGTCGGCCGAGGAGGATCCGCACGGCACACTCCCCAATTTGAGATTTGAGATTTGAGATTTGAGATTCGGCACCTAACACCTGACAAGGAGTTTTCATCATGCGTCGACACATTTCCTCAGCTTTTTCATTCCTTGCGATTGCCTTGCTGTTTACGACACATTTGGTTGCTGGACAGTTGTATGTGGGCGTTGCCACCTCGGATATCACGCCGGAAGGCCCCGTGGCGTTGCGAGGTCAATTCCACCTGCGGATTGCCAAGACGGTCGAAACGCCCATTACCGCTAACGCCATGGCCCTGGAGTCTCGCGACGGAGAGAAATCGCTCGACACGGCCGTGCTGGTGTCTTGCGACCTGATTAGTATTCCCAAGGAAGTCCTGTGCATGGTGCGCGAGGAAGTGGCGAAGCGGGCACCTGGACTGGATGTGAAGAAAATTGTCCTAAATGCCACGCATACACACACCGCGCCCGAGATGACTCCAGGCATGTTTATTCTGCCGAAAGAGGGCGTGACGTCCGTCGAGGAGAATCGGGCGTTTCTGGTCGGCCGAATTGCTGATGCGGTCGAGAAGGCGTGGAACGGCCGCGCGCCGGGCAGCGCCACCTGGGGGCTCGGCCATGCCGTGGTTGCCTACAACCGCCGCGCTGTTTATGCCAACGGTTCCGCCGCGATGTACGGCGCAACCAACGTGCCGACGTTTCGCGGCATCGAGGGTTACGAGGACCATGACGTCGATACGCTCTTCTTTTGGAACGGAGAAGGCAAGCTAATCGGAATGTGCGTCAACGTACCGTGCCCGTCGCAAGTCGTTGAAGGACGTTCGGCCATCAACGCCGACTACTGGCACCCAACGCGCGTAGCCCTGCGTGAACGGTTTGGCGAGGACGTGTGTATTCTCGGTTGGTGCGGCGCCGCTGGCGATCAGGCGCCGCGACCGATGTTCCGTAAAGAGGCGGAAAGCCGCATGACGCGACTACGCGGCCTGGACGCCATGGCGGAACTGGCCCGGCGCATTGCAAACGCCGTTGGTGATACCTATGAAGCCGTCAAGGACGATCGTCACTCCGAATTGCCCCTGATTCATCACGTGGAAAACATCAAGCTTCCAATGCGTCTGGTGACCGAGGCCGAATACGCCGCATCGAAAGCCGCCCAGCAACAGGCTGCGGACGCCATCGCAAAAGCGCCCGAGGCAAGCGGCGCCGCCCATCGTCGCATGCTGTGGCACGGCCGTACCGTCGAGCGTTTCGAGGCCCAGAAAGACGAGCCCAACCCGACCCACGAAATGGAACTGCACGTGCTGCGAATTGGCGATGCCGTGGTCTGCACGAACCAGTTCGAGCTGTTCACGGATTTCGGCATCCAAATGAAGGGGCGCAGCAAGGCGATCCAAACCTTGGTCATTCAGTTGGCCGGCCCCGGAACCTACCTGCCGACCGAGCGGGCGGTGCGCGGCGGTAGTTATAGCGCCATCGTCCAAAGCAACACGGTTGGCCCCGAAGGCGGACAGGTTCTGGTCGACAAGACCGTCGAGGCGATTGAAACCTTGTTTGCCACGAAATAGTGGTGCAGCCTCCACCTGCGGCATTGCCGCGACAAAGCCAAGGCGTCTCCATGCCGGAGAGTCGTCTCTCCGTGGCGATCGTCGCTCCCCGCGCACCTGGACATCACGGGTTATTGAGAAGGTAACCGTTCACGGAGTGGCGCAGGCAGTTTTCGCCGCTGTATGCGAAGGGGACAGTCCCAT
>CAZASB010000456.1:0-3123 GCA_964487655.1 uncultured Planctomycetaceae bacterium
TACAAACGTACCAGCGAGCTGATGACCGCCGGCAACAGTATCCGCGAGAAAACGAACGACAACGGAGTCCTCGCTCTGGGCGTGGCTGCAAGAATATACTCGGAACGGGAAAAGTGCCCAAACGGGTATGCGCAGCCATTGGGAAAGACCGCGTTTATCGTCGATTCCCTTAAGCGTCCCGAAGAGGTCGAAGTGCTGCGCAAGATGTACCCATCGGGTTTCGTGCTGGTAAGTGCTTATGAGGCCGAGCAGGACCGGCGCAAGCACTTGTCGAAGCAGAAAGGCATGTTGGACGACGAAGCAAGCGAACTGATCAACCGGGACGGTGAAGAGGCGAAAGCTCCCCACGGCCAACGACTGAACAGCACATTCCATCTGGCGGATTTCTTTCTGCATATCACGGACAGTCGAGAGCGACTGGCGGCGGACGTACGCCGGATGGTGCAGCTATGGTTCGGCAACCCGTTCATCACGCCAACATTCGACGAGTTCGCGATGTTTATGGCGTTTGCGGCGGGGCTGCGCTCGGCCGATCTATCGCGGCAAGTCGGTGCCGTCGTGGCCCGTGAGCGGCAAATCCTCTCGACGGGCGCAAACGATTGCCCCCAGGCAGGTGGGGGGCTCTACTGGCCGGAACGCGACCCCGAAACAAAAGAGGTCAAAGACATGGACTACGGCCGCGACTACATGCGAGGAAAGGATTCAAATCGGGCGGAGCAGTTGGAAATCATCAGGCAAATTGCGGATGCAGGGGCAACTGCGGACTATGGGATAGATAGAGAAAAGCTGTGTCGGCTCTTGGAAAACAGCCGAATCGGCGACCTGACCGAATTCGGCAGGGTTGTCCACGCGGAAATGGAAGCCCTGTTGGCCTGCGGTCGGGCAGGCATTTCCACGTGTGACGCAGTCCTTTACTGTACGACGTTTCCATGCCACAATTGCGCGAAGCACATCATCGTCGCCGGTATCGGCCAAGTTGTGTATGTTGAACCTTACCCGAAGAGTAAAGCACTGGAGTTCCATAACGAGTCCGTCACAATGGGTGAAGTGAATCCACCCGACAAGCCTAAGAACGTGCTTTTTCGGCCGTTTGTTGGCATCGGTCCGCGACGCTTCTTTGACCTGTTTTCGATGCGGCTTACGTCGAGCTACGAACTGCGACGCAAAGACGATGCGACCGGAGAAAAACGGGATTGGGATATGAAGAATAGCCGACTTCGTATACAAATGCTGCCCTCGTCGTATCTCGATTTGGAACTCCGGGCCGCCGGCCTGTTTGACGAACTTCAGAACACCCACTATCGCGTCGAGGAATCCGAAGATGACGAATAGACAGAAGCTGCGGCAGGCAGCCAGGAAGGCTGCCACGATTGTCAGAACGTGGCCCGCCTGGAAACGGACGCTCCTCTTGGACAGCCTGAAAGACACGAATAGCTACTCTCGCGTTCCGGTTCGCCCGAGCACCAAGACTGAGGGCGAGTCGTAGCGTGCGGCCCGCCATGTGCGTGGTTATTCGCCACGACGCTGTCGGGGGCCTACGCAAACGCGACCCCTTCGGGGAAAGAAACAGAACTGCACTCGCACGCCAGGACACCGCGCGGACACCAGCCGGTTGACACCGCCCAGGACGCGGGCGAAATCATCGCGTGCGTGGAGGTGACCTGCCGTTACAATCAGCGCTGAATGCAGCCGGGAATTGGCCCGGAAGGGGCTGCACTCGCCAGGCCGGCGTGAAACTGCGAGAATTCTGTGAGACGAAGCTGCCGAGGTAACACATGGATATTAGCACCTTCGAACTTTCGCACCTTCCGCATCAGGAGAACGAACAATTCGAGTTCAAGTCAAGTCTCACAGCCCCAACGGAACTCAAGAGAAAGCTCGCGATATCTGTATCCGCCTTTGCCAATTCGGGCGGTGGCACGTTCGTCGCTGGTGTCAATGACGGAACAGGAGATGCCGACGGCGGCCTTACCGTCGAGCCGTTCGTAGGCAAACAGCGTTTGCTGGAGTGGGCTGACCAGGTCATTTGGGGCGTAACACCAGTGCCGCGTTGTCAACTGAAGCTGGTCCATGCTTCAGATGGGCGAGGCACCATCGACAAGGGCAAGGCTGTTCTTATAGTCTCGATAGAAGAAAGCCGGATGGGTCCACATATGGCCCCCGACCACCGTTATTATATTCGTGCCGGAAGGCATACGGTCCCGGCTCAGCAATTCTTCGTTGAGGCACTCTGGGCCATGCGTCACACGTCTAAGCCTCGGATGACACACCTAATTCGCCAACGACCAGATTATGCGGAAGCTGTTCAGCTTGGTCTCGTCACGCTGACCGACACGCCGGCGATCGACGTCGAATTGGCAATGGAACCGTTGCCCGGATTGTACTCGCAGGGATGCAGCGAGTTTCCGGTACGTATTGGTGTAATCGACCAGCATGCACCTTTCTTCTTCGACGTTTCCACTCGCGAGCAGATTAGGCGACGTCCTGATGATGAGTTTGTCCTCAGGCTCACCTATCACGATATCGCAGGGAACGCCTATATGTATGAGAATAAGATCAACCTGTTTCGATCGATACCTTCGCTGCGCTTTTTCAAGAAAGACCTTGACTCGGTAGTCGCGTCGCTTGATTCGATCAAGGAAGAACTGGCAAACCTTGTGGGGAATGTGGGGCCATTCATGAACAGTGATTAGCGTTTCGCCGCTAATGACTCTTCACGCTTTGACACGTAGTTGCCGACTCCCTGCCTTCCGCCGCCGCCGCCGTGAGTCGCTCTAACTCCCGCAGGATTCGGCTGGCGGTCGAGGACTCGTCCCCAAGCAGCGGCACCCGCTCGTGGATGCCTTGGAACGTGGAGAGCATGTACTTGCCATCATCGCGGGTGGGCCGTACAGGAGGAAGTAGGCGGCGGCGAGGTGGGCGAGGAGGTGGGCGCGGTCTGCGGGGTCCCAGCGGTGGAGGCGGCCGGCGTATTCTCGATGGAAACTACTGCCGGTGAAACCGCAGGCGTCGACCAGCGGGAGCATGTCTTCCGACGTGCAAGCGAGCTTCAAGACGCGCTCGCTGATTCGGGGGTCGATTGAGGCGGCTTGCGTGGACCGAGTTCCGCCCTTGCAGGGCTAG
>CAZASB010000457.1:0-3121 GCA_964487655.1 uncultured Planctomycetaceae bacterium
CGCGCGGCGCCGGCCATTACGTGAAGATGGTCCACAACGGCATCGAGTACGGCGACATGCAGCTCATTTGCGAGGCCTACTGGATGCTCCACACCGCATTGGGCCTGAGTAACGACGAACTGTACGAGGTGTTCGCCGAGTGGAATAAGGGTGAACTAGACAGTTACCTAATCGAAATCACCCGCGATATCTTCAGCGTCCGCGACCCTGACGGGGACGGACACCTGGTCGACAAGATTCTCGACACGGCCGGCGCGAAGGGTACCGGCAAGTGGATGAGCCAGTTGGCGTTGGACCTCGGAGTGCCCAGCACCCTGGTTACCGAGGCCGTGTATGCTCGCTGCCTATCGGCCATGAAGGAGCCGCGAATTCGGGCCAGTAAGGTATTGAAGGGCCCCAGCGCCAAGTTCCGCGGCGATCGGACGAAGTTTATCGAGGAAATCCGCCAGGCGCTCTATGCGTCGAAGATATGCAGCTATGCCCAAGGCTTCGTGCAGATGCAAGCGGCGGCGAAAGAGCACGATTGGCTACTCGATTATGGGTCGATCGCCTTGCTCTGGCGCGGCGGTTGCATTATTCGCGCGGTATTTCTCCAGCACATCAAGGAAGCATTCGACAAGAAGCCGAAGCTGGAAAACCTCCTGCTGAACCAGTATTTCAAGTCGGCCGTCCGCAAGGCGCAAACCTCGTGGCGTCACGTGGTCGGAACGGCTGTCCGGATGGGCATTCCCACCCCGGCCTTTGCTGCGGCCTTGGCCTACTACGACGGCTATCGCAGCGAGCGGTTGCCCGCCAATCTGCTCCAGGCCCAGCGAGACTACTTCGGCGCCCACACCTATCACCGGGTGGACAAGCCGGGTGAAGGCCCCTTCCACACCGAATGGCTTGAGCTTCGCCGCCAGTAAGGAGATATCGATGTCTACCGATTTTATTCAACAGATGTTCGGTTTGGACGGCAAGACGGCTGTCATCATCGGTGGTGGCGGCGTGTTGGGCGGCGCGTTGGCGCGAGGTCTGGCCTCCGCAGGTGCCCACGTCGTGGTGGCCGATCTGATCGAAAAGATGTGCCAGGATCGCGTGGCCGAGGTCGAGGCCGCCGGCGGCAAGGCAAGCTATTGTCTGATCGACGTGACCCGCCGCGATTCCCTGGAGAACCTCCTTGTCGAGGCGAAGAAGGTGTCCGGCCGTGTCGATATCCTGGTCAACAGCGCTGGGGTGAACTACGGAAGCCCCTTCCTCGAACATCCGGTCGAGCAGTGGGACCGCGTCATGGCCATCAACCTGAAGGCCGTGTTCGAGGCGTGTCAGGTGTTCGGAGCCCACATGGTGGATGCCGGCGGCGGCTCGATTATCAACATTGGCAGCGTGACGTCCCATCTGCCGCTCTCGCGCGTGTTCGGCTATGCGGCCTCGAAGGCTGGCGTCCTCAATCTCACTCGCAACGTTGCCGATGACTTGGCCACGAAAAACGTGCGAGTGAACGCCATCTGCCCCGGGTTCTTCCCGGCCGAGCAGAATCGTAAACTGCTGGATCCCGAGCGGATCGACAGCATCATGCGAGGTACTTCGATGCGCCGCTTCGGCGAGCCGGACGAACTGGTCGGCGCACTGTTGCTGTTGGTGTCGAACAAGGCTGGTGGTTTTATCACCGGCACGCATATCAACGTGGACGGCGGGTTCACCGCCGCGTGGTTTTAGGAAACGGCATCATAACCCGGGAAGACCTGGGGTGGGGGCGGTTTCGCGCAAAACCGCCCCGTCCCCGCCAGCTCGAGCCCACGAGGAAGACGGCCATGGCGCAGACGATTGTCATTTTCGGCGCCTCCGGCGACTTGACTAGCCGGAAGTTGATCCCCGCTCTGTACGAACTCCATCGCAAGAGACGCCTTCCCGAGTCAACCCGAATTGTCGGTTTTTCGCGAACGCCGTTCAGCAACGAGGCGTGGCGCGAGCAACTTGTCCAATCGACGGTGAAATTCGTCGGCGACGCCTTTCGGTCCGACCTGTGGGAAACATTCGCCCCGCGTATCCGATACCATAGGGGCGATATCGCCCAGGCGGATGACTTCGCATCGCTCAGCCGCCACCTGGAGGAAATCGAGGGCGAGGCAGGGGCGACACGAATCTACTATCTATCGACTGCTCCAAAGTTCTACGAACCGGCCGTCGCCCAACTGGGCGCGGCTGGCCTGGCCACGGAAGCCGGCCACCCGCGCCGCGTGGTCATCGAAAAACCGTTCGGCGTCGACCTCGACACGGCCCGGCGGCTCAATGAGTCCATACACGAAGTCTTCAAGGAAAGTCAAGTCTACCGTATCGATCACTACCTGGGAAAAGAAACGGTTCAGAACGTACTCGTCCTACGGTTTGCCAACGGCATTTTCGAGCCCCTCTGGAACCGGAACTACGTTGAACACGTGCAGATTACCGCCGCCGAGGAAACCGTAATCGGACGCCGCGGCGCCTACTACGACGACGTGGGCATCCTGCGCGATATGTTCCAGAACCACCTGCTACAACTGCTGACCCTGACGGCCATGGATCCGCCCGCGCAATTCGAGGCCGAGGCCGTCCGCGACGAGAAGGTCAAGGTGCTGCGCGCCGTGCGGCGCATGGCGCGCGCCAGCGTGGCAACCGACTCGATCCGAGCGCAATACCGCAAGTATCGCGATGAACCCGGCGTGCCCGACGACAGCGAAGCGGCCACCTTCGGCGCGGTGAAGCTCCACATCGACAACTGGCGATGGCAGGGCGTGCCCTTCTTCCTGCGCAGCGGAAAGGCCATGTCGTGCCAGACAACGCAGGTGGTTATCCAGTTTCGTCGTGCCCCGCACATGCTCTTCGACATGGGACCCCACGGCGATCACGAGGCGAACCGGCTCGTCTTGCAGGTTCAGCCTGCCGAGGGGATTCAGCTTCACTTCCATACCAAGGTGCCCGACCAGGGCATGAAACTCCAGTTGACCGACTTGAGCTTTCAGTTCAAGGAGAAATTTCGAAGCCTGATGCCGGAGGCCTACCAGCGCCTTCTGCTGGACGTCATGCAGGGCGACGCCAGCCTATTCGCGCGTTCCGACGAGGTGGAATTGGCCTGGGGCATTATCGACCCGATCCAATCCGC
>CAZASB010000458.1:0-3102 GCA_964487655.1 uncultured Planctomycetaceae bacterium
CACCGACCAGTGGCAATGCTTGGAAGAGCGCACCGCCTTGGGCGGCATCATCGCGACCGAGCCCGACGATCAGTACGTCTGGGGCCCCCAATACGTCGATCACCTGATCCTCCGCGACCGCCACGCCACGACCAGCGGCGCCATGACCGAGCGACTCTACGCCCTCCGTGATCCCAACTGGAACGTCACGGCCCTGGTCGACATCCTGGGCGACATCCTCGAACGCTTCACCTACACGGCCTACGGCACGGTTGAAGTCCGCGACAGCGCCTTCCGACCCACCGGCGTCCCAAGCCTCTACGCTTGGCCCTACAGCTACACCACCCGCCGCCTCGATACCGAGACCGGCCTGATGCACTACCGCAACCGGATGTATCATGCAGAGTTGGGGAGGTTTGTCAGCGAGGATCCGATTGGGTATGACGGCGGAGATGTTAACCTTTACCGGTATGTCCATGACTCGCCGAGTATGTTCCGAGACCCGTTGGGCCTCATATCGCCAAGTGACATCAAGAAGCTTCTGATCCCTTATAATAGGGCTGTCAAGAAAGCACTGCCGGGAGGGATCAAGAAGGCTGGCGACGTTGGAATCCGTACCCGGATAGATATGGATAGGACGTCCGGTAAAGACAGTGGGATGTTCGATGACATGGGACCTCGAACGACTGCGAGCATCTATGGGTTCGATACAGCGCGCCCGGAAAAAGCGCTCAAGAAGATCGCAAACTCACCCGATGCAACCGTGACCTACGAACTGAAGCTTGTTATTAGGTGGTGGGACAGGAAGTCGCCGATATGCCAGGTCGATTATAGCGTTGCGCTATGGGCCGACCTGACAATTACCCCGAAGACCGGCCCCGCGATAAAGCAGTCCGACCTTTGGTTCACAGTTATGGAACACTTCGCCTACTAGGATTACGCGACAATGTTCAGATTCCGTTTCAGGCTTAGAACGCTGTTGGGCGTTGTAATGCTCGTGGCTGCGATGGTCGCCGCGTGGTTCACGTGGATGGAGCCCTATCAAGAGCAACAGCGGGTAAGGACATGGGCGGAGAACATGGGCGCGGAGGTCAGCGTCAGACCGAGGTGCTGGGGGCTATACTCCGCCATCGTCACGATCAGTTTTACCGATACCGCTCTTTCGGACGCTGATTTGGCCCGCTTAGGTAACTGCCCGGACATTCTGTTCTTGATATTGGCTGAGACGCATGTGACCGACCGGGGGCTGAATAGTTTGCCAGTGTTGCCCAAGCTTGGCATCCTTGACCTGAGCGACACCGAGGTTGGCGATGCCGGTCTCAGCAACCTTCCATCGTTTCCGAGACTGGAAGCACTCTATCTCCGAGGATCCAAGGCAACAAATGACGGTCTTCGGCACTTGGCCAGAATCAAGGCACTCTATTCCGTCGATTTGTCCGACACTGCCATTGACGACAGGGGTGCCGTGTTCTTAAAGGACTGCCGTACACTCGCCGTGCTAGACCTCAGCCGTACCTCTGTGGGCGACGACACGGTTGCGAGCATTGCCGCTCTCGATAAGTTGATCGGATTACGCCTGGACCGTACCAGGATAACCGATAACGGCCTACAGCCTTTGGGTCAACTTCCAAACTTGATCTCTCTGAGCATCAGCGACACTGCAATTTCCGATGCGGGAGTGAAACACCTCACCAGTCTTCCAAGACTGGAGCGATTTTCTGCGCGTCGTTCCGGTATTACCGATGCTGGGTTCGTCGCGTTTTCTCAGATTGCCACACTTCAATACCTTGACTTGGCGGAGACTGGCGTGACGGATGCGGGGCTGATCGCAGTTGATTTCCAACACCTACGGGAGTTAGACTTGCGCGGCACACAGGTGAGCGCCTCGGCCGTGAACACGTTGCGTCAGAAGATGCCAAACCTCCGAATTCACTGGGGGAAATGCAGTGCAGTGTTGGGGCCGGAGTTTGAATAGTGATTAGCGGGCGTCCCTATAAGGACCACTGTGGACACAAGTCAACATGCTGAACCAGGTGGCGCGCGAGTATCAAGAGCATAGGGGCGTGAAGCAGGAAGGGAGTCTTTTCGTCCAGTACGACTATGCCGGCGTCTCTTCGGCGCTGCGGCCCGTTTCGCTCCGTTATCCCAACGGCCGCCTGCTCCACTACACCTACGGCGCAACCGACAGCGCAGCCGACATCTTGGGCCGGCTCGATGCCATCCGCGACGACAACGGCGGTTCGCCCGACGCCACGCTCGCGCAGTACACCTACCTCGGCCTCGGCACCGTGGTCATCGAAGACTACGCCCAGCCGCAGGTGAAGCTCGACCTCTGGGGCGGCACGAGCGGCACGTATCAAGGCTTCGACCGGTTCAGCCGCGTGGTCGATCACCGCTGGCGCGACTACGGCTCCTCGACCGATGCCGACCGCATCCAGCACGGCTACGACCATGCGAGTAATCGCCTCTGGCGCGCCAACCCCGTGGCGGCGGCCCAGAACCCGGCCGTGAATCTCGATGAACTCTACCGGTACGACGGCGTCTCGCAGTTGGTCGGCCTTGAGCGCGGCCAGTTGATCGCCGGTAGGGACACCGTCACCAATAAGGCATTCGCCGAGGACTGGAGCCTCGACCCCACCGGCAACTGGGCCGGCTTCCGGCAGAACCTCGCCGGCGACGGCATGTGGGATCTCAATCAATCGCGCAAGCACAACCGGGCCAACGAAGTCACTTCTGTCTCTTCCTGGGCAACACCCGCCCATGACCGTGCCGGCAACATGACCTCCATGCCCAAGCCGGGCAGCCCAGCCGAAGCACTGGCTACCACCTTCGACGCCTGGAATCGCATGGTCAAGGTCGAAGACGATCAGAACACCATTGCCGAGTACGCCTACACCGCCGACAACCGGCGCGTCATCAAAAAGACCTACTCCGGCGGCGTGGTTAGCGAAAACCGGCATTTCTATTACACCGACCAGTGGCAGGCGATCGAAGAACGCACCGCCATGGGCGGCATCATCGCGACCGAGCCCGACGTCCAATACGTCTGGGGCCCCCAATACGTCGATCACCTGATCCTCCGCGACCGCCACGCCACGACCAGTGGTGCCATGACCGAGCGAC
>CAZASB010000459.1:0-3100 GCA_964487655.1 uncultured Planctomycetaceae bacterium
TTGGGAAAGAACGCCCTTTGTGCCGCGAAAATTGGGACAGTCCCCCTGTGAACGATTGGTTGCCCGAGAACAAAACCATTCACACATCCTGGCGCGCCTAGCGTCCTTGCGATGGAACTCGACCACTGGCACATGAGCCGCGCGTTGGAACTGGCCGCCCGGGGCCAGGGGTTCGTCGAGCCGAATCCCATGGTCGGGTGCGTCATTGCGCGGGGCGCGGAACTGATCGGAGAAGGTTGGCATCGCCGGTACGGCGGACCACACGCCGAGATCGAGGCGCTGCGCCTGGCCGGATCGCGTGCCGCCGGAGCCACCATGTACGTTACCCTGGAGCCCTGCTGCCATCACGGCAAGACGCCCCCCTGCACCGAGGCCATTCTGCGGGCCGCACCGGCCCGCGTGGTCATCGCCCAGCGCGATCTCTTCCTCGAAGTCGCCGGCAAGGGGATCGCGCGGCTTGAAGCGGCTGGTATTACGATGGACGTTGGGCTTGGCGAGGCCGAGGCCAGGGAACTGAACGCGCCCTATTTGAAGCTGATCGGAACGGGTCGGCCGTGGGTAATTGCCAAATGGGCCATGACGCTCGACGGCAAGCTGGCCACGCGTACGAGCGAAAGCCAGTGGATCTCCGGGCCCGAGTCGCGCGAGGTGGTTCACCAGTTGCGAGGCCGTGTCGATGCCGTCATTGTGGGCCGCGGTACGGCCGAACATGACAATCCGGCACTGACTGCCCGTCCGCCCGGCCCGCGTACTGCCACTCGCATTGTGCTCGACTCCAACGCAAACCTTTCGCTCGACTCGCAGCTTGTGCGTACCGCGAGCGACGTGCCCGTTCTGGCGGCCGTGGGCGAAACGGCGCCGCCGGCCCGGCGGAAGCGGCTGGCCGGCGCCGGTTGCGAGGTGCTTGTGCTGCCCGGCAACAGTCATGCGGAGCGGTTTGAGGCGCTGCTTGCCGAATTGGGCCGACGTCGCATGACGAACCTTCTGTTCGAGGGCGGCGCTGGCATCTTCGGAACCTTGCTCGACCAGCGCGCCATCGACGAGGTCCATGCGTTCATCGCTCCCAAATTGGTTGGGGGCGTGGAAGCGCCGAGTCCCGTGGCCGGACTGGGGATTGCGAGCATGGCCGACGCACTCATCCTGCCGTTGCCAGTCGTCAGGACGCTCGGCCACGACGTGTACCTGTCAGGCCGAGTGCCGCGCGCGTGACCACAAGGCTACTGGATGGCCCCGTCCTGCTGCGTCTGGGCCAAGCGTATGACCAACAGCTTCTGGCCCGCTTCGCCCTCGGAGGTGGTGAAGAACTGGTGACCCAGGCTTCCGGGCTGGTCGGGTAGGTTGGTCAACACGAGCATGTCACCCGGCATGAGCGTGGCGCAAAGGTTCATCTCATCGAACGTACGACGCGGGCGGCTGGCCTCCATCTGGAGCATCCCCTGCCGTCCCACCCAGCGCTTGCGGACCTGCTCGTGGTGCAGTTCGGGTATCAGACTGATCCGAACCCGGCCGTCCGGCTGCGGAAACGTCTTCAGTTCCAACACGCCTTGCGCCTGCCGATACGTTTGGCCGCGGACTTCACCCTGCTCGGAGATCAACACGGGCAGCGAGTCGTACACCGATGACGCGACGATTTCATTGCGTTGGGCGGGACGCGTTTGAATGTGACGCCGCAAGACGGTGGGCTCGACCTCGATTGCACTCACTTCGGTCTTGGTGGCCCCTTCTTTCGGTGCAAGCTTGTCAGCCAGTTCGAGTAGTCGAGACAAGGTGACCGGGATTTGCCCGAAGACCACTCCCGCGCGGAAGCCGTTGGTCGCCAGTCGGTGACGAACCTCCGCAGGGAACTGCTGCTCGTCCACTTCCTCCCAGAGGTCGCAGTTGACCCGCTTGTCGCCTGGCGGGCACCGCACGAAAAACACCTCAACCACAACACTATCCGCGGACATTTGGGCCGGCCTTAGCGGCAGTTCGCCCTTCTGTTCCGGCAAACGCGCGCAGCCCAACACGGCGCACAGCAACGCCAACAGCCCAGGGCCACGTGCCAGCATCGATAGCATCAATCGAAAGGGGAGGAGTTCGATGAGTCCGTTGGACATGACTGGAGGACCCGACCCAGCACACCATAACGCTCCGAGAAGGTACCGACCCGGTGGCTGGGCGTCAATGCCGATCGGGAAAATCGAGCCGTCCAAGTCGTCCCCCGAGAACGGCTAGTGCTTTGTCACAGCTAAAAATTAGGGTCGCGGACACCGGGTTGATTCGACGATTACCGCATCATTTCAAACCCTGCATCCTAAAAGTAAGCTGTGACAAAGCACTAGTCCACTTTCACGCAGGAGCCGACTTGGATGAACCGCTGCAAGAGGACGCTTCCGCAGTCGGTCAGGAAGCTCTCGGGGTGAAACTGGAAGCCAAAGACCGGATGCTTGCGGTGCCGAATGCCCATGATTTCGCGCGTGCCGTCCGGGGTATTGCTCCAAGCGCATACCTCGAACTCGCTTGGCAGGGTGTCGGGCCGAATGACAAGGCTATGATAGCGCGTGGCGATGAACGGATTGTCGAGCCCTTCGTACAGGCCGCGATTGTCGTGGTGGATTTCGTCCGTCTTGCCGTGCATGAGCCGTCCGGCGCGCACGATGACTCCTCCGAACGCCTGCCCGATCGACTGATGCCCGAGGCACACGCCCAGCAACGGCGTCCGACCGGCGAACCGGCGCGCCGCCTCCAGGGAAATGCCAGCCTCGTCCGGCGTGCATGGCCCGGGCGAGATGATCACGTGCGACGGGCCGAGCGCCTCGATCTCATCGACCGTGATTTTGTCGTTGCGGAATACCCGCACGTCCACGTCCGGGTCGAGTTCCCCCAGCCGCTGCACGAGGTTGTAGGTGAAGGAATCGTAGTTATCAATGACGACGATCATGGGTTGCTCCGTGAAAGCTTATCTGTGGCAGGCTACAGTAAAACCCGCGCCACGACAATGGGGTGCGACTCCGAGGGCTTGCGGTAGCTGGCCAGTCATCGAACCGGCCGGGGCGAGTTCGCTCGCCTAACCCGGATTATTCATGATAGGTAGGGTGGGTCAAACAAGCCGCTTCTTTGG
>CAZASB010000460.1:0-3088 GCA_964487655.1 uncultured Planctomycetaceae bacterium
TCCGGGTTCATCCACGTGTCAGGCAATTCTGCACCCAGAAACGGAAGAGCCAATTGTTCCAGAGAGGAGAGCCGGGGATATGCGGGGTAAAACTACGCGGAGAGCGTTTCTCGCGTCGACAGCGCGTTACGGTACCGCAGCGGGATTTGTCGCTTCTTTGATCAACTCATACGGATGCGAGGGGGAAGCAACTCGTGACGTGCTCATTAGTGGTGGCCTTGTGTTTGACGGTTCCGGATCTCCTGGAATTGAAACTGATGTTGCGATCACCAACGGAAAAATCTCTGCCGTGGGCAAACATCTTCGCGTCGGGAAAGGCGGAAAACGGATTGATGCCCGCGGACTGGCGGTGAGCCCAGGCTTCATAGACGTACACACCCACACAGACAAACATCTGCTGATAAACCCGAAGGCGGAGAGTAAAATTCGACAGGGGGTTACAACGGAAATCGGGGGAAACTGCGGGAGTTCGCATGTTCCTGACACTCTTGAAAATCCAAGGAAAGAGCTGACCGGCTTCTTCGCCACGCTGGAGCAAAATGGAATCGCGTTGAATTATGCCACCCTGGTGGGACATGGAACTATCCGGAACCTTAGCATGGGCGCGGTTGACCGTGCCCCCACCAATGAAGAAATGCGCCGCATGCGCGCTATCCTGAAAGACTGCCTGGTATCTGGTGCCCTCGGTATGTCCACCGGTCTTTACTATGCGCCGGGAAGTTTCGCTTCCACTACAGAAATCGTGGAACTCTGCCGCGAACTTGTCTCCTTCGGAGGAGTATACACGACCCATATACGGGATGAAAGCGATTCGGTTCTCGAAGCGGTTGATGAAGCGATTTCCATAGCCCGGCAATCCGGCGCTAGCCTGCAGATTTCACATTTGAAAACTATGTACCCTCGTAATTTCAGCAAGATTTCCTCCGTACTCGAGAAAATAGACACAGCCCATCGTGAAGGAATCGCTGTGCTTGCCGACCGTTACCCCTATGTTGCCAGCTCAACCTCCATGAGCGCGTTTTTTCCGAGATGGACCCAGGAAGGAGCGGAGGTGCGTTTCATCACCCTACTGAAGGACAAAAGCCTTGAGGCGAAAATTCGTGGACACATAAAAAAAATCGAAGAGAAGATTGTATCCTGGGATACCATTATGATTTCCGAGCTTGGTGTTCACGCTGACTCCCCCCTCATCGGAAAAACCGTCCTGCAGGCCTCGCGTGAAGCACGCCAGCCACCCTATGATTTCATTCGAGATCTCCTCATTGCGGAAAACGGCAGAGTATCCATCGTCAACTTCGCCATGAATGAGGACAATCTCCAGCGAGTTCTCACCCATCCGTTGGTGGTGGTAGCATCCGATGGAAATTCTCTTGCGCCGTATGGGGAATTGGGCGCCGGGAAGCCCCACCTCCGCAATTATGGGACATTCACGCGGGTGCTTGGAAAATATGTTCGCGAGACGAAGGTGCTCAGCTTGCCCGAGGCTATACGGAAAATGACCTCTCTTTCTGCCGCAAAATTCGGTCTTTCGGGAAGGGGGCTCATTCAGAAGGGGTGTTTCGCTGATATCACTGTTTTCAATCCGAATACGGTGGCGGATAATGAAGATTGGCTAAACCCACATCAATACTCGTCGGGAATCGAGTATGTTCTGGTAAACGGTAAAGTGGTCATCCACCAGGGAGAACACACCGGAGCACTGCCGGGAAAATGTCTGCGGATGGGGGGTGTCTGAATGCCCCTCCGCGCGGAGCGTCCAGGGGCTCCGACTTAATGAGCGGTCAGGTGCATCCCCGTCTGCCTGAAAACGTCTGTTCGGTACGACTGTCCGTGGAAGCGGAGGAAAATTAGCGGGTTTGGGTGAAGCGCAAGACTATGTGAGAACGAAGCGAATACCAGGTCCGAATCTAGGCATTCCGCAAAACGGGCCGCATGGTCGAAGACCCGCAGTTCGGACAAGTGGAAGAGACCGTGCCCATGGATTTCAAGGAAGGCGGTTCCTTGAAGGCGACCGTATCACCGTCGTTCCGCCCGTTTCCGCAACAAGTAATTTGACATTGGGCCGGCTAGTTGTTATAAAGGAGGTTGTGCTGGCGCGGCGATCTGGCTGGCCTGTTCGTGCTGAAAACCGCGAATGTCGGCCGTCGTGAGTATACTGAACTTTTTGCCTTGGCAGAGGAGGATTCGGTCATGAAACGATGTCGCGTCACGCTGGCCGGTTGTTTGGCAATCGGCATTGCAATGTTCGGGGCCCGCGCGGCCGGTGGGTACATGGAAATCCGCATCGACGCCGGCGCGAATCCCTCGCCCGCCGCAGGCTGGAACGTCATTGGAGGAACTGAGACTGCTCCTGGTTCTCTTTCTCTTCCTCCTGTCTCGCTCAAGGACAGCAACGGCACTGTTCTCACCGGAGTTACCGCCCAGCTTTCAACCAACCAGTTGAAAGTTTGGTGGAAGAACACCGGAAGCGGCGGCCTCGGTGAATACGCCGGAACCGTCCTGGCCGATGGGACCGACTGGCGGATGTATATCGCAAACGCGCAACCGTATAGCACTCCGATGACCGGCTTCTTGACCCTCGACGGCCTTCAGCCCGAAAGCTGGCAGTGGTATCGGATCGAGATGTCGGCCTCGGCCGCGCCTAGTTGGCTCAAGTCCCAGAACGTTACCGTCAACGGCGACCCCGCCGACGGCGGTCACAACGGCCAGAGTTTCAAAGCCGACACCCATGGGTATGCCAGCGGAACCATCTTGAGTTGGGACGACGTGCGCCCCGATCAAGACGGGCTGATCACGCTCGCGGTGAGTCGGGTTGGCGGAGCCGACGCCTACCTCAACGCCATGATCATTACCTTGGTGCCCGAGCCGTCGACGGCCGTTTTACTGGTCTTGGTTGGTCTTGGCTTGGCCCTCCGCCGGCGGCGAAAGCAATCGCTTTGGAGTGCGGCGGCTTGACGTCGCTTTCTCTTTAACGAGGATGGGAGTTGTCCGATGCAATCCAACAGAACCCGAAAGACGCACGCGTTCACCTTGGTTGAGTTGCTCGTGGTGATTGCCATCATCGGCATCCTGATTGCGTTGCTCTTGC
>CAZASB010000461.1:0-3086 GCA_964487655.1 uncultured Planctomycetaceae bacterium
TGGCGCGTGGGTGAACCCGACTGCCGAGACAGTCGGAACCACCCACCCTACGTTTCTGGCCATTGATTGCTCATGTCGGCCGGTTGACAATTGCCGGAAAGGCGAATACAAGAGAGGGTTGCCAACCACTAGCGCGGTGGTTCGGTTGCGAAAACGAGATTGGATGAGTTGGCCTCGCGCCATACGGTCATTCGCGCCCCCTGACACCTGACACCTGACTCCTGACATGCGAACCTGCTTGATATCCGCCGTTTGCACTCCGCTCAACGATGATGTGTCGTTGGACGTGGACGGGTTGGCGGCCCACCTCGAAGATCAATGGCAACATGGAATCGCCGGGGCGTTGATCGGCGGGACGATGGGCATCATGCAGTTGTTGCCCGATGCCACGTATCGCGACCTGGTTCGCCACGGAACGCAGCTTGCCCGCGGCCGTGGCGAGGTGCTGGTGGGCGCGGGCGATACGAGTCTTGCCCGCACGCTTGGTCGCATCGAGTACGTCGAGCAGTTCGACGTCGATGGAATTGTGGTGCTGTCGCCGTTCTTTCTCACGTTGGGCCAAGACGACCTGCTGGCGTACTTCCGGGAAGTGGCGGATCGGTCCAAAAAGCCGATCTATCTGTACGATCTGCCGGGTACGACGAAGACCAAGCTATCGCTTGATACGGTGCTCGGGCTTTCGAAGCACCCGAATATCCACGGCATCAAATGCTCGGGCGAATGGTCTGAAACGTGGCGGTTGATCAACAGCGTCAGCGCCGCGTTCCGGGTCGTCCCGGCCCAGCCGCAAATGGTCGATCTGCTGGTGCGTTGCGACGTGGCATACAATCTGGATGGCATATTCGCGGTCGCGCCGGGTCTGACGGCGAGCATTGTGGAGGCGGCCGAGCGGGGCGACCATGCGCTGGCCGCTTCGCGGCAAGGGAAAATGAGTGAACTGCTGAAACTGATTCTGACCAGGTATCCGCTGTTTCCCGCGTGTTCGGCCTTTCTTCAAGCGAAGGGTATCTCAGGCAACGTGTTCGTGCCGCCGTCTCGGCCCCTATCGGCGGAGCAGCGAGAGCAGTTTCTTGCCGAGTCGCTCGTTGTGGAACTTCTTTCCGGCCCGGAAGGACCGTCGAGGTGAACCGTGTCGGCCCCTGATTTCTACTTTGCCATTAACGCCATGTTCCGCCATATCCACGACCGGCATGGCAAGGCCGCGCTGGTCGACTACTGGCAGAGCCTGGGCCGCGAATACTACGACGGTCGCGCCGAAGCCTGGAAATACGGCGGACCCGAGGCCATCGCCGCCGACTGGCGGGAGTATTTCTCCCGCGAGCCGCAGGCAGAGGTAGACGTGTTTGCTGAGCCGGAGGCCGTGACCTTGGATATACGCATCTGTCCGGCGATCAAGCACTTGCGGGATCAGCGGCGCGATATCGTGCCGTACTTCTGCGAGCATTGCGACCACATTTGTGGGGCGATGGCCGACCGGGCCGGATATGACTTCCAACGCGACGGCGGGATGGGCGCGTGCCGGCAACGATTCATAAAACGGGCGCTTCCGTTTCTAGGCGCGAAATTGCCTACCGCGTGGGTGAACCCGGATGCTGAGACATCCGGAACCACCCACCCTACGCCTTTCACCACTGGTTTACGCCCAGAAACGGAAGAGCCGTAAAACGGTAACAATCATGCTAGGCTGCCAGGACTTCTGCGGATATTACGACTGGACCTTTCACTATGTGCGCCGTCGCTGGGGGCGGGAGGCGCTCGAAGGGCTTCTGCGCGAGGCCATCGGCGGCGAGAGCCAGCGCCATTATGCGGAAGCCGGCGCGCGGGCCGGTTTGCGAGGGCTTTACGACACTTGGACCAAGACCGGGCAAGACGAACACTGCGATTGGACCTTCACGCTTGACGAGGAGAAAAACGTCCTACGCTGCGATATGCGGCGGTGCCCGAGCAAGGGATTCCTCATCGAGCATGATTTGAACGCCGATGAAGACTACTGCAATCATTGTGCTGGTTGGATGATCCCCATGCTGGAAAGCGTGGGCGCGGAGTTGCTCGAGCACGAGCACAATCATTGCGGCCAATGCTGGATGGTCATACGGATGAAAGATCGGCCCAGTGACCCACTCGCTGTTGACGTGGACATTCGCAGCGACCCGCGTTGGCGGCGGGGATATCTAGACCGCTGGAAGCACGGGCAACCGCGGCCACTGCTGCCATCGGCGTGCGAGTCAAACGATTCATGCGACGTGCTGACAAGTTGGTTCGCACGGCATCCGGATCTCGCTGTCTTCGATGGCGATCCGTCATGTCTATCGGATATCACGGCGCCGGCTCGCGCGGGCAGCCTCGCGGCGGTTCTGACCACGGGCGCGACGTATGCCGACAGCCGGCGGTGCCCCGTCAATCCCGCGGGCATCTTGCTCGAACACGACGCAAGTGCCCTACCGGCCGTTGCCTCGCGCTTTCTCGCCACGGCGGAAGGCGAACGCCCCTTGTTGATGCACCCGTTCCTGCCGGCGTCTCCCGCAATCGACTTCATCGCATTCGGTCTACCGCGGCCCGTGCCGATCCTTCCGTTTCTGATTCGCGCCGGCTTGTACACGCATCGGCCAGGCGGCCCATCGCCCGAGCCGCAGGCGTGGTTGATCCTTCTTGCCGCGGCGCTGCGTGGCGACAATGGGTCGTCGTAAAAGTTTGGCTCTTCCGCTTCTACGTGCAGACTACTTTGTGCCGGAGACGGCACAACGGCGTGTGCCTACTATACTTCGCGCGGCATATATTTGCGATTTTCGCCACATACATGCGGCCCCTTTTCCCGCTTGGCTTGTCCCAGCCGGATCAGTGACTGGCCAGCTATACTCGCCACGTGGCGTTTTTGCGCTTCTGTAGGATGCGGCCACGGGCGGGCCTTGATCATAACCTTGCCAAATGCCAGCAGTGAAAGCACTGAAGCTCACGGGAGGGCTTGCCGCCTCGCCACATGCTCCAGATGCCCCCGGCTTGCCCGGGGGCATCGCACGCATCTTCAAATGTAGGTAACCGTTCACGGAGCGGCGCAGGCAGTTTTCGCCGCTAAATGCGAAGGGGAC
>CAZASB010000462.1:0-2991 GCA_964487655.1 uncultured Planctomycetaceae bacterium
ACCAACGATCTACGCGACCTTGACCCACCCTACGTAGATGAATAATCCGGGTTAAACGGTCCCGCGGCCCGGCTCGGCACGAAGGGCGATAAGGTTGTCGTGCTGACCTACGGGCTCGTTGACGAGCAGGAAGCCCGTGTGCTGCAGCCAAAGGTCATTCACGTGGACGACGCGAACCGGATGACCGATAAGCCGTTGGCGTGAAATTCAGTTTAGATGCTGTCCCGGGGTACCGAGTACTCGCCATTCGCTACCCGGCCCCATCTCCCTCCTACCGCGGCGCGCGCCCATCCTTGCGCAGGTCGGTATAGATCTTCGAGTAGATGGGCAGGTGGCGGTAGTACACTTGCAGCATGTAGATGGACAGGCAGGTGGTGTAGAGCCGACCGGCCTGCATGTCGAACGGATCCACGGTTGACGGATCCCAGCTTCCGGCCTCGCGCCCGCGACTGACCTGGGCGCGCGGCACGGCTTCCCGCATCACCTCGTTCCACCGCTTCCAGTGGCGGCCTTCCATGTGATGGCACGCCTGCGTGGCGTAGTACCAGTAGTAGATGTTCTGCTGCGGGCCGTAGCTGATCAGGTTCGGCGCTTCGATCACCCAGTCGAGCGCCGACACCATGCGCGGATCGTCTCGCGGCCAGCCGATGTACTGCCGGCACAAGATCGACTCGGCGGTCATGGCCAGCGTGGATTCACGGCCCGCCTGGTATGGATACCGGGCGCCGCCGTGGCTGGCAACACTGTCGAGGAAACGCGTGACCTCGTCGAAGTTGGCTTGGGGAACCTCAAGACCGGCCATTCGGGCACTCTGAAGCGCCATGACAATCCATCCGGTCACCGAAACGTCGCTGTCACCGTTGGGGCTGTATCGCCATCCTCCCTGTGGACTCTGCGACTTCAGCAGATACGCGACTGCCCGTTCGGCTGGCTCGCGGTACGTTTCGTCCTTGCTCATGCCCAAAAGCTCGCACACGGCAATGGTACACTGCCCATCAGTATAGAAATGATGATTGAACGAGCCACCACGGAAGAAACTGCCGTTGGGCATCTGCTGGTCAATCAGCCAGGCCCACCCCCGCGTGACATTGGCCTTCCATTTTCCCGTCTTGTGCGTATTGCCGGCCCCCTGGAACGCCAGCAAGGCCATGGCGGTTGCCGCGGTCTTGTTTTCGTTCATCTCGCGTACCCCGCCGGAATAGGGGCCCGTCAAGCTCCACGACCCATCCTCGATCTGATTGCGCGCCAGCCAAGCCAAGCCACCTTGAACGGCGTCCTCGGTTAGTTTGGTGCCACCGTACTTGCCAAGCAACGAACTCCTGGACCCTTCCTGCCGCCCAGTCAGTGCAAGCCCGATCTGTGGCGATTCAAGATCGCTGGTCGCCGTCGTGCCGTCAACTTGTGTTTCAAACGGATTCGGCGTGGCGAACGGGTCCGGCACTTCCGGTAAATCGTCCGGCGTGAGGATGGGATCCTCCACGACGTCGGTCATCTCCACGCCCAGGGGGGAATCGATCTCCAGTTGCTCGCCCAGTTCTTCCGCCCAAATGTCGTCCTCGGCAAACTCCAGATCGATCCGGTCGCCCATGTTGCGCGCCACCATGATCAATCCCAAGACAATCAGCAGCACCATATGCACCGCCGCGCTCACCAGCCACGGTGGCGAGTTCTTGATGGCGGCCTCGGTCAGCTCTTCCGGTGGCTCCTCTGCCGACTCATGGGTGTCAATTGCCCTGGGATCTCGATTGACCTGCACCAACACCGGTTTTGCCATGCCCGTCGCCGCGCCCACGCCAGCCTGCAAAACCGGCCGCACGGCCGAGGCTCCCTGCACAACGACAGGCTGAACCTTAACGGGCTGAACCTTAACAGGCTGTGACTGGACAGGCTGAACCGATTGTGGCATCTGAGACGACCGGAGCGGAGTCACCGGCTGACCTGGGCCAACGGGTACGGACGGAGGGGATGGTTGGCCGGGCTCGGCTGGTTGGGGTTGGACAGGACGATTCGCCATCAGACAAGCCTCAAATTGGTTCCATTCACTCGAGTCCTCCGCAATCCAATCCACAATCTAATTCTACCACGAGACCACCAATTATTTCAAATCCAACCAACGACGTAATTGGCTACCCCCAGCATAGGCAGATTTTTTCGCAGGCGTTTTCCAGACGAGCCGTTCCTCCAACCCGTTCACGGCGAATTCACTGGCAATCCGTCGCCCGAGCACGATTCACCTCCAACCGAGTTTCCGGCCGTCTTACCTGAAGCCAGCCGGAAAAGATAACCGTTCACAGGAGGACTGTCCCCTTCGCATTTAGCGGCGAAAACTGCCTGCGCCGCTCCGTGAACGGTTACTGGAAAAGCAACCGATGCCCCACCGGGATATGCAATAGAGTATTCTAGCTGGGGGTCTTTGGCCAAGCCGAGAAAAATCCCAAAGCCGCCCCTAGACAGCTACCGATGATCGTGTACAATTGAATAACCTTGGCTCGCTTGCTTTGCAGAAGCCAAACCCATAACGCGGGGTGGAGCAGTCCGGTAGCTCGCGAGGCTCATAACCTCGAGGTCGCAGGTTCGAATCCTGTCCCCGCCATTTCGGGGGGTTGCCTCAATAGGTCGCAATCCGCCGTATTTCGCCTAAGTGCTTTTCCTGCAAGGGTTTCCGACGCCTCTTGGTCATTGTGACAAATAGAGGCTTGCGCTGGCTGCGCCGGAAAATGTGCCGCATGTGCGCCGGTTTCTGCGCCGTTTTTGTCGCCCGGTCGAAATCGGAATCGGTCACCGTCAGGTAGTGCCGCATCGCCACCTTGGGCGTGTTGCCCAGCCAGCCCGTCACAACGTGAATCGGGTACTCGGCCGCCAGTTCCGTTTCTCGGCTCAGCCGCAGATTTTGGAAGGGCTTACGTCACGCCGTCACGCTGGCCCGCTTCAGTAGCCGCTAACCCGGATTATTCATGATAGGTAGGGTGGGTCAAACAAGCCGCTTCTTTG
>CAZASB010000463.1:0-2989 GCA_964487655.1 uncultured Planctomycetaceae bacterium
CCCCTTCGCATACAGCGGCGAAAACTGCCTGCGCCGCCCCGTGAACGGTTACCCGGGCAACTAATCGCTTGATCATGTTGCAGTTGTGCTCCATCTGGAAGTCGGAATCAGCCATGGGACCATTCCTGCGAAAATATCGGGACGATCGGCATTCCAGTGTATGCGAGGGTATGCACGATGTCAACGGCATGGGCGCGCCGGTCAGGTGCCAATAGCCAATGTTTGACCACACGTTGCGAGCTAGTTGCTGTCCAGCGCCCCAGACTTCCTTCACGTCATGGAAGTGTTCTTCAATGCCCAAGTCGAGCACGGGCATCAGAAACAGTCGCACCGCATAGGCGCCATCGGCGACCAGCCACACCTTTACCTCTAGACGCATCGCGCGGATCGCCTGCGACACACCAACCGTCGTCTGTATCTCTCGCTCACCTCCACCACAGCGACTGCCAGTATTGACGGTCGGTGGCGTAAGCATCGATCTCGGTGTCGAGTGGGAGGTCGCGTGATAGGATGCCGTACTCTTGCATCTGACGGATGTAGTACGGACTGACACGGAAGCCGGGCATGTCGAACCGCTTGTGCTGGTCGAGCCGCGCGGAGGCATCGATCACGGCGGCGAGTATCTCGCGGTAGTCGGCTTCATCTTTGTCAGCGAATACCACGCCGCACAGGCCCAGCCCGCCGGTCGCCTTTGCCAGCGGCGCTTGCAGCAGGAGCGATTTGTCCGGCTGCGTGAGGTTGCACAGCGACTGATGCGGTGGGGCGTCGCCATATTTCAGGTACGCCAGCCGAATGACCAAGTTGAAGTCGCGGAGCCCTGGTACCATCGCCTGCGGCGGCTCGCGATGGCCAAATTGGAACAGGGGGCCCTTGCTCATTCCGGCGTACGGCTTCGCGTCGGTGCGCGCGTGGCACTCGCCGCAACGGCGCTCGATGGTCGCAGTGGGAAACTCGACCGTTTCCACGCCCGTGCCTAGCCCGGCATAGGTGCCCGGATAGACGGCGCCGCTTTCGATCCACAGGCGGACCATGGTTCGCTCGTGGGGCGAGAACTCCGCGTCGTGATGGCTGCCGTCGCCCAGCGTGAGTAGGCGGCTGGCCGAGCTGCCGATGCCACGAGGCGGCTGGTCGCCCGTGTAGTTGCGCCCATCGGAAATGAGGCCATGCACGATCATGGCCCAGTAACTCACGGTGTACATGGGTGTCCGGTCGCCGACAAGCTCGACGCTGCCCTCGCGATGGTCTGCGTTGTGGCATTCCACGCAATGGCGGTCGAGGATGGGCTGGATGTCGCGGGGGAAGTCGAACACGTCGGGCACGCCGGCAACGGGCTCGATGGGCGTGGGCCGGCGCGTGGCGGCCAGTGGGGCGGCCGGCGCGTGTGGCGTTTGAACGCGCGGTTCGTGGCAGCCCACGCAGCCAGTGGTTTCGCCCGGCTGCACGCTTACGAAACTCTGCATTCGCTTGACCGACAGATCGTTTTCATCGAGAGCCACGAAGAACAGGGAGCGACCCGCCGGTAGTTCCATGTAGGCGGAGCCATCCGACTCGACCGGCACGGTGCCCAAAACACGCTCCAGCGCGAACGTGCCGCCGATCGTCAACGGTTCCTGCCCGCCGGAAAACTGGACCGGCTTGGGCAGTTGCTCCAGGATGAGCAAGCGTTTAATTTCGCCGCGTCGGACGCCTTCCATGTTGCGCCCGCAGTAAATGTCGCTCAAGGCGAGCACGCCGGTCGATTGGGACATATCGACCGCCGACGGCATGGCGAACTCGCACGGCCGCGCGCGGAGTGGCCGGGGCTCGTGGCACTCCATGTCGGCCTTCATCTCTGCCTCAGACAGCGCGAAGATACGTTCCACGCGCCCCTCGCCGTCCATCAGCCAGAGCCCTTCCTTATCGGCAACGAGGAAGCAGTCGGGTGAAACGGGATACGGGTCGCGGAATTGCCGCTGCGTGTTCAGCTTGCGGGCTGACGCCAGCGAGTCGGGCCCCAAGGCCGGGTTGACGACCGTGACGAACCCCTGGTGCTCCGCCCGTCCGTGACCGGGCGAGAACGAGGCGACGATTTCGTTCGTGCCCGGAATCGGCTTCGCGTCGAGCATGGCCACGTCGGAGAAACGGGGCACCGGCGCGCCGGCGCCCTGGTACTGGTTGCCAAAGTAGACCATCTGCCGCGTCCCGTCCGGATTACATGTCCACAGGTGGTGGTAGCTCAACTGGTTGCGGTCCACATATTCCCAGCGGGTGAACACCACGCGGCCGTCGGGGAGCATCCACGGCGTGTTCTCGGTGAACGGGCCGGGCGATAGTTCCCTGATGCGCGATCCGTCCGCCTCGCAACGATACAGCGTGGCCACCGGCGATGGATTGCAGCCGACCATGCGCCGGCAGCGAGTCGAGCAGAACAGAATGCCGCCATCGGGCGCGTAGGCCGGCTCGATGTCGTCAAACGGGCCGTCAGTCAACTGCGCCAGGTTGGAGCCGTCATTGCCGATCTCGTACAGGTGATAGTAGGGCAGTTCGCCCTTGCGGTACGAGAACAGTATCTTATTGCCCTCGTAGTGAACCTGCGGATCACGCACGGCGCCGGCCGGATCGTCCAGCAGCATGGTCACGTTCCCGCTTCGCACGTTTAGCAGGCAGAGCCGTCCGTTGCCGCTGTACTGGGCCGGGCCAGGCCTCGATTCACCCGCAGGCGGGTAAGGATATCCGCCGGGCGGCAGCAAGTAGTAGCCGAAGTTCTCGTAGTAGTGCCGCTGGACCGCCTTGCGCACGGCGAAGACGATATATTCGACTTCAGCCAGAGGGCCGGCAAACGCCGCGCGAAGCATCTCGCCGGTCGGTTGAGTCGCGGCGGCAAGCGTTTCGGCATCCACCGCAGGCACGATTCCGAGAAGGAGAGCAATTGCAGCGACGAAAAACGGCACGGATGATCGGAGCATCAGGCGGGTCTCCTGTTGTTTCGCTATTATATCAGCGGTTTCCG
>CAZASB010000464.1:0-2982 GCA_964487655.1 uncultured Planctomycetaceae bacterium
GGCATCCGCGTAGCGCGCCTGCCGTGCAAAGGTGCAATTACTGCACGCGACAAGTATACCCTGAAGGTCCACCCATGTCTTTGCTGATGACCGCGGCCGTCGTTGCCGTCACTCTCGCCTGCGCCGTTCCCGCAGCCGCCCTTGAGACCCGCGTCGAGTCTCGCAACGGCGTCCCAACACTGTTTGTGAACGGAGAGCCCATGCCGCCGATGATGCTGCAGTACATGGCGGGCGGCTCTCCATCGCCACTGCGCTGCAAGCTCACTCCGCAGTGGCAGCAGTTCAGCTACACCTTCCGCGCCCCGGCCGACGACGGCAACGTGGCCGCCCATTGGCGCAACATCATGCCCGTGGGGGACTGGTTCGTCGATGACGTGCAGCTTGTGGAGGGAACGCTCGAGAAGCCCCTCGGTGAAAACCTCTTCCTCGGCGGGGACTTCGAGGGCGATGAGTTGCCCAAGGACTTCAAGTACTTCCTCAACAGCTCCACGGGCGCGGCCGTGGAATGGGCTCTGAGCGCGGACAACCCGAAACGCGGGGAGAGGTGCCTGCGGGTGCGCATTACCAACCCCGGGACCATCAGCTACCATATCCACTTCTACGGTGCCTTTGCGATTGAGCGGGAGAAGGTCTACACGGTGTCGGCGTGGATGCGCTCCGACCAGCCGCGCGAGGTGGAGATGAACTCGCTGCACCAGGGTCCGCCCTGGACGACCTATGGTGGTGCTAGTGGCGAGTCTGACAAGACGCTCAAGCTCGCCGGCCCGCGCGGTCTACACCTCGGCAACCCGCCTCTGCCCGTCATCTGGACGGAGCCTGGCAAATCGCCGGACTTCACCGCACTCGACCGCATGGTCGAGCATATCCTTAGCCTTGACCCTCGGGCGCTGATTATCCCCAGGCTCAACCTCGATGCGCCGCAGTGGTGGAAGGAAGCGCATCCGGACCACATCCAGGTCTATGACGTGGGCAAGCAGGTAATGGCCTCGCCAGCCTCGGAGCTATGGCAGCGAGACGCGTCGGCGGCCCTGCGGCAGACGGTGCGGCGCCTGGAGGATAGGTTTGGCAACAACATGGCCGGCTATCACCCCTGCGCCCAGAGCGCCGGCGAGTGGTTCTACGACCGCGTGTTCCAGCGGATCATGCCCAACTTCGAGGAGCCCTTCCGTGCCGCCTTCGCAGCTTGGGTGAAGGCAAAGTATGGCACGGTCGAGGCCTTACAGCAGGCCTGGCGAAACTCTGAAGTCACCTTCGAAACCATCCAAACACCGACCATGGAGCAGCGCTTGGAGGGCAGCAACGGCGCGTTCCGCGATCCGGCGACCCAGCGATTCGCCATCGACTTTGCTGAATACATGCAGGTATGCCTGTCCGAGTACCTGATGGAGTGCGCGCGAATCGTGAAGGAGGAGACCGGCGGCAGGAAGATCTCCGTGTTTTTCTACGGGTACCACTACGAGCTTTCGGGCTTCCCCTACGGCGCGCAGAGCACGGGTCACTTCCGCCTCCACGAGGTGTTGCGGTGCCCGGATGTCGATGTGCTGGTCTCACCGATCTCCTATGGGGACCGCCAATCTGGCGGCGCCGGCTCGTTCATGTCTCCCGTCGACTCCATCCAGCTTCATGGCAAGCTGTGGCTCAACGAGGATGACACGCGCACCCACCTGTCGTCGCCAGATTCCGGCTACGGCCGCACCGACACGATGGCCCAGACCTTGGACGTCTACCGGCGCAACTTCGGCCACCAGTTCGAGCGCCGCTGCGGCACCTGGTGGATGGACTTCGGCCTGGGCTGGATGGCCGATGACACGATCTTCGACAACTTCGCCCACGAGCGCGACATCTGGAAGCGGCGACCGGCGCAGGGTGCGTTCAGCCCGCAGGTGGCCATGATCACCGACGAGGCCAGCAACTTCGTCCTCCGCTGCTCCAGCGAGGTCACGGCCTTCAGCGTCGGCCGGATGCGACAACGCTTCAACGCCATGGGCTGCCCGGTGGGCCTGTACCTGCTGGACGACCTGTGCGAGGGCAAACTGCCCCCCAGTGTTCGGCTGTACGTCTTCCTCAATGACTTCCGACTGACCGACCTGCAGCGCGAGCAGATCCGGGAGCAGGTGGGAAGGGATGGGAAGGTGGCGCTATGGCTCTATGCCCCCGGCTATGTCAACGAGGACGCTTCGCCCGAGAACATCTCCGACATCGTGGGCATCCGCGCGCAGCAGCTCGACGAGCCGGGCAGCGCAAAGATCGCCCTGCTGGACAGTCTCCCAGTCTGGCTGAAGGATGCTCCCGAAGCTCATGTCTTTGGCAGTGACCACACTCTGCCCCCTCGCTTCATCGTGCCCGATCAGCCGGGCGTGACGGCGCTGGGGAAGTACCAGGGGACCGATCAGGTGGGCCTGGCAAGCAGGCAACTGGCGGGCTGGACGTCCATCTACTGCGGTGGGCTGGAGGTCAGTCCGGAGGTACTACGCGGCGCGGCTCGCCTCGCCGGGGCCCATGTCTACTGCGACACCAACGACGTCATTAGTGCTTGTCCCGGCTTCGTGTCGATCCACGCCACCAGCACGGGAGACAAGACGCTGCACTTGCCCAAGAAGGTAGCCGTCACGGACCTGGTCAGCGGGAAGGAGCTGGGGCCGCCAACCGACCGGCTGACCCTAGAGATGGAGAAGGGGGAGACAAGACTGCTGGCATGGTGAACAGCAGGTTGAGCTTGTTGTACACCGACGTAACGGAGACGGTAAACTCCTTCTTCTTCGCGTTGTAGGCGTCGTTGACCGACTTGCGGCTGCCCGTGGCCACAAGCGCCACCAAGTTCACAACCGAAGAGAACAAAAGCTTACCGGGGCGCTGTCGGCCGTTTTCCGGGGCCGTTTCTTGGCCGATTTGGTCTCACGGCAAAATAATTTCGCGACGCCCCCTAACCCTGGGCTGTTGAAAATGCTGTCGAGTGGGCAATTTGGGGGAAATATGTATTGA
>CAZASB010000465.1:0-2982 GCA_964487655.1 uncultured Planctomycetaceae bacterium
TTGTAGCCAACAGACCACCGCTCCGGCCGGGCAAGCCGGCACGGTGGCGTCCGAGGCTAGTGCAGAACAACGAGGACTGTGCCTTCGGCACGGAAGAGACACGGGATCGCTCATATTGAAAGACGCCGCAACAGTCAAATCAACTATGGCGGACTGTTGTCCGCGCAGGCCCAAGTCAAGCATGCCGGCAATATCTTGCCACACCCCCATCCACCCGATCACTTGCTAACCGTTCCCCAGCGACGTACACTGAAGGCCATGTGTCAACTTTCCACAACTTGACGATACCCACCCACTCACCCCACCCAACGGTTCCAGCCATGACCATCAAACACACTCTGGTTCTCACTTTTTGCCTGCTGACCGCTTTCGGCCAACCGTCGTTTGCGCAATCGGAACCTCTTGCAACCTTCCTGGCCAAGGATGGCAAGACGTCCTATACGATCGTTGCCGACGACGATGAACCGCAAACGGCCGCGACGGGACAAGTCGCCGCGCTAGAATTGAAAGACCACCTAGAAGCCATCACCGGCGCCGTTTTTCCGGTGGTGAAGGAATCGGCGTTCGACGGGCAATCGCCGGCCGTGTACGTTGGGCAAACCCGGTTCGCGGAAGGCAATGGGGTCGCGTTCGATTCGCTGGAGCAGGAAGCGTGGCTGTACAAGACCGTCGGCGAGAACCTGATCCTGACCGGCGGCAAGACCGCAACGATTTACGCCGTGTGCGAGTTCCTCGAACGCGAGCTGGGCTGCCGCTGGTTCACATTCGAATCTTCGTGGACGCCCTCGCTGGCGGAAATCCCGCTCAAGGCATGGAATCGCAGCGGAAAGCCTGCGTTTCGACACAGGGACTTGTACGTCCCGCACTGGGCGCTGGGGCTGACCAACGAGCGAAACCAGGACTACTTGAGATTCATCAAACGCAATCGCGGCAACCAGATGGACAGCCCGCTGCGCATGTCGCATCGGCCGGGAACGTGCCACACGTTCTACCAGTACGTCTCCTGGGAGAAACTATTCGACACCCATCCCGAATACTTCTCGATGAACGAGAAGGGCGAACGGTTCCATGGCCCGAACATGCACTCCGAAGGCCAACTCTGCCTGAGCAACCCCGAGGTCGCCGACGTCATGCTTGCCAGGCTGCGCGAGTTCATCGCGGCGGACCGCAAGGAACTGCCGCGGGACAAGTGGCCCATCGTCTACGACATTTCGCAGAACGATAACTTCCCCTACATCTGCAAATGCCCCGTCTGCGCGGCGATCACGGAGCGGGAAGGTTCCGAATCGGCCCTGACGCTGACGTGCATGAACAAGGTCGCCCGCGAAATCGCCAAGGAGTATCCGGAAATCATCATCCAGACCTTTGCCTACGTCTCGACCGAATGCGCCCCGAAAACCATCAGGCCGGAGCCCAACCTGCTGATGCGTTGGTGCGACCTGTACACTCGAAGCGATTGCTATCGTCCGATCACGAGTCCCTTCAATGCCTCGCGCAAGGAGCAGCTTGACGGGTGGAAGGCGGTCGGGGCAAACATCGCTCTTTGGGATTACTGGAACATGGGAATCCTCCAGGGGCCGTACTTCAAGCCACCGCGCGTCGAGACGATGGTGGACGCCATCGCACCAGACCTGCGATACTATCGCGATGCAGGCGTGATTTCCTATTTCGCCGAGGCGGAATCGAACCTCCACGTAAACCCGCAGAACTTCCACGACCTGCACGTCTGGCTGGGCTATCAGATGCTCAATGACCCGGACCAGGATGAGCAGGCACTGATCAACGACTACATGGTCAAGCACTACGGTCCCGCCTCCGGCCCGATGACCGCGTTTTTAACCGACTTGCGCCACGCTGTTGCTTCCGAGAAGAAGGCGCTGGTTTACATTTCCAATCCTCGCCGCGAGTACCAGACACCGGAATTCCTCGGCAAGGTGATTGGTCATCTGCGCGACGCCCAGAAGCTTGCTCGGGAAGGAACCCCGTACCGATTGCGGGTGAACAAGGAGCTGATCACGCCTTTGGCCGTCATTCTTTACAAGCCGGAACTGAACCCGGACCTGGATCGCGTGGCAACTCTCAAAGAGTACGAGACGCTTCGAAAACAACAGATCGAAGCATACTGCCGCCCGGAGAAACAGGTGGAGTTCAAGCAGCTCCTAGCCGAGGACATTGCGAGCCTCGCTGGTGGCCAATAGCCGAATCCCGGTGCCCGCGCCCGTCGGGCCGATGAACACGGCGCAACCGTGCCGGGCCACGAAGTTGCTGTCGAACAACTGCAGGACGGCCTGCTTGGGAATCCGCTTGGAGAAGGTGAAACTCCCGGGCCTCCGGCCCTCGTTGTTCTACACAAGTTGAAGTCGTGAGGAAGGCCACCGGCGGGCTTGTCCCGCCAGGAGCCATGGTCAGTCAGCTACAGCGTGCGTACGAGGAAGGTCTCCGGCCCCAGGGCGTCGAACTCCTCGCCCCAACCCGTGCGGTGACTCCATCGACACACCATTCTGGCAGATCGCCCCCCCACCCCCTGGAGTTGGGGCAACCAGAAGACCGGTTGCCTACAAGCCTCCATATCTTTATGCTTCGGCACGAGACGGTTGTAGCTTTTGGGTCAGCCAATTTTGTTTTCGCAACGAGAGAATATGGGCATTTTAGCTATAGCGCTCTTTCCGGCCCATGAAACATCGGATATAATTGTGGAAGAGGGGGGGCGATTGCGGTCACGGCGGTTGCGGTCACTTGGAAACCGAGACGGCTTGACGCGATTACGACACAAGAGACGCTTCGATTTTGCCGATAGTTTTGAGGGAACCAACAGAGGAGACACGAATCAGGCCTCTCGCCTAGAATTCCGACGGAGGTGCCAACCCTTTAGCGTGAGCTGGGATCATCGGGCGGCTTGTGCTTGACGCACGCCAGATCCCCGCTCGTCTCGCAGCGACGCATCCGGTCGCAGTCGGCGAGAGGTTTGATTCCCGGGCCGCC
>CAZASB010000466.1:0-2970 GCA_964487655.1 uncultured Planctomycetaceae bacterium
CCCCCAAGATATTCCGCCTCGGAGATGCGGAACGACACTAAATCAACAGGCCGCTTGTTGAGGCGAGGAGCCGGTCAGCGGGAGGAATCATCCCCCTTCCGACCCCTATGGCTGCCTACGTGGTTTCTGACCGGAATGGCTACGCTGTGGCTTGGCTGGCCTTGGCTCTGGCTTAACCCTGCACGGAATCTCTGGCGATACTTGGCTAGCGGTGGGGGAAGGCAAGCAGTACACGTCTTCTACCTCGGACGGGTCTGGGCCGATTACGAGACGCCCTGGCACTACCCGCTGCTGATGTTTGCATGGACCGTGCCGCTGGGCTTTCTCGCGATTGGAGTTTGCGGAGGGATGGCCTGGTTGGGTCGTACCGGCCGTGGCGAGGAAAGCGTGCAGGCGAGTGCAAAGGGCGATTTCGCCCTCGTCGCCCTAGCCGGGGGCTTCCTATTGACCGTCTTCACGTGGCCGGGGGTACCGGTCTACGATGGCGTGCGGCTCTTTCTACTGGCGTTTCCACTTTGGGCCGTTTTTGTGGGTCTGGGCGCGAAATGGCTCGACCGGGCCGCTCTTGGCCGAGGAGTACCCCGTGCGCCCAGACTCGCGATCATCGGACTAGTGATTCTCTTGCAGGCTACCGGGCTTATACTCTATCATCCTTGTCAGTTAAGCTACTACAGTCTTCTGGCCGGCGGGTTGCGAGGGGCGGAACACCTGGGATTGGAAGTCACCTACTGGGGCGATACCATCCGAGAACCGCTGCTAGCCGAGGCGGCCGGTCGAGCACCGAGGCAACCAGTGCTTTTCGGCCCCAACCTGGCGCCATTTCAGGCCCCGGCCGTGACGTTGTCTTCGCCTTCCTTGGCCGCGAGTGAAACCACCGTTACCGGATGGGATGCTAGCCAACCGGAAACCGCGCTGGGGTGTCGATACGCCCTCGTATATCGGCGTCAAGCCGATTTGGCCACCCTCGATTGGCTACTCTGCGATGGCCAGGTTGTCGCGGAACACAGTATGCAGGGTGTTTGGGTTGCCCGCCTGATGAAGATACCCGCCCCAGTGCCCCCTCGACGGGCGGAGCTAGACGAATAGAATGGTGTTTTGCGGTCGATCGAACCCTGTCGGTCGAGTGGTACCGCCTGAAAGAGCAGTCGGGCAACGAGAGCGGCTATTTCGTCCGACAGTAACCTACACAGTTTGGATTGCGGAATAGCAATGAAGCAGGCAACCGACGAATCCCGAGCGATCCCGACTTCGCTGCGGGAGCTGTATGCCCCGATACGCGACGATTTGGCCGCGGTCGAGGATCTCTTGCGAGCCGAGTTGGCAAGCAACCATCCCTTCGTCGACCTGCTGGTGAAGCACGGGTTTCGGCTGAGCGGCAAGCGGTTGCGACCGGCCTTGGTGCTGCTGTGTGCTCGGGTTGTCGGAGCGCTTCGACCGGAGCACATTCGGATGGCGGCCTCCGTGGAACTGATTCACACGGCCACGCTCATTCACGACGACGTGCTGGACGAGGCGGAACTCCGCCGGCATCTCGACACGGTCAACGCGCGCTGGGACAACGAGGCAAGCGTCCTCCTGGGCGACTACCTGTTCAGTCGCTCAATGTGTCTGGCGGCGTCGGCCGACGACGGGTACGCGTGCCGTGCCATCGGCGATGCCGCCAGGGTGATGTGCGAAGGCGAGTTGCGGCAAGTACAGCACCGCGGCGACTACGACCTGTCCGAAGCGGAGTATTATGACATTATTGCAGGCAAGACCGGGGCCCTGTTGGCCTGCTGCTGTCGGCTGGGCGCGCACTACGCCGCTGCCCCCGAGGAGCAGTGTGCCGCCCTGATGCGCTACGGCGATCAGCTCGGAATCGCGTTTCAAATTGCCGACGATCTGCTGGATTTGACGGGCGACGAGGCCACGGCCGGCAAGTCGTTGGGAACCGACCTAGTGAAGCAGAAGGCCACCTTGCCCCTGATTCGTTTACTGGCAACCGTTTCCGGCGCGGAACGCGAGCCGCTCATGACAATTCTGGCCAACTCGCCGGACCGGCACTGCAAAACTTTACGCGATTGGTTTGAACGCTACGCGACGCTCGAGTATGCCCGTGACAAGGCGTTCGAGTTCGCCCGCAATGCCGCGACGGAGCTGGCTCTCCTACCGCCAGGACCGGCCCGAGCATCACTGGAAGGGCTGTGCGAGTTCGTCGTGTCCAGGCGTCAGTAGCCGCGGATCAAGACCGCTCGCCGTGCGACGGATTGAGCATGGGACGCAGTTCGTCGACGAAATCCTGTACGTCCTTGAATTGACGGTACACGCTGGCGAAGCGAACGTAGGCCACCTCGTCCGCCTCGCGCAAGTACTGCATGACCAGTTCGCCGACATGCCGGCTTTCCACCTCGGGCTCGAAACGCGCTTCCAGGTCGCTCTGTACCAACGCAATAATGGCCTCAATTTGGTCATCGCTGACGGGCCGTTTCCAGCAAGCCTTCTCGAGCCCTTGCTTGACCTTGGCATGGTCAAACGGCTCGCGCACGCCGTCCTTCTTGATGATCTTGACGGTCGTCTGCTCAATGCGTTCGTAGGTCGTATAACGATGGCGACACGCGAGGCACTCGCGGCGACGGCGGATGGCGAAACCGTCTTCACTGCTCCGCGAATCAATCACGCGGTCGTCATCGCCGCGACAGAACGGGCACTTCATGCAAAACTCCAAGGGTTATTCCATTCCACCCAGTATATCAGACCGAGGGCCTGTCGGCCAAGCCGGCAGCCGCCCCGTGTCTGGAGAACTGCAAAGTCGCGAAATGGGAGGGCGAAGCTCCTGCTGAGCCGATGCACTCCTGCTTCCCAGCGCCTAGCCGAATCGCCCTGCCCCTCTTGGTGCGCAAGACTAGAAAACCGTATAATACGGGCCGCTGGTCAAGATGGCTCTTCCGTTTCTGGGTGCAGAATTGCCTGACACGTGGATGAACCCGGATG
>CAZASB010000467.1:0-2958 GCA_964487655.1 uncultured Planctomycetaceae bacterium
CAAACAGATCATCACGCTCTTCCCCCTCAACTGCAAAATCGAGGATTGTCTCCACGTTACGCGCAGCCAGTTTTTCAATGGTGGCAGCACAGTCGTCAATCGACATTCCACCCACAAATTGCCGGTAAATGGTTTTTCGTAAAATTCCACTGATCGGGAAACGGATGGCAAAGGCGAGGTTGACCAGTTGTTTTCCCGTCTTTACCAGACCGGCATTGTTCATTACCTTAAACAGCAGATGGGCCCGTCTCAATTCGGCATTCGATCTGTTCCGGAAGGCTATTTCTGAATTGTCAAAATCGATAAGATGATGTGTCAACGGCATATATTCTGTTGAGTATTTAGATTTCAGGAACAAAAATAAACAGTTTTTACCAATCTGATTCCAGCCGGCCCCATTTTTTGACCGAAAAATATGTCTGGAGGGAAGTCACTGGCCGGCCAGGGCGCTTCACTTGTCGGGCAACTTCAGAAAGAGCAGGTATTCGGTATTGGAGTAATAGAGATAGAGTTGATCCGCAGAAGCCTTATATTCATACTTATACACCTTCACCAGCCGGTCCAGATAGAGATTGCCCTCCCTGGTTTCACTCGCCCTGCGGTTGTTCTCGGTATCGATCTGTGAAAAACTGATGTTGTGGTGCTTCAGGTCGCAACTGTAGGTTCCCCTGATCTCGTTGACCGAGGAGATACCGTTAAAAGTGCCGTCGGCATGCAGAGTCAGCGTGAAGGCATTCGGATTTTTGCCCAAGGCCAACTGTTTCAGCTGACTTCCCTTGCTTCCATACCCCTGCAGTTTCCACTTACCGTAAGGCGATTGCCGGTAAAGCGAGCTCTCCAACCCCAGCTCATCGACGCGCGAACAGCCGGGCAGAGCCGACAATATGGCCATCAGAAGCCCGAACAACATTACAATGGTATTCCTTCTCATCCCACTCATAACCAAAACCAAGTTACAATAATACAGATTATTGATGAAAAAATAATGAGTCCGCTCTGAAAACCCCGTTTTTTCAAATTACTGAAAAACGCAGTTTCGCCGGAAAAATGTGATTACTTTTATTGACTAAGAATATATTTACAATAATGTACATATTGAAACATAAATTAGCTATATCCTGAGGCAATTTTTGCCCAAAAAGTGCTCTTTGACATATTTGCGTGATATATCTCACTATTCTGACGAAGTTTATCCACAATGAGCGGGAGTAAGCCCATAGTTTATGCTTGGCAAGGCTTCTGTACCGGCTCTTGTCGTTGGGATAATGGTAACCTAGCTGAAAAATACTCGCCTCGACGTTGTTCCTGATATTGGTTTCCTCTATCGGGATTTTCTTGAGTTTCTGCCTTAAAGCGGAAACCCGAAGGCTATCCTCATCGAAATACCGATAATCTCCTTTTTCAGTTTTGATCCTCCATTTCTTCTGCGTTTGATCCTTGCGGGGTTTTACTTGTTGTGCCTGTACGGTTACTCCTGTTTTGTTGTCCGTTACGATTAAATTGTTTTCGTCTTGCTCGTCTAAACTGAGCTCGTATCTTGGTGCGGATCCCTGCATGCCGGTAAGCACCAAGTCGATGGGGTGTTCATCCCTTTGGCAATACTCCTGGTTAGAGGTGCTGTGATAAGCCCCATCGGCATATACCTTCTCAATGCTATCGGTTAATATTTCCTGTGTATTATCCACGGCTGGCTTAAGGAAACTGTTGTCCGGGATTGAAACCACATTTACTTCCGTGTCGGTGATCAGGTTTAGTACCGGGGTCTCTTCTTCCTTCGCCTGGTCGCAGGTTTCGGTGACGTTTATCGAATACCCTTTGACCATGTTGCCGTCCTTGTTGCGGTAGTGGCAGTCGGTGTCGTGGGGCGACTGGATGGATTTGGCGCTGACCTTCTCATTTTCAAGAGGGAGGATGGTTTTATCGCTGCTTACCACGTATTGCTGTTCCAAGACAGTCTTAAGTGTCCCGTACATCCCGTAGTCATATCTTTTGAAAAGTTCGATAAAGCGGTACATCAGCTTGCCCAATTCTACAAAGCGGCTGTCGATCTCAGCCTTGGTGCTGCGATATACCACCTTGTTTCCCTTTTCACTCCTGATGCTTTCAATCAGGGAAAACATCTCTTTGGAAAGACTCTTTTTAAAGATATGCTCCTCTCTTTCAGCGATAAAGAGGCGGAGGGTCTCGTGAACCAGCTCGTAACGCGAGTACCAGGCGATGTTGCTGCCGATCAGCTTGCTATCCATGCGTACCTGCTTGCCGCTTACCTCGAACTCCAGTATCTGATCCCTGGTAATTTGGGCCTGGCATTTTTTGAACAAGTCTTCACCGTGCTCCCTGGCATATTCCACCAGCTTGCGGCGGAACAGATAATAAGTGGAGGGTACCGGTTCGGCGTCTTCCAGCGACATCAATCCTAAAGCGCTGCGTACCAAAAGATTGTACTGACAGTTCTCGAACAACTGTTCGTCGCTCCAGCCTTGGCCCTCTTTGAGGATCATCATGCCGACCAAAACGCGTATGGAAGCATTGGGAGCGCCATTACCTTCTGTATAGAGCACACTGAAAATGGACTCATCTACTCGCATTACAACCTGTTTTCTGAACTGGTTATGCCAGGAGTCCTCTTTTAGGAATTTCTTCCTCTTGGAGTCCCTAAAGTACTCCGTTGGCGAAGAAAACAGATCCAATTGAGTATGGATGTCTGATTTTTTAAACATTTCATGCAGTTTTAGACACCGCTAAGATAATGAATAATAATGATATACGCAAATATTTCAAAGAACTTTTTGGGTGAATTTCACCTGCTTTATAAAATTTATTGTACAAAAGAATTATCAACTAAATTGTCCCGCCGACTTTTCGGAGTGGACTCATTTGATTAAAAGATTATTAGAATAATACTGTTTTAATTCTCTTGAATCTCTATCGGGAGGTATGGGCAAATACCTTCCGATT
>CAZASB010000468.1:0-2956 GCA_964487655.1 uncultured Planctomycetaceae bacterium
GTTGGGACAACTGTTCTACATTCGGCAGGTAAGCTCGAACCTGCCGATCGCCCAATAGAAACGGAAGAGCCGAAAAAAAAGAAAACGGAAAGAGGGCCCGCTCCCCCCCTCCGGACTGCATTGTTCGCTACAACCCGAAGTGTTCTCACTTTGCGAAGTGGGTAATATCCTCGGATGGATCGTATCACTATGTCTTTAGTGAACTAGACTTACTAAGGGCAGGCAGTAGCGCGCCGCAAGGGCTTTTCGCTAACACGGATCTTTTCGATCGACTCCATGTAGACTTGGCGGCCGGAGCCAGCGAGCCCTCTCTCGCGGAACGCATTCGGATGGATTGGCATCATGAGGTTGGAACATTGAGGACTGCGGTTTTCAAAATCGGTCATCACATTACAAGATGGGTTCGTCGCGCGCGGCCGTGGCTGGCGGCGTCGGGCGCGCTGTTGGTGGCCGGCGGCTGGATAGCGGCCTGGAGGGCCGCGCCGAACGCTTCGTTGCCACTTGCGGCGGCCCTCGGCGCTCTTGGCGGCATGACCCTACTCGCCTTGACGGCCTTGCTCGGGCATCGTCGCGCCGCGAACTCGGCGGCGTCATGTCCAAGTGACGCGCTCCCTTCGGTCGGCCGAATTCTTGGCCAGGCCCTGGCAAACACCGATGCGACGGTTATCCTCTGCAATCGAAAAGGCCGCGTGCTTTGGGTCAACAACGGCTTTACGAAACTGACCGGCTACACGCTCGATGAAGCCCAAGGCAAGCAGGCGACCGACTTGCTCGCCGGGCCGGATACCGACCTCGTCACGCTAGGTCATCTAAAGCGCTGTCTCGATCGTTGCAAGCCCTATCGCGGCGAAATACTCAACTATACAAAAGGCGGTCGGCCGTACCAATTTTCGTTCGAGTCGCTGCCGATTTACGACGCCCGGGGCCGCGTGAAGACCATTGTGGCGATCGGCCGAGACGTGACGGACCGGGTCCGCGCCGAGGAAGCGCTGGGCGAAGAGGAAAGCCGGTATCGCGCCATCTTCGAGGCCGTCACGAACTCGTTGCTGATCTTCGACCGCAAGGGAACGATTGTCGAAGCCAATCCCGCCGCATGCGCCATGTACGGCTACCCGCGAGAGCAGCTCGTCGGGCTTTCCGGCGGACAGCTCGTTCAGTCGGACCACCACCACGTCTTTGCCAAGTTCCAGCGGAAGGTAGCCGCCGGCGAGTCGTTCCACATGGTGTCGCGCGACGTTTGCCGAGATGGCGCCGAGATCGACGTCGAGGTGCATGGCGCCAGTTTGATCTTCAGGGGCGAGCCGGCGCTTCTGGCGGTTCTGACCGACATCACGGAGCGGCAGCGGGTACAACGGGAGCTTCATGAATACGCCGAGGCGCTCCAGACGGCCAACCACAGTCTGGAGGAATACTCGTTTGCCGCCCAGGCGGCGTCGCGCGCCAAGAGCGAGTTCCTGGCCAACATGAGCCACGAGATCCGCACGCCCATGACGGCCATCTTGGGTTTCGCCGAGATACTCCGTAGCGAGGGCGACCTGTCCAAGGCGCCACCCACGCGAATCGAGGCCATCGATACCGTCCTGAGAAATGGCGAACACCTGCTCCGCCTCATCAACGACATCCTCGACCTCTCGAAGATCGAGGCATGCCGGTTCGGCGTCGAACGGGACGAATGCGCGCTGCTCGGTCTCGTCAGCGACGTGCAGGACCTGGTGGAAATTCGCGCCCGAGCAAAGAACCTGCCGTTCATCGTGGAGTATGCGGGGGCCGTTCCGGAGACGATCCAGAGCGATGCCACGCGGCTGCGGCAGATTCTCGTAAACCTGATCGGCAACGCGGTGAAGTTCACCGACTCGGGCGAGGTGCGCCTGCGAATGGAGCATCTCGATTTGCCCGAACGATCCATGCTCGAGTTCACCGTGATTGACACGGGAGTTGGCATTGCAGGCGACAAGCTGGACAGCGTGTTCCAACCTTTCACGCAGGCCGAGGAGCATGGCGGGCGGCGCGGGGGCACCGGCTTGGGCCTGACTATCAGCCGTGAATTGGCGCGTCTGCTGGGCGGAGAACTGACGGTGGAAAGCAAGGTGGGAGAGGGCAGTACGTTCCGACTCCGAGTGCCCACGGGACCGCTGGATGGCATTCGTCGAATTGCGGACCCCGCCACGACCGCCGTCGCGCGCCGCGTCAAGCCGCTTGCCGACCAATTCGACGCCGCTTCGGTCCGGCTCCAAGGACGCATTCTCTTGGCCGAGGACGGGCCGGACAATCAGCGGTTGATTGAGTGCATCCTCCGGCGTACGGGGACCGAGGTCGTCATCGTCGACGATGGCCAGCAAGCGGTCGAACGCGCTGAAGCGGCCGACCAAGCCGGCGAATCGTTCGATCTGATCTTAATGGACATGCAAATGCCCGTACTCGACGGTTACGAAGCCACGCGCCGGCTCCGGCGCGACGGCTGCGCCATTCCCATCGTCGCACTAACGGCGCACGCGATGAAGGGCGACCGAATGAAGTGCCTCGACGCAGGCTGCGACGATTACGCAACCAAGCCGATCCAACGTCCTCAGCTTCTGCGACTCGTTTCGCACTACCTCCTGCCAAGTGGACAATCATGTGACGAGAAAAGCTTGCAGGCTGGGCCCAATGTGTAGAGGCCGTAGTGTCTGGGTGGCGTCTCTCAAGTGACGCGCATTGGATTTGGTTTGGTCCTTGGAACTGGTGGCCTTCCTGTCTGATTCGACTGTTCAAGAAAGACAAAGACCCGGGCGAACATGAAGCTCGCCCGGGCCTAGGGGTGTCTTTGACTGGTAGTGATGCCTTTGTGGAATGACTTTCGTCTTGGTGCTTGGACCTGCTCCACATCTTACCTAGCACCGGTTACCCGTTGCGAGGTCATACTATCCTTAGAAAGGAGGTGATCCAGCCGCAGGTTCCCCTACGGCTACCTTGTTAC
>CAZASB010000469.1:0-2947 GCA_964487655.1 uncultured Planctomycetaceae bacterium
CTCCCAGCTCCCAACTAACCTCGGAGTCAGCCATGCCTGAACTGCTCGAGCGCATTACATTCAACAAGGAGGTGCTTTGCGGCAAACCGACCATTCGTGGTATGCGCATTTCGGTGGAAATGATCCTCGACTTGCTCGCCGCGGGCGAATCAGAGCAGGCGATTCTCGAAGACTATCCGGAACTTGAGGCGGACGACCTCCGCGCGGCGCTCGCCTATGCCAAACGTCTTGTTGCTGGCGAAAGCGTGTATCCAACGAATCCCGTGGCGAGATCGCTCGCGTGAAGTTCTTACTCGATGTCAACTGTCAACTACCCCCCCTTGCCGGGCCCGTGGCGGGGCAGTAGAATGAGGGCTACCGTCTTGGTCTTTCGAGCGAGGAGTTCAACGCCATGAGCGAACGAGCGATATTGACCGTCCAGCAGGGTGTATGGATCGACAGCCGCCAACTTGCCGACGCGGGACTGCAGTCGCCCTTGGAAATCGCGGTCCAGTCCGGCGAGATACGCATCCGCTCGGCGGCATCGACAAGCGATGCATCGTCCTCCTCCCAGGATACGACGGCAGAGGAGAATACCTGGGACGTCTTTCGTTCGCTTGGCCGTAATGCGAAAGCAGGCCGATTGGCAGATCCCTCGACCGGCCATGACGGCTACCTGTACGGTGATGCCGGATGAAGGAACTGTTCGTCGATACCAGCGCGTGGATGGCAGTCACTTCGATCAGATGGGCTTGCTTCGCCTTCCTCGCTTCAATTGACCGAAAGAACAATTGCCAGTTGTAGAGAATCGCAGATCCGAACCCCCTCACGCAGACGCCCCATCTGTTCCGCGCTCGCGCGCCACTGTCAACTTCCCCACTGTCAACTGACAACGAACCCCGGAGCGAGCCATGCCAGGAATGATACTCGAGATCCCACAGGAGGTCACGGAGGCGTTGCGATTGCCGCCTGGTGAACGGGAGCATGAATTGCGGATGGAACTCGCGTTGGCACTGTACCAAAGGGGTGTCTTGTCGGGCGGCATGGCGAGAAAGCTGGCGGGGCTCTCGCGGTGGGAGTTCGAGCACCTGTTGGGGCAGCGTCGGATCGTGCGACACTACGGGGAAGACGATCTTGCGGAAGACCTGAACTATGCCACTCGCGGTTAGCAACTCATCGCCGCTGATCCATCTGGCCGCAATCAAGCGGCTGGAGTTGTTGCGGCGTTTCCATGACGAGGTACTGATTCCCCCGGCCGTTTGGCGGGAGGTTGTAGAGGAAGGGGAAGGGCGGCCTGGCGCCGGTGACGTTGCCGACGCAGCCAACCGAGGCTGGATTCGTGTCGTCGCGCCGGCCGATGCGACGCTGATTCGGCTGCTCCAAAGAGAGCTGCATCTAGGAGAGGCCGAGGCTATTGCACTGGCCGTCGAACATGCCCCGGACGTCCTACTGCTAGACGAATCGGAAGCTCGCAGAGTGGCAGACACATTCCGCCTGCACAAGGCAGGCACCATTGGCGTGCTGATTCGCGCGAAGCATGATGGGATCATTTCGTCACTCGGGGCCGAGTTGGCGCGGTTGCGAGACGAGGCGAGCTTCTGGATCAATGAAACGGTCTACCGGCGTGCCATGGCCTCCGTGGGCGAAGCAACGGATTCCGCCGCGACGCAGTGACGAAGGAAGCTAGAAGCTGGAAGATCGGACATCGCAACGCGCTCACGCGGCCAACCATCCGCGCTCGCGCGTCACTAGCAACTAGCAACTTCCCCCCTGACACCTGACAACTAGCAACTAACAACTAACAACTCTGCTTTCAGTCTTGGAGAGAAAGGGCATTTATGGCAGAAACTCAGGAACATAGCGATTTGGCCGCCTGGGAGTTGCGGCATCTGGTTACTTCCGGCCAGTATCCCGACGAACAAGCAGCATTGCGAGGCGCGCTCCGTGCGCTCTTCCAGACTGTCCCGCAAGCAAAGATACGAATGGTGGTCAGTGCGTATGAAGCAGGTGAGATCAGCCTGGGTAGAGCAGCAGCCATGCTCGGCATTGCTCAGGAGGAAATGACTGACATCTTGCGAAATGCTGGTGTCATGATCCACTTGGGGCCGCAAACACTCAATGAACTCCACGAAGATGTCCGCAATGCCTGAGAGTCCCAAGACGGGCATCGTTTTCGATGCTACAGTTCTCTCCAATTTCGCCCGCATTGAACAGTTCCACTGGCTGGAGCAGTTGTATTCGAAACGCGGTGCTACCACCTTAATGGTTGTCGAGGAAGTGCAGCGTGGGATTGAGGCAGGCTACTCGCGGCTGCAAGTCATATCGCCCAGTCTGGCGCCTGCCGGTTGGCTTGCCGTCGTAACGCCGGAAACCGCCGAGGAGCGGTCTTTGTACGTGAACCTGCTTGCTACCCTGGGGGCCGGCGAAGCGTCTTGTCTGGCCGTGGGGCGAATGCGCAAGCTGGTGGTCGCCACGGACGATCGCGCCGCCCGGCTCAAGGCGGTCGAACAGGGAATTCGCGTGACGGGGACCCTTGGCATTCTGGCCCGATTAGTGCAGGAAGGTACTGTGCCGTTGCCGCGCGCCAACGAACTGTTAGCCCAAATGATCCAACAAGGCTATCACTCGCCCGTACACAAGCTAGAAGATGGAAGCTAGAAGATGGAAGATCGGAGATCGGAGATGGAAGATCGGAACGCACTCACGCAGATGGCCGACCGCGCGAGCGCGTCACTGACACCTGGCACCTGTCACCTGACACCTTCCCTGGGGTGATTACCACCAGGCTACGATACCCATCGCCTTCGGCGAAAAAGAACGCGCTCACGCGGCCAACTCATGCCCTCCGCGCCAGCGCGTCACTAGCAACTAGCAACTAGAAACTTCCCCACTGTCAACTGTCAACTAGCGTCTCCCCCCGCAGGACGCACTGCGCATTGACAACTGGGCTTCGCAGGGCGACAATACC
>CAZASB010000470.1:0-2912 GCA_964487655.1 uncultured Planctomycetaceae bacterium
CAGTAATTCGTTGAAGTCCGCCTACGCACTGAACTGTCTGCTCGCGCGACGACTGTTGGAGCGTCGATTGACGGACGTGCACGGGAATGTGATTGGGGAGGTTTTGGCGTGAGTGGGGATGCCTGCAGGAGAGTCGGGCAGAAGTGGGGAGCGAATTGGCGGTTCACCACGCCCATCGCTAGGGCTCTGGGACGTGCCACACGGGGTGAACTCGGTTGGGGTGAGGACGCGCTGGTGGATGCGAATGTCGTCGATGCGGCCGTGGAAGAAGGAGCCAAGGGTCACGGTGTTGAAGCCGACGCCGAAGCGGCTGATCTTCTTAATGCCCGGTGAGTCTGCGGAAGCGACGTTCGTTCCGTTCTGGAAGAGGGTGAGTGTTGTGCCGTCGAAGGTTACGGCAACGTGGGTCCATTTGTCGAGCGGTACGGGATCGACGCCGTGAACGCGCACCCAGCCGTTATCGCCCTTCCGGCCGAGTATCAGCTTGCCGGTTGCGTCGAGTGACAGTGAGCAGTCTGCGTTGGCGGTTCCGAAGATGGTGGCTCCCTTGTCTTTGCCCGGCCATCCCCATGTTTTTGGGCTGAGCCAGCATTCGATGGTGAATTTCTGGGGCGGAACGACAGGGCCATCCATTTGGAGTCGGTCGTCTAGCCCATCGAAGGAGAGGCACTTGCCGCCGCGTGGGTTGGGGACGCGGGTGGGTTGATGTTCCGGGTAGTGCGTGCGAGCTCCGAGGCGTCCGTCGCGCATCCACGGCGATTCGTCGAGGACGCGGTAGTCGTCACCAGCGTCGAAGGGCCAATAGCCGATGAGGTCTGCTGGCCCGGGCGGTGGATCGACGAAGCTGGGGCGGCTTACGGCGACGCGCCGGTCCGAGGTTGTGACGCGTACCTGGTAGAAGCCCCAGTCCATGTGGTCGCGGCGATTCAGTGGGAGGTGGACTTCGTGCTTCAGATGGGTTGCCGGGAACGCCTTCCCGATCTGGCGGCGCATGACGAGTACGGGGAGCCCGTTTCGCAGGACTTCTACGTCGGCGATGGGGACGGGGCTGGTTGCTTCAACGGACAGTTGTCCGGGGGTTGTGCTCGAGAGCGAGAAATGGATACCGACGTCGGGCAACTGGCGATGGGCGGGGGTGTAGATCCAGGAATAGCAGCGTTCGGGATAGAAGCCGGCGGGGTGGACGATGGACGGTTCGCCTTCGAGCACCAGAGTGCTATGACCCGGTGTCCGCAAGGTGGCGCGTGGGACGAGGAGGCGTCCCTCGGGGATGGCGGATAGGGTGAAGGTGAAGTGCGGTGCGACGATGCCGGTCGAGTTCAGGGTGCGGGGTTCGGCGAGATGGATGGGCTTTCCGGTGCCGTCGAGGAGTTCCAGTTCGAAGGTGGCCGATTGCACGGTGTCGGGGAGAAGGGCGAGCATTTCGTAGACGGTGTCTTCTCCGACTTGCACTTCGCGCATGCGGCCGAGGAAGAGGCGGGGCTCGGTGACGTCGGACGGGAGGCCTTTCCAGGAGCGGACGAGTGCGCGAGTCAGTTCGGCGAAGGTCGTGCTGTCATTGGCGGAGGGCATGATCCCGTGGTTTTCGCTGAAGTCGTTCCAGGTGGCCTGCTGGACCCAGCGGATGTCCGCTTGGTGAATCGCATCCCAGGAGTGGCGATAGTGGTCGGTGCCTTCCGGGGAGGTGTAGACGGCGATCTCGGGTCGCCAGTAGCCGATTTTGGTGCTGCCGTTCCAGGTTTTGTCCTGGAGGGCATAGCGTTCGCGGTAGAGCTGTGCGTTGAGAATCGGTCGGTCTGGAACCGAGCCGGGGGCGAAGGTGTAGGCGGCGTCGAAGAGATCGAGCCAGGGAGCCATCTTCTCGAACTGAGGTTTTGGACCAAGGCAGAGTGGGCCTCCGCCGTCGAGGATCCAGTGGCCGTTGCAGCCGGCGTCTTGGAGGCGTTTGAAGATGCGTTGCCATGCGACAGGATCCAGCGAGGGCGAGCCGAAGGTCCAGATGATCGGTCGATCATTGCAGTGGACAACGCAAGGTTCGTCGGCGAATCGTTGGAACCACTCCAGGACTTTGGCGACGACCTGGTCCTCGGTCAGGCCCGGTCGTTCGAAACCATCGAACATGGGGGAGAGGTTGATCGGTAGCTGATGCTCGTTGATCAGGTTCACCAGTTGCTGGAATGCTCCGTGCGCGTGCTTGTCTTCGATGAAGAGATCGACGGAGAGGGCGTCAACGCCTGCGTCGATGGCGTTCTTCAGGTCGATGAGGCGTGGTTCCGTGTCGCCTTCGGGTACTCGATCCAGGGGGCGGTCGTAGAAGAGGCCGGTGTAGTCTCGTGAGACGGCGAAACAGATCATGTAGCAGGACCAGACGAAGCGGTCCTGCGGTGTGATGGTGCAGGAGGATGGGGGCCGATGTGAGGACGCTTGTGGTTCTGGGCCTGCAGCGAGGGTGCTTGTGGATGAAAATGCAACTGCGAGTACTAGAATGATATTGAGTCGAGTCATTGATTCAGAGGGAATGCTAGTGAGTTGGGGGGTGAGCCGACGGTTGTTTGGCCATTGTAGCAGCTTTGGAATGGGGGATTGGCTGGGTAACCGTTCACGGGCCTGAGGCACGCCGAGCCCCCCAGCGGAACGACAAACGATTGTACTGTAACATGCGGGAACCGGACTCGTCAAGTTCCCGGCGTGGCCCGATTCCCAGAAGCCATGCGGGATTCGTGATCCTGACTCTATTGTAATTGGACATTCCGATTGCAACGGCCTGCCGGTTCGAGGTCCGAAGACCCCGGGTGAGGTCGTCGCTGCGACGGGAGTCGCGGGCGTGCTGCCTACGCGCGCCGGGGCAAATGAGCCTGCGCCGATCGAAGGTCGCCGCGGCGAGAATCGGTCTTGCCACGCCTGCGGGATGC
>CAZASB010000471.1:0-2842 GCA_964487655.1 uncultured Planctomycetaceae bacterium
AAATCGCGCAGCAGATGAAGCTGCCAGTAGGCCAGGTGCAACTGCAGCGGCTGGGTATCGCTGGTCGAGTGCGCTTCCGGCGGCGGCAGGGCGCGAAAGGCGATCGGGATGCCAGCCTCCGTGCGAGCGGAGGGTAACATTTCGCCACTTTGGTCTTCTTCGAACGTCCCGGGAAGAAGGGCCAAGCGGTCCGTGCATACGCTCATGCGTCCATTCCTTGACAAAACAGGCTCCTGATAATCGATAGGATAACTCAATCCGCGCATGATGAAAAGGCCATTGGCGGGCGCCTTGACGGGGCAGCATGCGGCCGGAACCACCTCGTTGCTGAAGCGGGAACTCCAACTGCCAGCCCGTTGCTGCATCCAGAAGATATTAGTGCCAAACGAGGGGGTAGGCTAGTGGCAAAAACGGAGGAAAGATGAGGACCGAAAAATGGTTCATCGTCGGAGTCCTGGAAGCGGTTTGGCGGGGCGAGTTGTCACCGGCAGAGTCGAAACAGGAGAGCCGAAACAGGGACGCAGCTAGTTTCGGGAGTCGTTCGTCTTGTGGCGACCTTCGCCGCGCAGTGTGTGGAGTAGCCCAAGTTGCTTTGCCTGCTCGTCTTGCTACCCGCTCGCGCCAAAACTAGCTGCGTCCCCGTTTCGATGCCCGTTTCGGTCAATCATCATCGGATAGTTCGTCTGCCGCCTCGAAACCTTCCCTCGTCACCTCAAAGACCTCGCCCTTGTGTCCAAGGTCTTTGACGTATCGACGTCGTCTTAGATCTTCGAGGCCGCCAACCCAACGAGCAATTGTTCGGGAATCTTTGTCTGGAATCATTGACTGTCCGCCGGCCTGAATCTCTTCGCCGCCCATGTATCTCAAATGCATGAGCCGACCGTCACCGGCGACCGCTGCCTTTAGAATCGCCTTTGCTTCGTCCGACAATTCCGTGGATGTCGATTTCGTTTTGGGTACCGTAACGACACCGGTGATCTCTTCGCGCCAGTCAAGAATTCCGGGCATGAGGGGCAAAGCACGAACGATCTCCCGCAACGCCTCAAGTGGTGACTTTGGCTTTTTCCACACGTAGGTTTTCAGTAATTGTGGGATTTCGCCCGTGTTGCCGTCCTGATCAACAAACTGGAGGCCAATAATTGCGAATTTGTCACCTTTCGTTCGTTTCTCTGCTATGGCGTAGTTTACTTCGGTCTCCAAGAAACCCTCATCCTTGAACGACGGTGTAATGAAGAACACAACGCCACAGGAATCCTGCATTCCTTGAAGCAGGCCGCGTTCGAGAGGCGTGCCAGCTGGCATTGCATCCTCATCGAGCCATGGGTCGTAACCCAGAAGATCTAAGGACTTCTTGAAGTCAATTACGTATTCCTTATCAACGCCTTTGTGGCTGAGGAACACCTTTTTTGAATCGCTGATGGTCATGTCGATCTCTGTGCCGCAAATAATGCAAAAGTGGTGGTCGTGACGTGTAACCTTGATTGTTTCGTTGCAGCAGGGAAAGCGGAGAATGTCGAGAAGATCATCCGTTTCCATTGGTGCCAGAGGCGGCTTTGGCAGATTGGATGTCATGTCGATCTTGAGAAACCCTTTCGACATTCCCTTCATCTGGCGTTCAAGCTTCTTTAGCTCTGGACCAAGAGCAACGTTTGCGGCCACGGCTTGGATGTAATCCACTTGTGGCTGAGTGTGCCAACAGTCCTGCCCGCTGTAGCCGCAGTAAGGGCAATACGAGATAGGTTGCTCGCTGCCTTCGCCGAAGACGACTTTGAAGAGTTGTTCACATGACGGACATTCCTGCGAAAGGAATCCGTCAGCGTCAGTAGGAAAACTCACTTCCAATGCACGTCATCCGTTGTGTGACTGAGCGACAGAACGTTACCGTTCACCGGGCCGCGGCGAACGACATTGATTTGACTTAACCGCGCGGCCCGCGGCTCCGTGTGCAACGGATTGTTAGACGGAATTGTTGTAGCACTCAAGGGACCGTTCCGCCTGAAGGGCCTCACATGCCTTCGAATGCGGTCTTATAAATAAACAGGAGCTTTTGTCTTGAATCAGTCAGGACTGACGCCGAGAGCCTAGCAAGCGTTTCAGCTCGAATGCTCGCAGGGATTCCAAACGACAGCATGTAATGTTCAGCATTACCGACCACATCCTCCAGCGTCACGCTGTCGCGATACGCCCCGAACTCCTCTTCGCGGCCAACAATCGCGGCATTGCGCCCCGCAGCAGCTTGTCCTGAGTAATGCATGATCGTTGAGAACTCGCGCACGCCGTGATCCCGGAAATGCCTCGCGACTGCGTTACCCACAGCGATCACTCGACCGGATGGGCGCAGTAATAGACCGAGTTCATCGGCCAAGAGGTCGTGCCAGCGGCTGTACCGTTCGGCACGCTCCTTGGCAGCCCAATTCACGAGCATCGCTCCCTTGGACACATCGGTCACGAAGTAGCGCTGTTCATCGGCACAGAGGAATCGACTTGCGCAATAGTGAAGGATGAAGTCCTCCAGCGAGTAAATGAAATTGCGGAAGCCCGCAGCGATCCTTTCGGACGCGACTCCAGGTGTCGCCGCCCAACGACCAAGCGACGGTTCCATGCAGACCAACGCATAGTCCACAGGACCCGAAGGCGCAGGATTCGGAAGGAAGATGTCGCCGTCCGCCTCAGCTCGCGCTTTCATGCGCAGCTCCAAGTCGCGATACCGCGATGCAAACATCGCCTCGTCAAACATGTTTCTTCCGTCTAACTTGTATTTATCCCGCCGACCTGTTGCCGTGCTAACCCGGATTATTCATGATAGGTAGGGTGGGTCAAACAGGCCGCTTCTTTGGTGGGT
>CAZASB010000472.1:0-2839 GCA_964487655.1 uncultured Planctomycetaceae bacterium
CGCCACCATGCATCGGGGGTCGGCTCGCCGTCAATGTGGACGTACACGCGGTTATAGCCCACCGGGTTCGGCGAAACGCCGGAGCCGCTGCCAGCGGTGGGCGGAATGCGAAACCCACAGTCCAGCACGCGAAAGTAAATATCGTGCGACCATCGGCCATTGCCCCACGGCGATCGGTATCGTTCGGTGTCGCGCGGCTTGCCGTCGCCCTCGCCGTCCAGCACGATAGAGCGACACAATTGCGCGTGGGCCACCTGGATCGAATCGATCTGTCCATGTGCTAGCAGCAAGGGCAGATCCCACGAAAACGCTCTGGCAAGATCGACCCACACGCCCCGTTGCTTGGTCTCGGACATTCCCGGCTCCGTTCGGCCGCGGTGTTTCAGCAAGAAGGACAACGTTGGCGGATACTCCGTGCTGGCCGGGTCGAACGTGGGCCAAGAATCCAGCCGGTACACTAGTAGGTCAGTACCGGCCCGTTTGATTCTGGCCACGCCGAACTCGCAGAACCGGTTGCCATCGAACTGCACTACCTGCCCGTTTTCCATGCGTGCCGGTGGTTCGGAGCCGCTGGAAACAAGTTCGGCGAAGTGCAGGTCGTCGGCCGCCATGAGCAGTTCCATGTCTCGCGGGTTGCGTTGCACGTCGAGATCGCCGGAGTACCAGCCTTCGGCCGCCATGTCGACGCACCGCTCTAGCTCTACCTGTTGCGAGTCGTCGGCAAAATGCTGGATGGTGAAATGCCCGTGGCGGGTCCGGTATTCGGGGCCCCGCTCAAGTTCGAACTCGTAGTTTCCCGGCGGCAGGCGGAGCAGCACTTTCCCCGGGAAGACGTAGTGGTCGTGCCAAAAGGGGAGTGATCGGTCGGTTGGCTTGCGTGCTTTCCCAGTTGCATTTCGCACATGAATACGGCAGGCGATCGGCGCATTGGTCTGCTTATCCACCACGACAAGTTTGAGTTGCCCGTCAGCCAGCCCGATGGACGGGAAGCTGGCGAGGAAGAACAATAGTATCAGTTGCGACGGACGGATGGATTGCATGGATCACGCAGACGGTTGCCTTGAAAGGACCAGAAAGACTCCATTGAAAGATAGCCCAGATTGTCAGCCGCTCCGCTTGAATACGTGTCGCATCACATCGAGTGGAACGAGACAGCTTTGCGGAAAGCGTGTCTAGATGCAGAACTTGAGGCCCCCTTCGTTCACACCGGGAGTTGTGAGAATACGGTTTGAGAGTCATGTGGAGTGGCGCAGTCAAAGGTTCGGCTGATGGCTACGCAAAGCCAGAATCCAAACAGCCAGCCGCAGACTTGCCCGCAGGCTGGAATCCCGATGAACGGCACGCTGGTGCTGTACGACGTTAGCGGCAGTTACTACACGGGGCGACGCTCGGAGCTTGTGCAGTTCGGTCATGGGCGAGACAAGAAGAGGGGTTTTTCACAAATCATCTACGGCCTGCTGTGCAACTCGGCAGGATGCCCGGTGGCGATTGAGGTGTTTGCGGACAACACGAGCGATTCCGCCACATTGGGGCCCCAGATTGCAAAGATTCGCAAACGGTTCGGGATTGAACGCGTGGTGCTGGTGGGCGACCGCGGGATGATTACCTATCGCCGCATCAAGGAGGAGCTGCGCGATATCGAGGGGCTGGATTGGATCACCGCGCTGCGCGCCGATACGATCAAGAAACTGGCCGCCGAGGGCCGAATTCAAGCATCCCTGTTCGACGAACGGGATTTGGCGGAGATCGAATCACCCGATTTTCCGGGAGAGCGGCTGATCCTATGCCGCAACCCGCTGTTGGCCGATGAACGCGACAGGAAGCGAAAGGAACTGCTAACCGCCACGGAGAAGCAGCTCGACACGGTCGTAGCGGCCACGACTCGCGCGAAGCGGCCTCTTCAAGGCGCGGCGAAAATCGCCTTGCGAGTCGGCAAGGTCGTGAACCAGTACAAGGTGGGCAAGCACTTCGAGTTGGACATAGGCGACACGTGTTTCGCGTACCGTCGCAATGAAGTCAAGATTCACGAGGAAGCCGCGTTGGACGGAATCTACGTCATTCGGACGTCGGTCGCCAGCGAGACCTTCCCCTCGGAAAGTGCGGTGCGTGCGTACAAGGATTTGGCCAAGGTGGAGCGGTCGTTTCGCTGTATGAAGACGATCGATCTGAAGGTGCGTCCCATCTACCATTGGCTGGACAACCGCATTCGCGCTCACGTGTTCCTGTGCATGTTGGCCTACTACGTGGAATGGCACATGCGCGAGAAGTTGGCCCCGATCCTGTTCGAGGACGAAGAGAAAGAGGCGGCAGCGCGTCTGCGGCGCTCCATCGTGGCCCCCGCCGTGCGTTCGGCGGCCGCGAAACAGAAGGACGCGAGCAAACGCACCGACGACGACGACCCGGTCCACAGTTTCCAAACCTTGCTGGCCGACCTGGCCACACTGGCCAAGAACCGAGTGCGCGTCCAGGAGAGCGAAGCCGAGTTCCACGAACTTACCGAAGCTACCCCAACCCAACAGCGAGCCCTCAGCCTGCTCGGCGTTACGGCATAGCCAGAAACGCAAAGCCGAATTTCACCCTAACCTCTTGCCCTAAATGGAAATACGTGCGGTTTTCCTGGCAAAGTTCGGGCTAGCAGTTGGCAAGGTTACGATCAAGGCCCAATTGGCCGTGGCCAACCTTCCGAATAGGGCGAAGCAACTATCGACGGTGAAGCAACAGGCATCCGCAACCGTCGGGCAGTCCGGGGTGATAGGGGGTGGCGGGCGTCGACAGTTATGCCAGGAACTTGGGAGACCCGAGGTGGCGAGCAGTCCGGTGGTAAATGCGGACGAACTCA
>CAZASB010000473.1:0-2838 GCA_964487655.1 uncultured Planctomycetaceae bacterium
CCGGATCATGGACTACGGCAAGTACAAGTACCAGCAGAAGAAGCGGCACCACAAGGGCCAGACCCAGCAATCGAAGATCAAAGAGATTCGCGTCCGGCCCAAGACCGGCGAGCATGACATCAACACGAAAGTGAAACATGCCCGCGCGTTCCTCGAGGATAAGAACAAGGTCATCGTGACCGTGATCTTTCGCGGTCGTGAGATGGCGCACCAGGAGGAGGGCCGCCGTGTTCTTGACGGCGTGATTTCTAAACTGGATGAAATCGCCAAGGTGGAATCGCCTGCCGTTCAGCACGGGCGCCGTATGGTGTGTACGTTGGCGCCCAAGTAACCAGGGCCGTCCAGTCGTTGAAGAACTGCGCGATTAGAGTAGTGCCCTTAGGCGACCGGCAGATTGAAATATACCCAGTGTAGAACAATTGTCCCAATTGTTTGGGAACAGTTGGGACAACTGTTCTACATTCGGCAGGTAAGCTCGAACCTGCCGATCGCCTTAAGGAAGATATGACCGTTGTCAAAGGGTCAAACCCTCGAATTCAGGTGGCAAACCTCGGAAGAACAAGGAAACCGTGCGATTGCCGTTGCCCACATAGCGAGTCGGCTGGCAAACATCCGGATTCAACTCACGATTACTGGACGAATTGTTCTTCTTCCTCGTCCGCGTGCGTGGTGATTTCGCCAGCATCCTCCAGCCGACGAACCACGTCGACAATCTGCTGTTGCACCTGTTCCACGTTTGAGAGACGCACGGGACCAAGATACTCCATTTCCTCGCGTAGCAGGTCGGCCGCCCGCTTCGACATGTTGCGGAGAATCTTGTCCTTCAACTCTTCGCTTGCGCCCTTCAACGCCATGGCCCACTGCGCGCTTTCGACATTCTTCAGCAGCGACTGAATGTCGCGATCGCCCAGCTTGTTGATATCTTCGAACACGAACATCAGCCGGCGGATTTCGTCTACCAGTTCGGGGTCTTCCTGCGCAAGGTTCTCCAGGAGGCTGCGCTCGGTGGCCCGATCGGTCACGTTGAGAATCTCGGCGACACTGGACACGCCGCCGGCCGCCTCGAACTGTTGGCTCATGACGCTGGCCATGCGGTGTTCCAAGCCGCTTTCGACCTCCTTGATGATCTCCGGGCTGGTCTGGCTCATGGTCGCGATTCGCCGAATCACGGACAACTGCCTTTCGGCCGGTAAATCGTGGATGATGTCGGCAGCCTGGGCTGGCGGCACGTGACACAGAATCAACGCGATGGTTTGCGGATGCTCGTCAATGATGAACGTCAGCAGGTTCTGGCTGTCGACCTTCTGGAGAAAGCCGAACGGCAATGCCTCGATCGACTGCCGCACGCTTTCCAATGTGGAGCCTGCATTCTTACCCAACGCCCCCTCGACCAGGGATCGAGCGAGGTCCAGACCGCCTGAACGGCCTGTCAAGGCAGCCGGATTCGATCGGGCAAACTCCTGGATAACCCCCTCTTGTTCCTCCCCGGAAAAGGCCGCCGTACGCGCGATTTCAATCGATACTGCCTCGAGCTGCTTGGTATCGAGCCGGCTCATGATCTGAGCGGCCTGATTCTCCGGCAGGCTCATCAGCAGGACGGCCGCTTTTCGTACGTTGGGTGAGGAAGAAGTCATGATCTTACAGACTCGTAACCATCGACGGACGCTGCGCGAGCAAGCCCGAAATTACACTTGGTTGGCCGTTTATCGGCAAGATCAGCCGCCATACTTGAGCAGAACAATCCGCAAATCCTGCGTTGACCGGCAATCCTGTCCAGCCAGCCGTTTGCGTTACGCACGGCTCGCAGTCAAACCGCGACCGGTTGCGGCGCGGGGGCGAGTCCCACCTCGAGTACTAGGTCGCCCCACTCCGTGGTAAACGGCACGCAGATGGGAGTCACGTTTGAGGGAAAACGGATATCGTGCGACTCGCCGGTCACCACGTTGGGGAGGCTGACCGACATTTCGAACTCGGCCAGCTCGGCCTTGGCGGCTCCGGCAACCATATTCGTGATTTCGCCCACTGCGTCGATCACGTCGGCGTTGATCTCGTTGGTCTCGCACAGCAGCATGGCCGAGGTGGCCTTTAAGGCAACCTCATCGGAGAGGCTTAGCACAACCATGCCAACCGCCTTTCCAGATAGCCCGATAATCCCACTGATCCCGTAGCGACGCGTCTGCTGCTCCTTTAGCATCAACTGCCCCCGATGTACCTCACAATCGAGCATGGTTCGGAACGAGCGACTCAGAGAGGTAATGAACGGATTGATGTACTCAGCTCGCATGAATCGGATCCTTGACGCAAGACATGGGCTCTGCGAGGGTAGGGGGCAACCGGGGAATCCCCGCTAAATCTGTTGGGCCGCTGCCATCGGCAGTCTTCACCCGGGCAAGCCTAGGTCGCTCCTTGTACTGGGGCAAGCGACGGCTCTGAAACCTCCGCCGGCCATGGTGTGCCGGTTGGGGCTAAACTTCGGATTATGACGGATGTAACGCACAAATCTGCCGAGCATCCTGCTCTGGAGTCACTTCTCCGTCCGGGTGCCCTTCCGATAGATCGAAGCCGGATTCGATACGGCAGTAGGAAACGTCCCCTTGGCTGCGTGCCGGACATCCTCGATGGAGTAGAACGCCTCTGAGTCTAGCTCCTGGATGGCGTTCTCCACCTCCTTAATGTTCTTCCGCTTGATCACTAGAAAAATGACCTTGCCGGGGCCCTGTTTCCCCTGGGCGTCGAGGACAGTCACCCCATACCCGGCGGCGCGGAGGTAGTCGATGAGGTTCGTTGCGTCCCGCTGGGTGATGATCCGGATGAGGACAAACCCCATCGCTAGACGTT
>CAZASB010000474.1:0-2838 GCA_964487655.1 uncultured Planctomycetaceae bacterium
AGTGAAACGGTGGCAGTGGCTTTCCCCGCAGACGATTCTGGATCAGCTTGGCGACATAGCGGCCCTCTTGCATAGCTACGGGCGCAACGCCAGGCAGTGGAGCGCCGGCCTGATGCGAGTAGAGGGCTAAGTCGCCAATCACGAAGACTTCCGGATAGCCTGGCACCGACAGATCCGGTGCCACCGGCACTCGTCCCTGCCGTTCAACTTGAATGCCGGCCGCGTCAGCCAACGATTGACCAACCGGCGAGGCACGCACACCAGCGCTCCATAAAATCGTTCTTGTAAGAACGGTCTCGGTTTGGTCACCCGCGTGAAACGTCACGGAGTCCGGCTGGATGTCGGTGACCAGAACGCCGGTGCGGACAGTTACGCACATTTGTTCCAACTGAGCTTTTGCCTTGTTGGACAGTTTGGCTGGATAGGAGGGCAAGAGTCGCTCCTGCCCTTCCAGCAGCACAATCTGCGAATCTCGAGGATCGATCGAGCGAAACTCATTCCGCAGGGTACAACAGCCGATTTCGGCCAGAGTTCCGGCCAGCTCGACGCCCGTCGGACCGCCTCCCACAACGACAAAAGTCAGCCATTTCCGAATCTCTTGAGGATCGGTTTCCCGTTCCGCGATCTCGAAGGCCATGAGGACTCGCCGTCGAATCTCGGTAGCGTCTTCCACGGTTTTCAGCGCCGGTGCCCACTGTTCCCAGTGGGCGTGACCAAAGTAGAAGTTCTCAGAGCCGGTCGCAACGACGAGGGAGTCGTAAGGCACACTGCCGTCCGTCATCAGCACACGGCGTTCACGCAGATCGAAGCCGCAGACCTCGGCCATGAGCACACAAGCATTCTTCTGCCGCTTCAAGACGGACCGGAGTGGCGCCGCGATGTTTGCCGGCGAGAGGCCTCCAGTAGCCACTTGATACAACAGCGGCTGAAACAGGTGGAAGTTACGGCGGTCGACCAGCGTGACCTGCACGGGTGTATGCCGTAATGACTGTGCCGCATACAACCCGCCAAATCCGCCCCCGACAATCACTACTCGATGCGGTCGTTCCATCGGTTCACTTCTTTCTTTGCTGATCTGTATCCTTGGCGCCGCAGACTAACGTCGCGATTCCGCCGCGTGGTCGTTTCGCTCACGAATACGAGAGCAGTTTGTCGCTACCGATGTCCAACATTCGGACGACCACTTCGCGGGGCGCCAGTCGGTCTGCCGCGGTACGGTACATTCCGTATTGCTCTTCCTCCCTTGGAAAGTGATCCTGCGCGAGAAAGACGAACTCAGTACGATATAATCCAGCCCCGTCGGCATTCAACGATGCCGCGGCCACGGCATCGGCGACCTTGCCAATGTTGGCGCATAGCTTGACCGAGACGCCGTCGCGCGTGACCGATGGCAAGTCAATCAATTCTTTCAGGGCGGTTTTGTGGGCCTGTAAGCCCGCCTCTAGCCGGTCATACTCGCGTCGAATCTCTGGCTTTGGGTTGATGAAGACCCTTCCCGCCAAACCATCAACGATGAGTTCATCGCCAGTGTGGATGGTTCTCGTTGCATCGGGAACGCGAATTAACAAGGGCATCTCTCGCGCGCGGGCGAGAATTGTGGAATGAGCGGTTTGGCCGCCCTGCTCGACGACCACGCCGCGTACGGTCTGCTGGTCCAGTTGTACGACAACCGACGGAGCCAATTCACCGACAACCAGCACCGTGCCGTCTGGAAAAAGACGGGGTTCATGGCGATCGTCCTCGACCAAGGCTCCCATGAGCTGATTCCCCACATCCCGTAAATCGGCCGCGCGTTCCCGGAAATAGGGATTGTCCAGACGAGCGAACGCAGCGGCCAGCGTATCGATCGCCTCGCTCAATGCGGCCTCCACGTTCAGGTTGCTTGTCGCACATAGGACTCTGACCGTTTCTCGCAACGAAGAGTCGTGAAGGATGGCAATGTGTGCGTCGAAGATCGCGGCGTCGTTCTCTCCAAGGTCCCGTCCGACCTGCTGCCGCAATTTCAACATTCTTTTCTCAGCCACGGCTATCGCGGCGTCGAACCGCTCGATCTCTTTTGATCCTTCGCTCACCTCGATGACGTGCCGAGCGACGAGTGCATCTTCTGCGCGAGTGCATACAACCGCAGTCCCTCGGGCTATGCCAGTAGACGCGACCTCGCCAAATACCATCGCCGGCTTTTTCGCGTTCATGCGGTAACTCTTGATTCTGAATCGTTCAGGAATATGTGTTTCGTCTCAGCACAAACACCAGGATGGATTCGACTTGTGTACTTGTAGTGCCATACAACAGTACGGATGTACTGAAAGCAGGTTTTTGGTGAATGTGCGGCGCGACTATCTCCTTGGGCTGCACCAAACGTGCCCGGCATCTTCGCTGAGTGCCTCCAGCAATGGACATTCCCCGACGGTGCCGTGTTCATCGCACGCGGATGTTAAGCTCTTCAGAGCCTTTTGCATCCGCTGGAGCGAACATATCTTGCCTTCGATGTCGGCGATCTTGGCTTCCGCCCGGCCTTTCACATCCACCGCGGGCGCTGACAGATCGTGTCCGAGCGATAGTAGCTCGCCAATCTCTCGCAGAGTAAAGCCGATATCTTTCGCACGCCGGATGAACTGCAGGCGGGCCACCGCGTCCTCTCCATACTGGCGGTAGCCCGATTGCCGGCGCTGCGGCTCGTGAAGCAATCCGCGCCGTTCGTAGTACCGCACGGTCTCGATACCCACCCCAGTACGCCGGGCCAGTTGGCCGATGCTTAGCGATTCCACGATCAAATCTCCTTTGTCACTGTCAGCATTCTACGGTCCGTACCATACTACAGAGTCAAGACTCGTTTAG
>CAZASB010000475.1:0-2834 GCA_964487655.1 uncultured Planctomycetaceae bacterium
GCGGCAAGGACTTCTGGCCCGTGATGCGCGAGTATTTTGGAATGGTCAAACAGCGTTGGGGCATTTCGACTTTTACCACCGCCTACGTACCGCAAGATCCGGTCGTGATGAAAGACCTCAACATCGACTGGAACTGCCCGCTCACGCCCCGGTACAACCTCGAACAGGCCGAAGCCTGCCGCGCGGCGGGCCTGCGAGTGTGGGCGTACGTATGCCTCGGGCCGCGCTATCCTTATGCCAACTGGCTGGCCGACGATCCGCTCATCGAATCGCGGGTCATCTGGTGGCAGGCGTATCATCAGAAGATGGACGGATTGCTGTACTGGGCGCTGAACTACTGGTCAAGGCTTCACAACGACTACATCATCGAACCCGAGTCCAACGGCCCGCAACTGCGATGGGGCATCACCAGCGGCGGCAACCACCCCCGCCTGCACGGCGACGGCGTGCTGCTGTATCCGGGCCCCCACGGCCCGATTGGCTCCATCCGTCTTGCCAACATCCGCGACGGCATCGAGGACCACGACTATCTACATCTACTCGCCGAACTATCCGGCGACATCGAGCAAGCTCGCGCCGCCTGCCATCCGGTCACCACCAGCCTCGTCGAGTTCACCCGCGACCCCGCAACGCTATCCAAGCAGCGTGACGCGATTGCGCGGCGGATCGAAGCACTGCGGGCACGGGAGAAGTGACGGGATACGGTTGCCGCTTGGATTTAAGTCCCGAAGGGGCGAAGGACGAGAAGAACGTAATCTCGAAGGGATGGCTCTAACCGTGCTCTCGCTCGCCATGCCGTTGCACAACAAGAGAAGAAGCACCTCGCGAGATACGAACGGCATCCCGCGGTGGCGGACGATTTCGCTGTTTGGGAGGCGGAACAGAATTGGGGCGATCGATGACTCGCGGCGAAATCCGTTGGTATAAGCTCACTCGCCCGGACAAGAGACGCCCCGTTCTCATCCTGACACGCGATTCCATTCTGCCATACCTTGGCGAAGTGACGGTTGCCCCCATCACCAGTACCGTGCGCTATGCACGCGCGGCGCGGGCGACATCGCCGACGAGTGCTAGATCGTTCCGAAACCTGCCTGGAAGAGAAGCTTGACTCCGAAACCGATTAGCAGGATTCCGCAGATGGTGGAAATGGCCAATTGGGCTCGCCGCCCATACATTTCCGATCCCTTGTGCCCGACCACCGACAGGACTTCGAGCCATCCGAGGTCGCATAGCCAGTGGGCCACGACGAACAGGGCCAAGACGACGACTCCAAACGTCATGGCTTGCGTGATGAGCGCCAGTCCCACGGTGACCCACCAGAGAAGAAAATAGGGATTCGCCGCGGTAAGAATGACGCCAATCATCAGCGGATGCCGCTGGATCGAGGCCTCGGCATTGTCGCCCTGCTTTCGCAGGCTGAGAAGAAGCTGCAATCCCATGAGCAAGAGGGCAACCCCTCCGGCAATTCCGATGCCCATCCTCACGGCGGATGAGTCCAGCAGGCCGGTAACTCCGATGCCAAGCAGCGCGATGAACGGCACTTCAACAAGAGCATGCCCCAGGGCAACCATGACGCCGGCGTGTCGGTGTTGCGTACCCGACGCCAGCGTTGCGGCCGTAATCGGTCCTGGGGCCATGACCCCCGAAAGAGAAATGCCAACGGCGACAAAGAAGAACTCAAGCATGGTCTCGGCTGGCCGGCGCGCTTCTTCGCAGCCGCTCTCCGTGGTATTCTGGTCTGGTGCTCCGCCTGATCCGCTCTTCGACCGATCGGGACATTATCGAGCCGGATTACCGGAATCGGGTATGTTGGCATCGACCAGATCGTACACGCGAACGTAATCGACCAGGAACTGGTCCGGCAACTTCGCCTTGGTGATGTCGCCCGCCCAATCGCCGATTTCGTTGCTCAGCTTGATGTAGAGCGGCGTCTGGCACACGCCGCCGGCGTTGGTTCGCCAAGTTTCCTTGCCGTCCACGTAGAAGACATATTCGTCGGCTTTCCACCACAGCGAAAAAGTGTGCCATCCCTGCATGACGCCGGGCACACTGGCCACGTGGCCTTCCGATCGGTGTTCCTTACCGTAGCCGTCCCAGTGCAACGCATGCTGCACCCGGTCGTCTCGCCAGGGTTTCTCCATAATATCGATTTCGGTCCCGTCGCGTCCGTCGTTGCCGATCTTTCCAACGCAGGCGTTGTACAGCCAGAACGCCGACCAATGCCCCGGCTGCTCTTGGAGCTTGATGCGGGCGACGTAGTAGCCGTGCGCGTGCTCGAACTTGCCCGCCGTCCGCACGCAGGCGGAAAGATAGCGGTCGCCATCCTTCAACGCGCTGATGGCCAAATGCCCCTGGCCGTCGAGCGACACGGCCTTGGGCGACCACCAGGCGCCTCGCCGAGGGTGATCCGACACGCCCCACTTTCCGGCGTCCAACGCCGTTCCATCGAAATCGTCGTGCCAGACGAGTTTCCAGGCCGCGCCTGCAGGTGCTTCGGGAAGTTGATCCCTTGATTCGGCGGCCGAGGCGACGACAGCAAGAAATCCAGATAACAGCAGCGGCAGAACGGTTTTCATTTGGGAGACCTCCGCGGAGGCGGGTGAGGCGCGTGGGAAAACGGGTGGAACTCCTAATCATTGTATCACGGAAGAATCCCGTTTGACAGGGTATGTCATGGGCGTAACTGTCCCAGATGAGATACGCGCTCTTGGGCGAAAGGAATCGCCGTGGCCTCAAATCCCGCTCCCACCGCAGTTACCCACCATATCCGCAAGCACTTGTGTAACCGTTCACAGGGGGACTGTCCCAATTTTCGCGGCACAAAGGGCGTTCTT
>CAZASB010000476.1:0-2822 GCA_964487655.1 uncultured Planctomycetaceae bacterium
CCGGGTTCATCCACGTGTCAGGCAATTCTGCACCCAGAAACGGAAGAGCCGAATTTTATTCAACGAGGTGTCCGTAACCTAGTCTTTGGATATAGAGCCAGTGTTGTAGCGAGCGGTGCGCCTTTGCCTTCCTGGTCCGCAGACCCGGAACCGGAGTATTTCCGATGGTCCGACATGTCCTCATTGTTGACGATGACCGCGACACATGCGAGCTGCTTTCGCGCCTTTTCGATAGGCAGTGCGAAGTGGCTACTGCGCATGGCGGGGAAGAGGCGCTGGAATGTATCGCGAGTTCAATGCCCGATCTGATCCTGTTGGATATCCGAATGCCCGGCATCGACGGTTGCGAAACGTGCCGGCGTATGCGCCGCGTGCTCCATGGGCGCAACGTGCAAATCGTGATGGTTTCGGCATGTTCGTCGGAAACGGAGCAACTCCGCGCGTTCGACGCCGGCGCCGACGACTACATCGTAAAACCGATCGATCCACACGAACTTACCTCGCGAGTTCGATTGCACTTTCGGCTGCTTGATGCCGTTGCGGAGGCCGCATCCGTGCAACGCGAAATATGTAGACATCATGCCGATTTGCATCGAATGGTCGAGCAGCGCGCCCGTGAACTGGCTGAAACCAAGGACGTGGCAGTCATGGCGCTGGCCGAGGTGGCCGAGTCGCGCGATCAAGGCACGGGCGAGCATCTGGTGCGTATGCGAACGTATGCGCAGATTCTCGCCGAAATGCTGCGAGCCGATAGCCCGTATGCCTCGGAGATCGACGACAAATTCCTCGAAGACCTCTATCGTTCCAGTCCGCTGCACGATATTGGCAAAGTGGGCATCTCCGATGCGATCCTGTTGAAGCCGGACCGTCTTACCGCGGAAGAGTTCGAGACGGTCAAGCAACACACGGTGATTGGCGCCAACATTCTCGAGCAAGCCGTATTTCACTCGCCCCACGGCAGCTTCTTGGCCATGGCTGCCGTGATTGCTCGGTTCCATCACGAGCGGTTCGATGGCGAGGGCTACCCGGCAGGCTTAATGGGCGAAGAGATTCCTTTATCTGCCAGAATCGTTACCGTGGCCGACGTGTTCGATGCAATCACTTCCGAACGCCCTTATAAGCCGGCCTATCCGGCTGATGCGGCGAGGGCGATGATCCATGCCGATTCGGGAAAGCACTTCGATCCGATTGTCGTGGACGCTTTCGAGCGGTCGTTCGATCAGATCGTGCGAGTGCGCGATCGGCATCGGGATCGCATGCCGGTGATGACCGGCGCGATGTCGTTCGTCGAGTACATCGCCATGGAGGACCAGGAATTGGCCCTGGCCGCGGCAAACTGACGGATCCTGCTCCTTTCGCGACACAAGGCCGTTCGCCATTAGGGGGGTGCTTGTATTCTTGCAACGTTTGTTGCGAGAGCAACCTGGCTGGAACGGCAATCCTCTCGCGTGGCCCGTGGTCTGGTAGCCTGGAATGGACGAAATTCCTTGGCTCTTCCGTTTCTGGGTGCAGAATTGCCTGACACGTGGATGAAGACACGTGGATGAACCCGGATGCTGAGACATCCGGAACCATCCACCCTACGTCTTTTCACCACGGACTTGCACCCAGAACTTGGCTATTGCATTCGTTTTTGTACCGAAGTGACTACCGACAACGGGGGTGGCGAGCCAATGCGTCTGGGCGCGCGGCTCGATAGAGGTCGCCGTTTCTGAGTGCTGGCGGACCGCGTTAAGGGTTCGGGGAAACGTTTTGTATTTTGGGTGCTTGCCATATCCATTGTAGCCGATATAATTGGGGCACTAGGGTTTAGCAGAGATGCGAGTCGCCGAGGCATTTCTCGAACGGATGGGTTTTGGAGGAGGTTGTGGGGGCTGTTGACGGCAAACCACCAGTGCCCTAGACTTGGTTTTTTGTCGTTCGGGTTGACCGGCTGTCGGGGCCAAACCGGCTGGCGAAGATTTTTTTTGTGGGCCTGTTGACAGTGGTTCGAAAAACGGATATCCTCACGAATCTTGTCAGCGGGGTGGCTCGGGAGGTTAAAAAAGAAAATCTTCGCCAGCCTGTTGACAGCGTTTTCGGGATTCGGTAGAATCAAGGTTCCGCCATTCGGAATGAAGAGTTCAGTGAAGGATCTACTGGAAGTGCGCTCTTGCGGGAGCCTGTTTCCTGTCGATCCGACAGCGGACTGGCGGGAAACGGCGTGAGTCGTTGAGAGTTGGTTTGGAGTTCTTTGACAATTTGGTTGTGGTCGAAGTGGCATCTAATAGTGAACCGCGGCGGTGCGCAAAGTTTGCGTATCGTTCGGGTTCACCGAGCACTTAGTATGTTTTTGGAGCAATCGTTACTTGGACCGCGATGGGGAATTGACCGCTTCGGTGGTTTACGTTTTTCCCTAGCGGTTCAAAGTAGGTAGTACATCACATGGATCTGGGTTCCGTTCGTGGAGCTTTGGATTCATGTGGCCAAGCTACTAAGGGCACATGGGGGATGTCTTGGCGTTAGGAGCCTTTGAAGAGCGTGGAAGACTGCGATAAGCCTGGAGTAGCTGTCAAACAAGCGTTGATCCCGGGATTCTCGAACTGGCCTGAGCTGAATACATAGGCCCAGGTCGCTAACCCGGTGAACTGAAACATCTCAGTAACCGGTGGAAAAGAAAGAAAAATCGATTCCCTGAGTAGCGGCGAGCGAAACGGGAAGAGCCCAAACCGCGAGGGTTTCCCTTGCGGGGTTGTAGGGCCTTTCACATGGGAGTGATCAAGCTGTAGGATAGCCGAACCGTCTGGAAAGGCGGGCCATAGCGGGTGACAGCCCCGTAGGCG
>CAZASB010000477.1:0-2821 GCA_964487655.1 uncultured Planctomycetaceae bacterium
CGGCGGTTTGACGCCGCTTTTATTCATTCTTTGGAGTGCGGCGGCTTGACGCCGCACTCCAAAAGGGGGCTCAGCCGAACTGCTAGTGGACGCCGTCGATTCAGTTGCCGAAGGAGTCGGGTTCCGATTCCGCCCGCGCGGCTAGGTCGCGATGGTAAACCGTGCGGTGCGGGAACGGAATCTCGATCCCCAATTCGTCGAAGCGGTTCTTGATGCGGCGGAGCAGTTCGCGTTTGACGAGCCATTGTTTGAGCGGTCGCGTCTTGATGAAAAACTTGATGATCACGGCCGAGTCGGCCAGCGCGTCGACGCCCAGCATCTCCGGATCGTCGAGGATCAGGCGGCGAAACTCTGGATCCTGGCGCATTTCGCCGGCCAACTCCATCAGCACCGCCATGACGCGATCGACGCTTTCCTTGTACGCCACGCCGATCTCGAACAAGGCCCGCGACCAGCCGTGCGTCAGATTGCTGACCGTGGTGATCTGGCTGTGGGGGATGAAGTGGACCACGCCCTCCAGATCGCGGAGCACGGTGATGCGGAGCGAGATGCTTTCCACGAGGCCGGAGATGCCGGCGATCTTCACGACATTGCCGACCCGGTACTGGTTTTCCGCCAGGATCATGCTGCCGTAGAAGTAGTCTCGCATGAGGTTCTGCGCGCCGAAGCCGATAGCCACGCCCAGTGCGGCGGCCCCGCCCATCAGTACGGTGACATCCACGCCGGCCTGGTCCAGGACGGCTAGCAGGCCGATGCCGAGGATGACGATGGTCGTCACGCTATTGAGCACGCCGATGAGAGTTTGGGCCCGTTCCTCGCGTTCTTCCGGGCCGCCGGCGCGGCTGCGGCGAGTCAGCCCGCGGACCATCCGCCGCCCCACGAATCGCAGCAGCCACCAGAAAGTGAGCAGGATCAAGGTGACGCCCGCGATTTTCGGGCCACGCCCGAGAAACCAGTCGCCGATTTTGTGCGGGGCGAAGGAACTTTCCATCAGTCGCAGCCAGCGGCGCGCCGATTCGGCTTCCGACCGCGCGGCGGAAAGCTCCGGCAGCATTTGCTCTTTTTCCGCTTTGATCGCCGCCAGTTGCGTTTCAATCGAAACGAGGCGTTTGGCATGAGCCTTCTCGGCTTCGAGGGCCTCGTTGAGTTCGTTCTGCTTCTCTTCCCACCGTGCCTGCGTGGCCTGAAGCGCGGCCGGCGCGGCGCCGGCCGCCTCTTCTTTCTCCCACTGCGATTCGAGGCGTAAGAGCGCCTCTTTCACCATTTGCGCCTGTTGTGTGGCGCTATCGCGCAACTCCAGCTCGCTGGCGGCGTCGCGTTGAAAGAGATCAATGGCGCGAATCAGCCGTTCCGACCGCTGTTCCACGTCGCCCAACACCACCTGCTTCTCCTCGAATCTGGCCCGCGCCTCTTCAACGCGGGAATCCGCGGCGACGATGTCCGTGCTCGCCTGCTCCGTCGCGGCGACCGGGGCCGGCGTCGCCGGCGCGGGCGCAGACGGTGTCGCCCGAGGTTGGGCATCGCGGGCATTCGATTCCGACGGCGCGGGTGGCGAGGGCGACTCGCCGCTTTTCGCAGCGAGCAGGCTCTCGTCGGCCGACGCCCGCGCGACGCCCATCAGGCGGTCCAATTCTTCTTGTTCGAGTTGGATCTTTTCTCCGAGTGTGACGATTTGCGACTGGACGACCCTGCGCCGCTTGATGAGCAAGTCGAATTCATCCTGGGCCGCCTTGCGCCGGGATTCCAATTCGGCGACGGCCGCCCGCATCGCGGCAAGCTGATCGGGCGACAATTCCTCAGCCGGCTTCTCGAGCCGCTCTTTCTTCTCCGCCGCCGCCGCTTGCAGTCCGCTGAATTCTTTCGACGCCTGTTCGGAGATGACTTCCAACTGCTCCAACTCGCTGTGTAGCTGTTTCAAGCGTTGTTCGTCGTCCGCGATCATCTTTCGCAGCCCATTGACGCGCTCCGCGTCGGTGTAACGGACCGCTTTTCCACCGGTGGACGTCGAAGCTTCCTTCTTCTCGACGGGCAATGGCGGTTGAGATCCTGCCGTGGGAGCGGCGGGCTGGGCGGCGTTGGCAACCCTGCTCGGAGGCAGAACAAGGGCGAGAACGGCGAGCAGCAGGACGGTCGTGGCTTCGCGGTGGAAGCTCTGTCGGGCAGTTGTGGTCATTCCAAATCGTGGTGGAGTGAATTGCTCCCCGTGAAGCATGGCCCTTTGGAGTGCGGCGGTTTGACGCCGCTTTTATTCATTCTTTGGAGTGCGGCGGCTTGACGCCGCCTTTATTCTTTCTTTTCTTGTACTCGCGATGCGACTATACCAGGACATCCGCGAAGGGAAGAAAGAAGGAAAGTAAGAACGAAAGCGGCGTCAAGCCGCCGCACTCCAAAAGGGCGATCAGAAGGTTACGATCCGACCGGTTTGCGAGGACTCGACCGCGGCGGCCAGCATGGCCACGGCGGCACGCGACTCGTCCGGCGTAATGCGGTCCGGGCGACGGCCTTCGGCCACGCAGTCGGTGAAGTAACGAAACTCCGCGCGGAGGATGCCGAAACGCTGCCCGAAGACGTTGGGCCAATAAAACGTATCGGGCATCTGGTTCCCCTTGCCGTCGTGGATCTCCAAACCGGCGTTTCCGCAGTCGATGTACAGCGCGCCCTCGGTACCGATGATCTCCATGCGAGCGTCGATCTGGTAGGGCGTGGTCGTCGGTAAGCACCAGATGGACTCGATTACGGCGATGGCGCCGCTATCGAGCCGGACCATGGCCCAGCCGCCGTCGGGATACTTCTTGTCGCCCGGGTGAATCTCCTGCGCGTA
>CAZASB010000478.1:0-2813 GCA_964487655.1 uncultured Planctomycetaceae bacterium
CGATTGCGGGGACGTTGTCGTCCTTTCCGATTGCGAACCCGAGGTGCTCCAGCAGACTGACTTCGCCGCCTGGGCCACCGCCCGCGCCGTGTCCATCGGCCTCGTCGGCTTGGGTGTCGTCGCGGTTGCCGTCGCAATGGGCTCTCTCGGGATGAAGCACGCCCGGCGTCGCAACGAAGTCATGCGCCGTTATCGGCCGTGAGACCTGCCGTTGCCCTGCCGTCCCGGCAGTGAATCTTCGTTCGTTCCCTTGTAGTTCAGGATCGCTGGGAGCCGATTCTGCGCAGGCAGGCCCTCGTCGCGGAACGGTTCCTGGCAAACCGAACGAGCAAGGTCCGTGTCGGAAGAGGATACCGTCGGGACGGCAGTGCCACGTACGACTCAGACGTCGTCACTGGCCACGTACACCACGGTGGAACGCCCGACCAACTCGATCTCGCCGTTGGCCGGAGGCGCGGGGCCGTCCAGATCGGGGTAGATGTCGCGAGGACTGGCAACCCCCGTATTGAGGAACTGCCACCAGGCAAGGCCCTTGGCAAGCTCCGGCAGGAGGAATCGTCGCGGCTCGGCCCCGGCGTGGAACATCATCAGCACGTGATGATTGGGAGGAGCCATGGGATCTCGCTGCGGTACGGCGGCCAGGAGGCACTGGAGGCTCCGCTCGTCGAGTTGCCAATTCACGGGCCGGCCGTCGGCCCCATACCAGCTTACGTCCGGCAGTCCGCCGGGACGACGCGGCTGGCCCCGCAGGAAATCGGCCTGCCGAACCGCCGGCTCCCGACGCCGGAATTGAATCAGTGCTCGAACGAAGCGGAGCAAGTCGCGGTGCTTGTGACCGCGCCGCCAATCCAGCCACGAAATGGCATTGTCTTGACAGTACGCATTGTTGTTGCCGCGTTGCGTGCGGCGGCACTCGTCTCCCATCGTCAACATGGGCACACCCTGACTGAGCATGAGTGTGGTGAGCATGTTCTTGATTTGCCGGAGCCGGATGTCCTCAATCGAACGTCGGCGAGTGGGGCCTTCCACTCCGTAGTTGTAGCTCAGATTGTTGTTCTCGCCATCGCGATTGTCTTCGCCATTCGCCTCGTTGTGCTTGTGGTTGTACGTGACCAGGTCGTTCAGTGGAAAGCCATCGTGCGAGGTGATGAAGTTAATGCTGTGATACGGCTCCCGCCCGCTGGGCTGATACAAGTCGCTGGAGCCGGCCAGGCGCGTGGCCAAGGGCGGCACCATGTGCGGATCGCCTCGCCAGAAGCGACGGGCATCGTCGCGGTAGCGGCCGTTCCATTCCGCCCAACGCAGCTTGGCGAAGCTGCCCACCTGGTAAGCGCCTGCGGCGTCCCATGCCTCGGCAATGATCTTCGTGTCGGCCAGCAACGGATCCTCGGCGGTTGATTCGACCACGGGCGGGTTCGGAAGAATGTTGCCGTCGCGGTCGCGACTGAGAATCGATGCCAGGTCGAATCGGAATCCATCGATATGATAATGATGCACCCAGTACCGCAGGCAGTGGAAGATCATCTCACGTACGACGGGGTGGTTTCCGTTGAGCGTGTTGCCGCATCCCGAGTAGTTCCGGTAGTACTCACCGCCGTTTTCCAGCATGTAATACACGCGGTTTTCCAGGCCCTTGAAGTTCAACACGGGACCTTCGTGATTGCCTTCAGCCGTGTGATTGAACACTACGTCCAGGATGACCTCGATGCCAGCCTGGTGCAACGCGAGAACCATCTCCTTGAACTCGCGCACCTGGGCGCCTCGCTCCTTGCTGTTGGCATAGCCGCGGTGAGGCGAAAAGAACACCAGCGGATCGTAGCCCCAGTAGTTCGTCCGCGCCGGACGCTGGCCCAGGCAGTCGCAAATGGGGAACTCGGCCACCGGCATCAGCTCAACGGCCGTCACGCCCAGCGATTTCAGGTAAGGAATCTTGTCGATGACCCCAAGGTAGGTACCCGGCCGATCCGCTCCGCTCGATCGCGACTGGGTAAAGCCGCGTACGTGCATTTCGTAAATAATGGTTTCGGACAGCTCGCGTCGCAGATGCCGGTCGCCCTCCCAGTCGAACTCGTCGTCCATGACAACACATTTCGGCGGACGGACGATTCCGCCATCGGCCGGCAGGAAAGTGCCGGCCAGAGCTTTCGCATAGGGATCAATGAGCCTGGCCTGCGGATCGAACCGATGCCCCCGGCGAGGCTCGTGCGGACCGTCCGCCTGGAAATGGTACAACTGCCCCGCCCCCATGCCGGGAACGAAGATGCTCCAGATGTCGCCCCAACGATTCAACTCCGGATCGAAGTCGATGATGTCGGTCGGGTCCGGCTGGTCCACGTCATCGTACAACAGCACGCGCATGGCCGTTCCGGATCGACTGAAAACGACGAACTGAACCCCTCCATCATGGACAATAGCTCCATACGGAAGAGGATGGTGAAAACGTAGTACCGATGGCCGTTCGGTCATCGACAGTGGCTCGCTATGAGGTCCAAGGGGGACTGTAATCTCAGAAGGATACCACGGATGAACGTCGAGTGACATGCTTGCTGTGCGTCTGGGATGTTTTGGGGGAATTCAGTGGCCGCAAAAAACACGGCAACTAGTTCTTCGGTCGATCAGCCGGGATAGGGAGAGAGACAAATCCTACGCCGGACCAGCCCAAACGACCGGTGAATCGGGAAGCAAGATGGGGAGCATAGGTAAAAAACACTGGCAAACTGGATGCATGCACACCGAGATCGAAAACAAAAACTGTGGCTCTTCCGTTTCTGGGTGCAAGTCCGTGTGGTGAAAAGACGTAGGGTGGATGGTTC
>CAZASB010000479.1:0-2795 GCA_964487655.1 uncultured Planctomycetaceae bacterium
GATGGCGAATGGGTGTCCGCGGTCCTGACGCTCTCTCTTGCAGCGTCTCGGCGCGAGGTAGTCGCGCCGACGGGTTGCGTGCCAACAAGTGGCCTAAAACTTTGCCTTGCGTTTTTCGGGAAATGTGGTAAGGTACGTGCAATGATCACGCACGCATCAACGCCGGGGAACACGAAGAAGCTTGCACAGCTTCAGGCCGCGATGACCGAACTGTTGGCCGAGGCCACTCGGCGCGGATTCTTCGGCGTGGTGGCCTTGGAAATGAACGTGCAAGACGGCACCATCCAGTCGATTCGCCGCAAGCTCGAACGTATTGAACGCTGACGCGATCGCGCCACGGTCGCGTAGGGTGGGTGGTTCCAACTGTTTCAGCAGTTGGGTTCACCCACGCGATTGCTGCATATCCGCATTTCATCGTTTCACAGCGCGTGGGTGAACCTGACCGCTACGCGGCCAGAACCACCCACCCTACACGTACGAAACAGCTCAACCTACGGTATCTCACCGGGGCCTGCCTTGAGGCAGGTACCTGGAAGGGCCTGGCGGGAACCTTACAAGGTTTCGGTCAGGCCCTTTTTTTGTTCTTGCCACGTCAACCATGCGAGGAAACCTGATGACCGCAACCCAACCCACCACCGAAACGCTCCGGGAGTTCGCCGGCTGGCACGCGCCGACGGTCTGCGTGGACCGTACCGAAGGCGTGATTCACGGCGTGAAAATCCTGGGGCTCCGCTCGCGCAACGGGCGAGTGTACCTGCCCGAGGCGCTCAGTCAGGCGGCGCCGCTGTACGAAGGGGCGAAGGTGAACCTGAACCATCCGAAGGGGCACGCCCGCCAACCGCGCGACTACCAGGATCGGATCGGCGCGATCCGCAACGTCCAACTGCGCGACGGCGAAGGCCTGTTTGCCGACTTCCACTTCAACCCGAAGCACGCACTGGCCGAGCAACTCGCCTGGGACGCCGAACACGCGCCGGGCAACGTCGGTTTTTCGCATCACGTTCAGGCGCGCACGGCACGCCGTGGCGAAGAACTGGTGGTCGAGGCCATCACGCGCGTGGAAAGCGTGGACCTGGTCGCCGATCCGGCCACGACGCGTGGCCTGTTCGAGGGTGGAATCAACGGCGCGCCGCGGTCGGACCTTGCCGCGCTGTCCGTCGAGTTACTCACCGAGCGCCGGGGCGACCTGGTCGAGGCGATTCGGGCCGACGCGGCCGGGGAACTTGCCCGGCTTCGCGAGGAACTTGTCAAGCGTAACGCCGAGCTTGCCCGATTCGGGCGTCGCGAGACGGCCCGGCGCATGCTGAGCGAGCACGGCCTGCCGGCGCCGGACCATCCCAACGCAACGGCCCGCGCGGTGACCAGCCCGGAGTTCTTCGAGTCGCTCGTCGCGACCGAGGACGAAACGGCCATGCGCGCCCTGGTTGAAGAGCGTGCTCGCCTGGTCCGTTCGCTCGACGGCGGCTCGCCTGCCACGGGCGCGCAATCGCGCGACCAGTTGCTCGTTGAAAGTTTTTTCCGCCCGTTGGACGGCAAGGCTTTCGCCGCCGCCATCATCGGCACCCAGTAATCGTACGCGGAATCCGCAATCTCACATCTCAAATCTCAGATCCCCAACTCCCAACCCACTAACAACTAACAACTAGCAACTAGCAACTAACAACTAACAACTAGCAACTATTTCCCCCCTTCGGAGACTTTACCAATGGCAGACAGAATGCGATGGCGTTACGGCGATACGAACCCGGTGGTGGCCGCGGTGGAGGCGGCCACTCGAATCGAGATGGGCGACCTGCTGTGGCAGGATGGCGACAACGCCAAGCCGGCCTCGATGCAGTCCGATCTGGGCACGGAGTCGGCCAACCAAGAGGAGTTCACCGCGCGGTTCCTTGGCGTGGCCATGCAGCGCAGCCGCGCGGGCGAAACGTCGCCGGTGCGCGTGGCCACCACCGGCGTGTTCGAGTTCGACGCGCCGGCCGGCAACCGTGAATTGGGCGACCTGATGGGCCCGGCCGAAGACGGGGGCGGAACCGCGCTGGTCAACCAGCAGCTCGCGCCGGTGTTGGTAAGCCACCGTGCGATCGGGCGCATCGCTCGGCGCGAGACGGGCAGCCCGACCAGCGTACTGGTGGACATTCGCTCGACCGTTATGACCGGCGGCATCGCCGGCGGCAGCCCAAGCGCGTAGGGCCGCGCGATGGGCCGGGTCCGACCGAAACTTCGGATCCGGCCGATCCGCAGCTCCAACTATTCGGCGGCTCAGACCGTAGACCAAACTCACATCATACTCGCGGGCATCCGTCCGCAAACCCAAGGAGAACCAGAATGCGAGCGATCAAGTACCGCGAACTGCGGCGTATGTACGAACTGAACGGGCCGCGGCAAACGGTCCGCCACCTCGGCGAGGCGCTGAGCGAGGGCCACCTGCGGCCCGAAGACTTCAGCATTCGCGATTTGGCCGAGACGACGCTCGGGCCGGATCGCGTGCGGGCGCTCGACCCGCGGCACGGCGAGTTCGTGCTGGAAGCGGGCGACGGCGTCGACGTAACGGCCTTTTCCAATATTGCCGGGCAAGTGGTCCAGGCGAAGGTGCTCGAAGCGTATCGGCAGGAGGCGTTTGTCCTGTCGCGACTGGTCGATACCATCCCGACCACGCTCGACGGCGAGCGACTGCCGGGCATCGGCCGAATCGCCGACGAGGCGACCGAGGTCCATCCGGGCATGCCCTACCCGCACGTCGGCTTTGGCGAAGACTACATCGAAACGCCGCAGACGACCAAGCGGGGCCTCATCGT
>CAZASB010000480.1:0-2780 GCA_964487655.1 uncultured Planctomycetaceae bacterium
GTCGTTCCGACCCCCACCAACATCAAGGACAAGGCCATAACACACATTTGGATTCCCTCGTTGAGCTCCTGGTGGTCATTACGATTATCGGCATCCTGATCGGACTGTTGCTGCCTGCCGTGCAGAGCGCGCGCGAGGCTGCGCGCCGGCTCCAGTGCTCGAACAACATGAAGCAAATCGGCCTGGCGCTGCACAATTACCACACCTCGAACAACGTGTTCCCCCCGGGAGCATTCTACGACGGCACCGACTCCACAGGCAGTAGCCGCCCCAATGACCGCGGCTCCATCATGATTCGGCTGCTGCCGTATATCGAGCAGCAGGCGCTCCACGATCAGTTCGATTTCAAGACGAACACCGATACCCAAGCGGCGGCCAACAGTTATGCGCTCGGCGGGACCGTCATTTCAGTCTACACGTGCCCGAGCGACTCCTCGCGAGGGAAGATTGGCAGCAAGGGCGTGCATAATTACACCGCTTCCGAGGGCCCGACGCAACACAATGGCAACAGTGGCTGCTGGTGCGAAAATAACTGGAACCAGTACACTCCGCCGCCGCACACGCTGTTGATTGGTCGTTTCTATGGACCGTTTACTCGAATTCCGATTTCCACTAGCGTGGCCGACTGCCGCGACGGACTGTCCAACACCATCTACTTCGGCGAGGTCATTCCGGAATGTTCGGCCCACAATGGCAACGGCTGGGCCTGGACGAACAACGGGCAAGGATTCGGGCATACACACATTCCGCTCAATTATGACACGTGCCAGACCTCGGGCGACTACTGCAACCAGAAGTGCAACTGGAGCACGGAAAAGGGCTTCCGTTCGCGCCATCCGGGCGGGGCCACGTTCTTGCTGGGCGATGGGTCCGTCCACTTTCTCAGCGAGTCGATCGATCACTGGAATTATCAGCGCCTGGGCAATAAGTCCGACGGCGAAGTCGTTCAACCCTATTAGGATCCGCGCCGATGCCACACAAGCGTTCCGCCACGTTCCGCCTTGTTTCTCTTTCCGGCCTTGCCGCCGCGGCAATCATGCTGCCGGTGGCCGGTTGTGGACCAAGCCGCCCCACCACTATCCCGGTGAGCGGCGCCGTCACGCTCGACGGCAAGCCGGCGGCCGGGGCCCAGGTGATGCTCGTCCCCGAGGATGGCGGGCGTCCGGCCGAAGGGACCACGGACGACTCTGGTCGATTCACTCTCGGCACTTTTGAAGCGGGCGACGGCGCCCTGCCGGGCCGACATGCCGTGACCGTCGTCGCCCGGCGCATCAGCGGCGTCAACGCCGACGCCGATGGCCTGGAAGGCGACGTGGCCCCAGGCGGCGTGAAGGTCCAGTGGCTCGTCCCCGAGCGCTACAGCAATCCGAAGACCTCCGGTCTCACGGCCGAGGTCGCAAAGGGCATGGAGCCCCTGGCCCTCCAACTGCAATCGCGTTAGTCAGACAGAGATCGGCCCAGCGCCGGCCATGAACTTCAACTGGTTACACACCATGAATACTACAAGCCAATCAACAGTGATCTCGCCCTTTTCCGTCACTTCCGCTTTAGGGAGGTTCCGTCCGATGAATAACCATCGTCATTTTGCCTACATAAAGACGCTCCTCGCACTGTGCGCTTCACTCCTGTTGTCATCCGGCACCGCCTGGGCGCTCGATCTGCGGATCGACTTCGAAAGTTATTCCGGTTTAGCCGATCCGGGCGGCAATTGGAACACCATTCCAACCGGCGCACTCAATAGCACCTATCCCAGTTTGGTTGACTACCAGACGGGAACTGCCTCTGGCGTTGGACTCCTGTTCGTTCAAGCGGCCGGCCCGGGCACTGGGACATTGAACGGCGCTTGGAATGCCTCCCCGGGATTCGAGTTTCCTTCCTGGATCGACCCCAAAGCCACCCGCGACGCCTTCTATACGCGCGGCACCGACTTTCCACATGCCGAGTTGAAGTTCTCCGGCCTCGGCCTCGACCCCGCAAAGACCTACCGCGTTGAGGTGATTGGCAGCCGCGCGGTCGCCACCAGTCGCAACAGCGTGTATAAGGTCAACGGCGATCCCTCCGACAACCTGAACTCGAATCCCTATAATTCATACTACGACGGTTATGTGGACCATACAGTGATGACGTGGCGGACTGCCTCGGCCGCCGGCGGCCAGATCGTTCTGGACAATGTCCCTTCGTTAAGCCAGCATGGCTACCTGAGCGCCATGCGAGTCTCCGATGAGCAGAGCGTGTTGATCGACGTTGGCATCACAAGCGGCCTGACGTCCGGCAACTGGAACAACTTGGCCAGCAGCGCTGGCTCTGGCGGCACGGGAGGACCGGGACACATGATCCTCGGCGCGGTGGATGCCGCGGGCGTGGAGACGACGGTGAAAGTGAACGTGTTGGCGCCCTTCTTCGGATACAACGCCAGCGGGGTCGGCACGGACGCCTCGGGCTATCCTTCCACTGCCAGTCGCGACTCACTGGCAACCAACGCGGCCTTCCCCAAGGCCACGGTGCAACTCGAGGGTCTCACGCCAGGCGACAGTTACGACGTTATCCTCTTTGGTTCCCGGGCTGGTCCGCCCGATGACCGTGAAGCAGCCTACACGGTCGGAGGAGTGACCAAGAACTTGATCAACTCCAAAAATGAATCCAATGTGGTCCGATTCTACGATGTGGCGGCCGACGCGCAGGGGCATATCCAAATTGACACGGCCATCGCCGGGGGCGACTATAGCTACCTCGGCGTGATCGAGGTCATCGGCCACTTCGCAAGCGATCCGGTCGGCCCG
>CAZASB010000481.1:0-2774 GCA_964487655.1 uncultured Planctomycetaceae bacterium
GGCGCAAACGACGACGGCAGCGGTAGTGGTCGGGGCTGGGGGCTTAGCCGGGGACTGGATAACTCTTGATTCGCACGGTAACATGTGGTATGTTACAGTGCAGATTCAATGTTACGCGAGGTGTCCCGTGCCCCCGGAACCCGACAAAATCCGACAGTATCTCCAGGAAACGCTGGGAGTTACAGTTTCCCCGGTCCGATGGCCTGGGCAGCGGCGTCTGCCACTGTTCTTGCGGGAAGCCTACTGCTTCTACGAAGCAAAGCTCCTGGAACTGGCGTGCCTGCTGATGGTGGACCAAGGTGAGGAAGGCTTGGCAGCCGCCACGATCCGGAAGCACATGGACCACGTTCGGCCCAAATGGGACAGCGAAATCATCTACGTGCGGGGGCAGGTCGCCGCCTATCAGCGTAAGCGTCTGATCGAGCAGAAGGTGCCGTTCGTCGTTCCGGGCAACCAACTGTATTTACCGATGCTGGCTATCGACCTGCGTGAGCATTTTCACCGGCTGCGCCATACTTCTCCAGCTCTGAGCCCCGCAACCCAGGTGGTCGTGCTCCATGCACTGCTTCGCGGGGACGACCGCTGCCACACTCCTGCCGCGTTGGCGAAGGAGCTTGGCTACACGAAGATGACGATGAGTCGCGTCTTCAACGAATTGGAGGCCGAGGATTTGGCCGAGATTGCCATGCGAGGGCGTCAGCGAAGCCTAGTGTTCAAGAACGGTCGTCAGGACTTGTGGAATAAGGCTTTGCCTTTGCTGCGCAGTCCCGTGAAGCGACGGCAGCACGTCTGTGTAACGTTTCAGAACGGCGTTGGTCCCACTGCCGGGCTGTCGGCGCTGGCCAGATACACGATGTTGGCCGCCCCCCCAATCTCGACCATTGCGATTTCCGCACAGCGGTGGAAGAGGCTTCAGCAGCAAGACGACTTCACAAGAGCAGCGGTCGACGATCCCGGGTCGCAAGAGGTCGAGGTGTGGAGCTACGATCCAGGACTCCTCTCCGACGGGAAGATCGTTGATCGCCTGTCGCTCTTCCTGTCGCTTCGGGAGAACGAGGATGAGCGTGTCGAGGCAGCGATGAAAGAGATGATGGAGGGCATGTCGTGGTAGAAGGGCTGGATCGCTTCGGACAGCACTTCGCGAGCCATACCAGCCAGTACATCCTGATTGGTGGTGTCGCCTGCACTTTGGCGATGGACGCGGTGGAACGACCGTTCCGCGCCACGAAGGATCTCGACATCGTTCTTTGTGTGGAAGCCCTGGGCGCGGCGTTCGCCGAGTCGTTTTGGGATTTCGTTCGTAGTGGCGAATACCAGACGCAAGAGAAGGCGACTGGCGAAAAGAGGTTCTACCGGTTTCAGGAACCGGCTCAGGACGGCTACCCGTTCATGTTGGAGCTGTTTTCAAGAACAGAAACCGTCTTCCTGAAGAATCTTGGACTGGAAGGCCAGACGCGCGACGGCGTGCTTGCCGAGCTGCGAAGAATCTACCGAATCGAGTGAACGGGCTCTCGGGCTTTCTCGAACGGTGTTTCGTGCGCTCAGCATCCATGCCCCGTCCGATCGTACGCGCTGATCGGGACAGGCTGGCCGTGCCAGAGGCCAATACGCCCCGCAGTAGTGTTCATTTGTCAGCTACCGTTTTGCGCGCATCTTCGCGTCAAGAATACCGCTATTTCCCGAGAAAAACTGCAATCGTTTGAGAGCCCTTGCAATAGTCGTTATGGGGAGTAGAATAGTGCTGGCGCTCGGGAAAAACGCCTGTTTTCGCATGCGGCCAGATCGGGTTCGGGACGCAGAGGTCGCACGTTCAAATCGTGTCGCCCCGACTTGTAAAGCCTTGTAGGTCAACGACTTACGAAGCTTTTTTGGTGATACGATTTCGCTGCCTTACCCGTGATACGATCGGGAAGCTCTTTGGCGTGAGCCAGACCGTGTAGTTACCCCGGCCGTGGCAAAAGGTGTGGAACTCGGCGAGTCCCACCTCGAAGGCAGGCACGTCACGGCAGACCGCCGTCAAACGCTCTTGGGCCGGCCGAGATGATTGAAGCTGACGGTCGCCTTGACAGTCCGAGGCTTCGTCTTGGCCGCAACACAGGTTCTGCCGCAATATCGTCGAGAGGGCTCCAAGATTACTGCAAAACGTGAATCGCCAAGGTACAATCAGGAGCAATCGGGTAGGCGTGACCGCGCGGCCAGCCAGCCAACGCGATTGGGCGGGCCACCGCCTTCGGCCTTGCTCGTGCGACTCCCGCCCAGTCCGGCCCGCCGCACGAATGCAGGAATCATACCAATGCCCCATCAGGACATCGAACGCAGTCTCTTTGAGCTTGGCCATACCATCGAGCGCCTGATCGAAGGGGTTCACATCTTCTGGCTCAAGGGTTGCAGCGAGGACGGGTCCCGTCGCGTTCCTGCAACGGTCGGCCAGCTTGCGGGCCAAGCGGTGGACGACTTGCGGGATCTTATCGCACATGGCCTCGATGAGAATGTCCGCGAGTTGGCGTACTCCTCGTCAAGGCGTGGAACACTTACCAAAGGAATTGGTGGGGATCCGATCACCAGCACCTCGTAAGATCAATCGAAAACGCCGATGGCTATCTCTCGATGGACGCTGAGGAAACGCTGTCTCCGCTGGCTATGCCTGAATGGTCCAGGTTTCGGACATCGTTCCGTGCGATGCTTGCCAGGCTGTCGGAGAAATTGACCGTCTGGGCGGATGTGGGCAGCTTGAAGGCACAGTCGTAAGCGTTCACGGGGTACATACCGGGAGC
>CAZASB010000482.1:0-2773 GCA_964487655.1 uncultured Planctomycetaceae bacterium
ACACGCCTGCCACGCATGGCTTGGCCAGCATGAGCGGTACGCAGCGGGCAAGCCATGTTTGTTGAACCCGGGCGGTCCATTTACCAGGCGTCCGTTGCCCAGCTCGGCGCGCGAGCGGGTCGTCGGCGCCATCGCTCGGCGCGCTGATGTGCAGGTACAGCGGCAGACCCAGCGAGCCCCACGCGTCGATCTGCCGACTCAACTCCAGCGGCGACCGAGGCAAGGTGCCTCCGGGCGAACGCGATAGATTCATCTCCAGGGCAAGGCCGGAGATGTCCAGGCCCGCGCGGATCAGCGCATCGGCGAAGTGAAGCGGTGGGAAATCGGCATCGTACCGGCTCATGTACTCGGCCCAAGGCTGGTCCAACGAAATGGCCGCCGGCACGTCGGGATCGAGTTCGCGAACCAACTCCACGCTCCGCGCCGTCAGCCGTAGTTTGTCCTGCTCCGAGAGGCAAAACACGTCGCCCGTATTCACCCGGCCCGCGCACTGCCATAGGTCGATCTTCCCGCGATAGCGAGTGACCGCGGTTCGCACGAACTCCTCGACGAACACGAGCAGGTTCTCGAAATCGTCTTCCCAAAGGGCGAGCCAATCGGGCATGGCGTGGGGCGCGAATGTTAGCAGCGGGCCGGCAACGGTTCGCAAGCCATGTGTGTTGCACCACTCGATCTGTCGGTCACACAGAGGCCAGTAATAGCTCCCTTCCGTGGCCTCGATGTCGTGCCAGCAAACCGGAACATTGGCGGCGTTGAACGCGCGAAGGAAGGTCGATGCGGCCGATTCATCCAGCAGCGCCGTGCCCAAATTGGCGCCCAGCCACGCGGCAAGGCGTCCTCCTCCCCTGCGGCGAACCGCGATGGACTGGTCCGTGTAAGTGGCAGTCAACAGGACGCCGGCTTCGTAAGAGAGTCGAAGTGAGGTTTCGCAGCACTGGACACATGTCGAAGGATCATCCTGGCCGGTTGCCGCTTGACTGAAAAGCCGCACGGCCTCCTGGACCCGGTCACGGACAGGCTGCGGTACGCTCAGACCAATCGCCTGCCAGTCGGCAAGCTGGTTGCGGAGTTGCCCGAGTGAGCCCCGCGCAAGCTCCAGCGGGAGCAAGTATGGCTCCAATCGCTCCATCAGGCAGCCGGAGGAGACGGTCACGACTCCGTGACCGTCAATGTGCCACGGCACGTGCAGACTCGCTGATTCCGAGGCCGAGCGGCATAGCGAAAGAACCCCATCCTCTCCGCTCGCCTCGACCCGCCAGGCGATCCGGTCCAGACCGGTCAAGTATGCCTGCTGGACCAGCTCGTCAGTGAGTCGTTCAGGCGGATGGATGCGAAACCGCATAACTCCCATGGGGCAGCTTCCTCGAGCGGACCGCAGGCAAAACGTGGCGAGCCCCATTAGTCTAACGTCCGCGGCCCGGCATAACAACCGGCCGCACACTTGGCCGACTAACCACTTGGCAAGCGGCGTTTCGTCCGTTATGCTCCGCCATGACTTTCCGTGGATAGGTGTCTGCGGATGCTATTTCCATTGCCCCCAAACTCGTACCGGTATCCATTATGTCCCAAGCTGCGCTATTGGAGACGTCTATCCCCGGTCTGACCGTGCGTCGTGGCAAGGTCCGCGACGTCTACGAAATGGGTGACAAGCTGCTGTTGGTCAGTACCGACCGGCTCAGCGCGTTCGATTGGGTACTGCCCACGGGCATACCGGACAAAGGGCGGGTACTCACGCACACCGCCGCTTTCTGGTTCGATCGGCTGGAGGAACCGAATCACCTGATCACGACCGATGTCGACCAGATGGACCTGCCGACGGGGGTGGACCTAGACGCGCTCCGCGGTCGGACGACCCTTGGTCGGAAGACGCAGGTGATTCCTATCGAGTGCGTGGTGCGAGGCTATCTGGCCGGATCGGGTTGGGCCGAGTACCAGCGTAACGGGACGGTCTGCGGCACTCCACTTCCAAGCGGGTTGATGGAGAGTTCGCAACTGCCGGAACCCATTTTCACGCCTGCCACGAAGGCCGAGAGCGGACACGACGAGAACATCCCATTCGAGCGAATGGTCGAGGTCGTCGGCGGCGAGGTTGCGGAAGAGCTGCGCCGCCGCAGCTTGGCCATCTTCGAGCGAGGCAGCGAGTATGCGCGTGAGCGGGGCATAATCATCGCCGATACGAAGTTCGAGTTCGGCCAAGTGGACGGCGAGGTCATCCTGATTGACGAAGCGCTGACGCCCGACAGTTCCCGATTCTGGCCTGCCGATGCCTACCAACCGGGCCGGAGCCAGCCGTCTTTCGACAAGCAATTCGTCCGCGATTGGCTTACGGCGACCGCCTGGGACAAGAACAGCCCCCCGCCATCGCTGCCCGACGACATCGTGCAAAAGACCCGACAGAAGTACATCGAGGCCTACCAGCGACTCACCGGGCAAGAGCTGCCCGTGTGAAACGGGTGGCGCGATGCTTTCCGGCTACCGCGCCGTCGGTCGGTTTGTACGTCCCGATGGTGAATGATCCATCCGCTTGCACTTCGCCCTTGTTGTTGTACACAAGTTGGAGTCGCGAGGAAGGCCACCGTGCGGGCTTGTCCCGCCGGAGCCAATCCAAAAGTCGCTTGTTACCGTATGATTCCGAGCCCCACGTGCCACGTACCAGCGGCCATTCATCCGCGCCTATTCGCCGGAGGCGATTCGCACCGTAGCCAGGGGTTTCGTTATCCCTGGAAACCATACGCACCACCCCATATCCCCGTTTATTCCCGGTTTGTTCCGC
>CAZASB010000483.1:0-2763 GCA_964487655.1 uncultured Planctomycetaceae bacterium
GGGTGCCAAGGGTGGGTATATTTTGTCTCGTTCGGCGACTCAGCTTAGCGTTGGAGACATCATTTGTTTCATTGACGGCCCTGTTGCTCCGGTCGCATGCATCACCCACGAAAAAGAGGGGGGCAAATGCCTATTACGAGGGGAGTGCGTCTTCATGTCCATGTGGAAAGATGCCCAGAAGGCAATGCAGAACATCTACCAGAAGACAACCATTCAGGAGCTGATTGAACGTGAGGTCGCCATGACCAACGGCGCCGATACGTTCATCCCCGCGTATATGATCTGAGCCCGTCCTGGCGGCGTGTTTTTTTGCGCCTTATCTCTATTAGGTTGATCGACTTAGTGTTAATAGAAAGCCATTCATGAACGAGCCAACGCCAACAACGCCCATCTATTTGGACAACAACGCCACTACGCCAATGGATCCTCGCGTCATCGAGCAAGTGGCCGGCGTGATGCGATGCGACTATGGCAATCCGGCCAGCACGACCCATGCCTTCGGGCGGCGCGCCGCGGAACTCGTCGAATATGCTCGCCAGCAGGTAGCCCGACTCATTGGGGCGGCGGCAAGCGAGATCGTCTTCACGTCAGGCGCCACGGAAAGCTGTAATCTCGCAATCAAGGGTGTGGCGGCAATGTACGACCACCGAGGCAACCACGCGGTTACCTGCCTCGGCGAGCACAAGGCCGTACTCGGGCCGCTGCAAAGCTTGGAGCGGCACGGACTGAACGTGACACGACTCTCGCCCGACACATTTGGGCGTGTCTCCGCCGCGCAAGTGGAAGATGCGCTGACCGATCAGACCCTCCTGGTTTCGATCATGGCGGCCAATAATGTTGTTGGCTCGATCAATCCAATCACCGAGATAGGCCGGGTCGTCAAACAGCGGGGCGTCTTGTTCCACTCCGATGCCACGCAGGCCGTGGGCAAGACTCCCATCGACGTTGCGGCGATGGACATCGACCTGTTGAGCTTGTCGGCCCACAAGTTCCACGGTCCCAAGGGCGTTGGCGCACTCTGGGTCCGCGGTCAATCCCCTCGAGTACGCCTGACGGCCCAGATCGACGGCGGCGGCCAGGAGAACGGCCTTCGCGGCGGAACACTCAACGTTCCGGGCATCGTTGGCATGGGGCTGGCGTGTGAACTGGCCCGGAACGAACTCGACGGCGACGCCCTGAGAATAAAGGCACTTTGCGACTGCCTGTTCGCGGGGCTTGCAGATGGACTGTCCGGCGTGGTTCTTAACGGGCACCCGCGCGAGCGATTGCCTAACACGCTGAACGTAACCTTCCTTGGCGTGGAAGCGCCGGAGTTGATCGAGAACCTTCCCGAGATCGCGGCTTCGGTGGGCGCTGCTTGCGCAAGCGGCGAGGACGATCCGCACTACGTGCTCCGCGCGATGGGGTTGGCTGAGGATCGCGCGGCCGGCTCCATTCGCTTTTCGCTCGGACGATTCACCACGCAAGACGAGGTCGACTATTGCGTTCGACGCGTGGTTGATGCCGTCAACATGTTGCGCGAACGTCGGACGCGGCCAACTTCGCGTCCTACCTGCCCGGCAGGCTGTTGCGGCGAAATGGAAGCGTGCGGCACGGTGTCTCGCGTTTCGCTGGTCTTGCCCGGGCCTTTCCGGCCGTTACCCTCTTCCCAATAGGAAAGTGAACCGTGAATACACAACCATCGCTACCGAACCATTACGTCCAGATGGATGCCTGCGAACTGGGCCGGAGCATCAAAGCTCGCAAGGCGGAGTTAGGCGGCCGCTTGTGCATCCTGGGGCACCACTATCAGCGGGACGAGATTGTCGACCATGCCGATCTGATTGGCGACAGTCTCAGGCTCTCGCAAGCAGCCGCCGAACAGACGGTCGCGGAGTTCATTGTCTTCTGTGGAGTCCATTTCATGGCCGAATCAGCGGCCATCCTTGCGCGGCCGGGCCAGACCGTCATTCTGCCAAACTTGCGGGCCGGTTGCCCGATGGCCGCCATGGCCCACGCGGCGAGCGTTCGAGCGGCCATGGAAGAAGTCTCTTCATTGACCGGCGAGAAGGTTCTTCCGATTATCTACGTCAATTCGACCGCGAAAGCGAAGGCCGTCACAGGCTCGCTGGGCGGCGCGTGTTGCACTTCAGCCAACGCGGCCAACGTCTTCCGCTGGGCGCTCGACCCGGCCGGCGGCGGCGCGAAGAAGATCCTGATGCTTCCCGACGAGCATCTCGGGCGCAACACGGCCGCGGCCCTGGGCCATGACGACGATGCGTGCGCGCTCTACGACCCGGCGATGCCGGATGGCGGCCTCAGCCGCACCGACATCGAGCGGGTCACCTTCCTGCTCTGGAAGGGTCATTGTTACGTACACCAGCAGTTCACGGTTGAGCACGTTCTGGCCGCCAGGCGGCAACGGGAAGACGTCACCGTGATGGTCCATCCCGAGTGTACTCGCGAGGTGGTTGCCGCGGCCGACCTAGCCGGTAGTACGGAACAGATCATCCGCGCCGTGGCCGAGGCACGGCCCGGCGCCTGCTGGGCCATCGGCACCGAGAGCCACCTGGTGAAACGTCTGGCGAAACGGCATCCCGAGCAACGGATCACCTCACTGTCACTCGGCAACCCCGTATGTCTCCAGATGCGGCAAATCGACCCGCCGCACCTGCTCTGGGTATTGGATGCCTTGGCAAGCGGCAGTCCGGTGAACGTGGTGACCGTACCCGAAGACACCAAGGAGCACGCTCGGCTTGCGCTGCGGCGCATGTTGGCCTGCAT
>CAZASB010000484.1:0-2727 GCA_964487655.1 uncultured Planctomycetaceae bacterium
TCCGGGTTCATCCACGTGTCAGGCAATTCTGCACCCAGAAACGGAAGAGCCTATTGTTTCTTGGACCCGGCCTCATTGTTCCACACAGGTTGGATTCGCCCCCGAGAGCCACTGCTCGGCTCGTCCCAGTCGGGGCTATGACTACAAGCCCGCTACTACCTCCCCACGCCCTCGCCTCAAGCCTGCAAGCCAATCTCTCGTTGCACGCGCGCCAGATCGGCGTCGACCATCATGCGAACCAGGCCGGGGAAGTCGATCTCGGGCTCCCAGCCAAGTTGCTTGCGGGCCTTGGCGGCGTCGCCTCGCAATGTGTTCACTTCCGCCGGGCGGAATAGTCCGGGGTCGGTCTCGACATACTCGCGCCAGTCCAGGCCAACATGCCCGAACGCAAACTCAACCAACTGCCGGACCGAGTGTTTCTCGCCGGTCGCCACAACGTAGTCGTCCGGCCCATCCTGCTGGAGCATCATCCACATGGCCTTAACATAGTCGCCGGCGAACCCCCAGTCGCGCATTGCGTCCAGGTTGCCCAGCTTGAGCTTCGCTTGAACGCCCAGCTTGATCCGCGCGACGCCGTCGGTCACCTTGCGGGTAACGAACTCCTTGCCTCGCAGGGGCGACTCGTGGTTAAACAAGATGCCAGAACAAGCAAAGATTCCGTAACTCTCGCGGTAGTTCACGGTAATCCAATGACCATACACCTTGGCCACGCCGTAGGGGCTGCGGGGCCAGAAGGACGTGCATTCATTCTGCGGCTCCTCGCACACCTTGCCGAACATCTCGCTGGAGCTTGCCTGGTAGAAGCGAATGGCCTTGTCGACCAGTCGCACGGCTTCGAGCATCCGGGTAACACCCAAGGCCGTGAACTCGCCGGTCAAGAGCGGCTGAAGCCAGCTCGTCGGCACGAAGCTCTGGGCGGCAAGGTTATACACCTCATGCGGCCGGATATCCTGGATGAGGTTGACCATCGAGAGCTGGTCCAGCAAGTCGGCCTGATGAAGTCGCACGCGATCGCGAAGATGAACGATCCGCTCGAAGTTCTCCGTACTTGATCGGCGCACCATCCCGTGAACCTCGTAACCCTTGCCCAGAAGGAACTCGGCCAGGTAGGCGCCATCTTGTCCAGTGATTCCGGTAATCAAAGCGCGACGCGTCATGGGGCGCTCCATGAAAGATATCTCTTTGGCTTCCGGAAGCCCACGGGTCGCCCGCAGGCTCGACGGAAATGGTAAACGTCTACGCTATTCGGCCTCTCACCCGCGAGCCGTCAGCCGCCACGGCGCCCGATAGGGCCGCTGGAGCATCGCGTTGGCTTCGGGGTCGTTTGGACACGACTGAGTCTCGGGATCCCACGGAACCTTGCGTCCCAATCGCATGGCGATATTACCTAGGTGGCATAGAGTGGTGGTTCGGTGGCCGACCTCAACCGGTTCAATGGTGTCTTCGCGCGACTTCACCGCGTCAATGAAGTTGCGGTAGTGGTTGTCGCTCACGGGAAGGTGGAGTTCGTCCAGACCAAGGGCGGAATCCTTGAGCGACTCCGGCTCGCTGGTCACCGCTCTTGCGGTAAACTCCAGCCAGCCATCGGTTCCCTCGAAGCGGGCACCGAAGCCGGGGTCTTGCGTCCTGCAAATCAATTCAACCCCATTGGCGTACCGGGCACGGAAACTGGTATGAACGGCCGTATTGAACAGATGCCCCTCTGGCGGCCACTGGGAGCCCTGGTCTTCAAACTCGACGGGCCCCGTGTCGTCGGCGCCCAGCGCCCACTGAACGATATCGAGCGCGTGGGCGCCCGTATTGGTCACTTGCCCGCCCGAATAGTCGAGGATGAATCGGAAGCGGTAGAAGCAACGGTCCTCGTGGTACGGCGCGTCGGGGGCGGCGCCAAGCCACATGTTGTAGTCGAAACCCTCCGGCACCGGCATCGGCTGCCAGCCGGGTCCCGGGCCCACGCCTGCTCCCGGCACGGCCGCGATAACGCGCCGCACCTCGCCCAAGCGCCCGTTGCGCACCAGTTCGCACACGCGGCGTACGGCGGCTCGCGAACGGTACTGGCTGCCAGTCTGAAACACGCGTTTGTGCCGGCGCACCGCGTCGATCATCGCGCGCCCCTCGGCAACGGTCAGCGTCATCGGCTTCTGGCAGTAGATGTCCTTGCCTGCCTCGGCCGCCATGACGGTCATCAGCGCGTGCCAATGGTCGGGCGTCACCAGCATGACCGCGTCGACATCGCCGCGCGCAAGCACTTCGCGAAAGTCGGCATAAACATCGCAGCCTTTATACTCTGAAACGCCCGTCTTCTCGGCATAGAACGCATTGACCCGGTCGCGACCCGGCTCGCGGCCGAGAAAATGTTCCGGCCGCGCGTAGCCGTGGCTCCCCTTGTTCACGTCGCAGATGGCTACCACCTGGACGTCGTCCAATCGCAACATGCTGGGCAGGTCGACGCGGCTCTGATTGCCAGCGCCAATGAATGCGACGTTGACTCGGTTGCCGGGCGCATTACTTCCAAACACCGAGGACGGAACAACGCACGGAGCGGCAAGGGTCGCAACGGCGCCTTTCAGGAAGGTGCGTCGCCTGACGGCGTTTTTTGCGTTTCGGACGGTCATGAGAGTTCCTTTTCGGCAGGTGGACGGAAGGATGTGGCAGGTGAATCCCTGGCCATTCTAACCGACTCGACGCCAGCGTACCAGCGATGCCTGAACATCGAACACGCTAAGA
>CAZASB010000485.1:0-2721 GCA_964487655.1 uncultured Planctomycetaceae bacterium
ACGATCCGTCTCTGCCGGAACCGCAGCATCATTTAGTTTAATCGAAACCTCCGCTGAGTCAAGCAAATAGCAAATCTCCCTTCCCGAATAATTTGATTTTGTAGCCCCCCCTTACAGCAGGGATCTACCTATCCCCGGGCTCAAAGGTAAACGAGGTCAGGTGGCCCCAGTTAGGGCCCCAAAATGACTGGCAAGCCGTCTTTCAAAGGAACTGATACTACTCTGAATGCTGTTTTTCCTGACCTCGCCCTACCCTACAACCCGAATAATCAGTACAGCGAGAATTTCCGGAACAATCTCTCGCGACCAATACTTAAGGGGGGGGCAAAGAGGGGGATGCAAATCCACCGTTCCACGGCGATTGTCGCCATTGCAATCATTCTGGCTTTGTGGGCTCGTGATCGAACGGCCGGAGATACGCTACTTCAGGAAGAGTCGGGCACAACGGCAACCACTGACGCCGAGCCAATGCTGCCTGAAGTACTCGTCCGCCCAGGCGAACTGCCCCGGCCGCCTGCCAGCATCCCAACCGGCGCGCCGTCCGTTCAGCCGACCGGCCCGTACGACTTGCCGCTGAGCTATCCCAACCTCGGGCAACTCCGGTACGAGGGACTGAACTCCGCGCTGCGCGGCACGGGGTCGATCTTCGATTCGCCGCGCGCCGCGTCGATTATCGACCGTATCCAGCTCGATGAAAGGCAGCCTCGCAACATGATCGAGGCCGTGGAGCAGGAAGTGGGGATACTGATGCAGCGGACCGGCGCCGGGCAAGCGTCGCCGTTCATTCGTGGGCTGACCGGTCCGCAAACCCTGCTGATGATCGATGGTGTTCGCATGAACAACTCGACCTATCGTTTCGGTCCGAACCAGTATTTCGCGCTGATCGACCCGGGCATGATCGAACGTATCGAAGTGGTGCGCGGCCCGATGTCGACCCAGTGGGGCTCCGACGCGATTGGCGGCGTGATCAACGTGGTCACTCGGGGTACGGCGCCCACTTACGGCCGCCTGTTCGGCGGCCAGTTCATTGACCGCTTCGCCACGGCCGACACGGGCAACTATACCCGCCTGAATGTTCAGGGCTCGTACAACGACCTCGGCGTTTTCGGCGGCGGCAGTTATTCGAACATCAATAATCTCGAGCGCGGCGGCTCGCTCGGGCGGCAGCCGCTGACCAACTACAGCCAATACGCCGGCGATATCCGTTTCGACTTCCAACCCGACCCGTGGCACGTATTGACCGTTTCGCTGCAGCACTTCGAGCAGGAAAACGTTCCTCGCAGCGACCAGTTTCCCAAAGAGATTCAGTTGTTCGATCCCCAGCAGCGCGACATGACGTATCTTCGCTGGGAAGGAAACGACTTGGGCGGCTTGCTGCTCGACGGATACAGCATCACCGCGTCCTACCAGCGGAACAAGGAAGGCCAGTACCGGCGGCGACCGCCAACCGGCAGCGAGTTCGAGCAAGGCGAGTTCGACGTCGATACGCTTGGCGCGACCGTTACGTTCTTCCGCGAAGTCGGATGGCTGGGCAAGCTTACCTGGGGCGTCGACTGGTATCACGACGACGTGGACGCCAACCGGTCGCGCTACGACGCCGAAACCGGCGTGCTGGTTGACACGCTCCAGCCGCAATTCCCCGATGACAGTTTTTACCGGCGCACCGGCGCCTTCCTGCTGTGGGAACTACCGCTCACTGAACGTCTTACCGCGCAGTCGGGCATTCGGTACAGCGATATCCAGGCAGGTGGATCGGTGCCGCTGTTCGACCCAACCGATCCGCTGGCGCCGGCCGCGACGACGCGCATCACGCCTGCCTTTTCGCAATGGACGGCCAACACAGGCCTGTCGTGGGCGTTGTCCGACGACATCCACTTCGTCGGGTCGATTGCCGAAGGGTTCCGAGCGCCGCTTCTGGACGAGTTGACCAGCGTTTCGACGAACGTGAACGAGGGCATCGACGTACCCAACTCCGACCTCTCGCCCGAAACGAGCCTCAACTACGAGGTGGGAATCAAGGCAAACTTCAACCGGCTCCGCGGCCAGGCATTCGTCTACTGGACCGATCTGGAGAACCTGATCGCCCGCGAGCAAATCGACACGATTCCCGATCCGCTCGACCCGGGCAGCATGATTGCCGTCTTGCAGCGGCGCAATGTCGGTCAGGCCGAGATTCATGGCTTCGAACTGGCCGGTGAATACCTGTTCACGCCGCGGTGGAGTTTGTACGGCAACTTCTGGACCACCCATGGTCAGAACGTGACCGACAACGAACCGCTTAGCCGCATCCCACCGAACCAGGGCATCGTCGGGTTGCGGTGGCGCGGCCCGAAGCATCGGAGTTGGTTTGAACTATACGCCTGGATCGCCGACCGCCAGGACCGCTTGAGCGAACGCGACCAGCGCGACTCGCGCATCCCTGCCGGCGGCACGCCGGGCTACGAAACACTCAACGCGCGGATGGGCTGGGAGCCATGGGAAAATCATCGGATCGCGCTGGGAATCGAAAACATCTTCAACGAAGCCTATCGCGTCCACGGCTCCGGCGTCGACGGCTCCGGCATTTCGGGCCATTTTGGGTACGAGGCCCGGTTCTGACACTAGCGCCGGGCGCACAATGCTCACCTCCGGGGCTTGAAAAACTTCCGCCGTGGTCGATAATGGAATTGTGTATGTGAATGTAACGAACCACCGCCGACCCTGCCGCCACCAGCGCGCTCC
>CAZASB010000486.1:0-2707 GCA_964487655.1 uncultured Planctomycetaceae bacterium
GGCGTGCTGATCCTGGTGGTCGGAATCGGCTTCTTCCTGCGATACTCGGTGGAGCACGGACTGATCAGTGAACCGGCCCGAGCGCTGCTGGCCGCGGGCACGGGATTGGTCATGCTGGTTGCCGGTACGCAAATGCTCGGCCGCAAGTACCACCTGTTTGGCCAGGGAATGCTGGGCGCGGGAATCGCCACGTTGTATTTCAGCGTGTTCGCGGCGTTCCAGTTCTATAAGTTGATCCCCATGGAGACGGCCTTCGGGCTGATGATTGTCGTTACCATGCTGGCCGGCAGCGTTTCCGTTCGGTTCAATTCGGCCCTGGTGGCCGTGCTGGCGATTCTGGGCGGCTACGGCACGCCCGTCATGCTTTCGACCGGCGCGGTGAACTTCCTCGGTCTCTACTCATACATGCTGATTCTGGGCGCGGGCGTGCTGGGCATCTCCATCTGGAAGAAATGGCCCGTGCTCAACTACCTCAGCTTCGCATGCACGTACGCGTTGTTCTTCGTGGCCATGGACAGAGGGTATCGGCCGGTCTACTTCTGGGAGGTGCTGCCTCTGCTGACCGCGTTCTTTGTGCTATTTTCCACCATGCAGTTCTTGCATAATTTGGTCAACGGCGTAAAGTCGAACCTGCTGGACGTGCTCATGCTGCTGTTGAACGCCGGTATCTACTTTGCTGTCAGTTTCCGGCTGGTCGAGCAGATGCACGGGCGCGAGTGGATGGCGGCCGTTACGCTTGGGCTGGCCGTGTTCTACATCGGGCACGTCGTCTACTTCATGCGCCGGGCGCGGGTCGATCGGGAGCTGCTGCTGAGCTTCATGGGCTTGGCGGCCTTCTTCCTGGCGGTCACGGTGCCCTTGCTCCTGTCGCGGGAATGGATTACGGTGAGTTGGTCGTTGCAGGCGTTGGTGATGTTGTGGATCGCCTTGAAGCTCAACAGCGAGTTCCTGCGGCATCTGGCGTACGTGCTGTACTTGATCGTGCTGTGGCGATTCGCCGCGATCGACCTGCCAGTGCAGTTTGGCGCAAGGCCAAGCGGCGAGGTGTTGCCGCTGCTGGACTATGCGTTGAAGCTGGTGGAGCGGCTGGTGATGTTTGGCGTGCCCATTGCGTCGATTGGGGCCGCGTGCCGGCTGCTCGGCCGGACGGGCGAGGCGGCTTCCACGGCCATGCAGAAGGCGAACGACATTCGCGGCTGGGTGCGCGACCGGTGGGCCGTGCGCGCGGCCATTGGCGCGGCCGTGGTCCTGATGTTTCTGTACCTGCACCTGGAGCTGAACCGCACGTTCGGATACCTTTATGATCCGTTGCGACTGCCCATCCTAACGCTACCGTGGCTGGCCGTGTGTCTGTACCTGCTCAATGAGTATCTTGCGGACCGCAACAAGATACTGGGCGGGCTGCTGGCGGCGTTTGTCGGTGCGCTGCTGGTGAAGCTGTTCGTTTTCGACCTACCGTCTTGGACCTTGACGAGCAACATGCTGTACGGCGGCGCGTATTCGTTCCGCGACGCTTCGTTTCGACTGCTCGACTTCGGCGTGATCATCGCCTTTTTCGTGCAGGCCTACCGGTTGCTTGTCGGCCGGGGGCAGGGGAAGGACATGGGCGCCGGGTTCGGCGTTGTCGGGCTGGCGCTGCTGTTCGTGTACGCCACGCTCGAGGTGAATACGTTCCTTGGCGTGTACGTGCCCGGCTTGCGGTCGGGTGGCATCTCGATCCTCTGGTCGCTGTTCGCGCTAAGTTTCATCCTGGCCGGCATCCTGAAGGACCGCCGCGCGCTGCGTTACGCCGGTCTTCTGCTGTTCGCCGTGGTGGCGGGGAAGGTGTTCTTCGTGGACCTGGCCCGGCTGGAGCAGCTTTACCGTATTGTTGCGTTCGTCCTGCTTGGCGTGCTCGTATTGAGCGGTTCGCTTTTGTACCTGAAGTTTGAGCCCCGCTTCGCCCTGAAGAAAGACCCGCGGAAGGCCCATGAGTTCGAAGGGGAGGGGAAAGAATGAAGACCGATAGCCAGCGCTGCGAGATACAATCTGGGCGAGGGCCGGCGACCCTGTTTGGGGCTGGGGGGATCGTTCTCCTGCTGGCATCCTCGCTGGCGGCGGCGGAACCGGCGGCGTTCCGGTTCTCCCGAGAAGTTCACGCCGGCGCGCTTCGGCGCGAGGAGATCGTCGCGATTCCGCTCGACGCCGACGTCTACGCCCACACCCGCGACCGCACGCCCGACCTGCGGCTGTTCGACGCCGGCGGGCGCGAGGCGCCGTTTCTTCTGGAGCAGGCGACCGCGACTTATCGGCACGCGGTTCGCAAGCCGTGGACGGTGCGGCCGGCATCGCTTAAGCCGCTGGACGACGGCGGGCTGGAAATCGTGCTGACGCTCGACAAGGACGATCCTCGGCCGGCCGGGTTGACCGTAATAACCCCGCTTCGGAACTTCGAGCAGCGGCTCCGCGTCTTCGGCTCGGACGACGGGCAGTCGTGGGAACTGCTGGTCCCAGACGTGCTGATCTTCGACTACTCTCGGTTCATGGACGTCGAGAGTCGCGACGTACGGTTGCCCAGCAGCGAGTACCGCCGGTTCCGAGTGGTGATTGACGCCGTGACGGCGGAGCAGGAATCGGAACTGATGGAACTGACACGCCGGCTGCACGGCGGCGCGGAGGTCGAGCGCACGGAGCGCGTCTTGCGCGACCGCCGGCCGTTCCGCATCGA
>CAZASB010000487.1:0-2671 GCA_964487655.1 uncultured Planctomycetaceae bacterium
GGGACAACTGTTCTACATTCGGCAGGTAAGCTCGAACCTGCCGATCGCCTAAGTGGAACTTTTCCAGTAGCAGGTGCATCCATAAGCTCGTGCCGTAGATGCTCTTGGGCAGAACCTTCGGCGGCAGCGGCGCGGTGACGGTTCGAGGACGCCCCGGACAGTCGCAAGTCTGTCGGTAACGCTTGCGGCGAGTCACTCGCCTTGAGTTGACGAACTTCGGCCTTGGCCTGATCGAGTTCGGCTTGCAGTTTTGTGTTTCGATCCACCGCGCGAGCATGCATGCTCTTCCAGTAGCCCAGCTCGCAACGTAGTTCCGCGTTCTCGCGTCTCAGTTCGCGGACCTCCCGCTGCAACTGCCGGACGAGCGTCGTCAGCGACCGCCGTTGTTCGTCAACGGACGTCTGTTCTAATACCGGAGCACTCATGGTGCTCTCAAGTAGCCGATTTTCCCCGCGGCCGCCAGATCAATTCATTGATTTTCCACCCCTTCGGCGAATATTTACATCGCGCCAGGCTAGATGTGTCGCGTGCAGGTCGCCGATCGCGGACAAGCGTAAGAAACGAGACCGCGGAATGGGTTTGAGCGTGAGGATTGGGGGCGCGCCAACTGCGGTTGCGTTGTCGCCCCAACATGCGTATGATGCGGCAGGTTGGCCTGGCTAGGCGTGTCGCCGTAGAGTTTCCGGCCTGGTTGTCTGTACGTATTCGGGGGCGGATATTCCGCAACAAGGTGGGATCATGCCCCTGTGGACGGTTTTTCATATCCACTTGTCGGCGAAAGGAGTCGCCGTTGGCTGAACAATCTCCCGCGGCAGTTGCGGTTCGCGCATTTGTCATGCTGGCATGTCTCGTGGCCATTCCCTTGGTGGCCGTGTTCGGCAATGCGCTGCCTGAGCTAATCGATGGGGCAATGGGAAGCTGGTGGTCGTCCGACGCGGCGACCGTTGCAGCCGCCGTTGACGAGGCGCCGTTGTTCGAGCCGCTTTTGCGGAACAGCAGCGACGGGCCGAAGTCGCAAGATTCATTCGCCCCGGCCTGGCCCCCGAACAAGCTCGCCGAGCCGGCAGATACCGGTTCGCCAGTCTGTGATTTGGATGGCGGTCGAGTGCTGCCCGCCACGTACGAGGCGCCAATTGAATCAGCATTCAATCATCGTTCGGGGCAAGGATTGCTTTGCGCCGGCGAAGATGGGCAAATGCCGGTGCCCACCGCGCACGACCAGCCCGGAACAGCGTCGACCGACCAATTCCACGCAGTCTATCAGCGACTGAAGGAACTCGGATCGACGTATGTACTGCTGGAGTCTTGGGGCGATGGGCACGAGCAGTTTCGGTTCTATTGTAAGATTGCCATTGCAGGCAATCCCCATTATACCTATCGGTTCGAGGCCACCAACGCCGACCCCCTTGCAGCGATGGCAAACGTCCTTCGGCAGGTGGAGGTTTGGCGTGCGGCGCGATACGGAAATTGACCGGTCCGGCTTGCACCGGGCAGCCCCTTCCGTTTAGGTTGGTTCTTATGGGAACTCGTGGCGGCAAGGTCACTGTGGGCGAACGGCTTGGCAGCGTGGCGCTACGTCACCGCACACCCTTCTGTTGGAGGAGGCGTACGGTCCGTCGTGCCCTGGTGGGCCATATTCGCTCTCGCCATGACGAGGATGTCGCGACCAAAACGGCACGCGAACCGCTCATGGCCCAGATCGAAGCCCTCTTGCTGTTGGCCCGAGAACCGTTGAGTAGCCGAAAACTCGCCCAACTAGCCGGCTTGGCGGACGGAACAAAAGCACGTACACTAGTTCGCGAGTTGAATAACCGATACGATAGCGAGGGCTGTGCATTTCGGGCCGAGGAGGTGGCGGGAGGGTTCCAGTTGCTCACGCGGCCCCAGTTCGCGCCCTGGCTACGTCGGCTCGATAGCATGACGGCCGATGTCCGCCTGTCAACGCCGGCCATGGAAACACTGGCCGTTGTGGCCTACCGGCAACCGGTGTTACGCGCCGACGTGGAGGCAGTGCGAGGAGTGCAGTGTGGCGAGATTCTCCGACAACTGATCGAACGCGATCTGGTTCGAGTAACAGGCCGTTCCGAAGATTTGGGGCGCCCGTTACTGTACGGAACAACCCGACGTTTCCTCCAAGTGTTCGGATTCCGGCATGTGGACGAACTGCCGCAACCTGCGGCCATGTCCAGTCCAAGCCTGGAGTCCTCCGACAATACCCCATCTGTTAACCGTTCTTCCAGTCCAGTAACTATTTCAGAAAACATTCCAGAGGAGAGCAAAGTGACGACCCTCACCCAACCCCTGCGCGGATCCATGTGGCACGACAGCGAACACTCGTTCCAGGACACCGAACTGCTCAACGACGAGCTGTGCAGCGTCGACGACGAGGACGATGATTTTGAAGACGACGAGGACGAGGAAGACCTCGACGACGAGGAAGAAGAGGAAGAAGAAGAAGACCTAGAAGATGAGCCATGGGAAGAGGTCGACGACGAGGACGAGGACGAGGACGAGGACGAGGAAGACGAAGAGGAAGAAGACTGGGACGACGATGATGACTGGGAAGACGAAGATGACTGGGAAGACGACGACGAGTAGGCCGTCCCATCGCGTCTGCTAGCCCGGATTATTCACGATAGGTAGGGTGGGTCAAACAAGCCGCTTCTCTGGT
>CAZASB010000488.1:0-2669 GCA_964487655.1 uncultured Planctomycetaceae bacterium
ACCCGGCGGGGGTTCCGTAGGCTGAGCGGAACGAGTATGTTATGGTCTTGATGGGGTACCGAAATCCCAGAATGACGAACTCTTTCCGCTTAGTGGTCAACATAAGGAAACCGATCGATGCAGTACCGTCATGAATTCTCGAAGAGAGTGAGCAGGTGGACAATCCTCGTGTTGGGTGTGACGCTGGGTCTTGGCATCGCATTGCCGGCCGCGGCAGCCGATCCGTTCGAGAAGCTCGATACGGCGGCCCGGTTCGTGCCGTCTGACGCTGCCTTCTTCTACTCGTTCATGCGCAACCGCGAGCAGTTTGACGTTGTTACCCAAAGCAATGCCTGGCAGAAGCTCAAGGCCATGCCCTTCGTGCAAATGGGCCTGGCAGTCTACAACTTGCAGGCCCTCGACACGGAAAGCGTTCCAGGCCAAATCAACGCGGCGCTCAGGGATCCGGAACAGAAGAAACTGCTCGACCTGATTGCCGAGATGTTTTCCGACGAGGTGTTCGTCTATGGCGACCAGAGCCTGGTCGGCAGCGTGTCGCTCCTGCAGCAGATCAACGGCGCGATGCGCTACGGACCGATGGTCCTGCAACTCAGTGGAGAGACAAGTGAGTTCGACGAGAATCAGTTGCAGGGCATGTTCCTCCTGGCGGTGCTTGCCGAGAATGTCGATCTGATTCGCGTGCCGGAACTCGTGATGGGATTCCGCGTCAAGAGCGTCGACAACGTGGCGGCCCAGCTCGAACGGCTTGAAAAGCTCGTGCTCGAAGCGCTCGTGGAAGAGCCCGAACTGACCGTGGAAGTTGACCGAAAGGCCGTGGCAGGCGTCGAATATCTCACGTTTACCCTGCCCGTGCGCAAGCTGCCCTGGGACGAGCTGCCGCTAGACAACCTGGAAAAACTGGAAACCGAACCGGGCGATGCGCGGAAGGTACTCGAAAAAGCCCAGTCGCTCGAAGTCGTCGTGGCGCTGGGAGTTCGAGATGATTATGTGCTGCTCTCCGTTGGCCCATCGACCGACGTATTGGAGAAACTGGGGCAGGACGAATCGCTACTCGCTTGCGAAGAAATGAAGTCGCTGGCGCCGTTTGCCGACCGCCGGGTTGCAGGCATCGGCTATTTGAGCCGGGCGATGGCAAAGGCTCTGGGCGACGTAGAGCAGCAGGTAGACGATGCCATCGAGGCCGCCGAGCAATTGCTCCCGCTTGCAGAACTCGACTCGGCCGAGCAGCAGAAAGTGCTCGACGATGCCCGTGCGTTCGCCGAGGAGTTGAAGCAGTTCGTGCCCGAGCCGGGCCCCATGACGGCCATCAGTTTCCTAACCGGCCGCGGGATCGAATCGTATCAATACGACTGGGCCGTGCGCGCAGACTTGGACGGCTCGAAAACGCTGGAACTCTTGGACCATTTGGGCGGAAACCCCATGCTGGCCGTGGTCGCCCGCGACTCCAGTTCCCCGCGGCAATACGCATTCCTGGCCAAGTGGGCGGAGCGGGCGCTCGACCATGTCGAGAAGCTGGCCCTGCCCCGCATGGAGGAAGACGATCGCGACAAGCTGCGACAGGTCTTGGACTTGGTCCGCCCATTGCTGAAGCGGGCCGACGTGGCCACTCGCGAAATGCTGCTGCCCGCACTAGCCGACGGGCAAGTGGCCCTGGTGGTCGACCGCAGGTTGGAGAGTTCTCAGTTCATCGAGTCGCTACCGGCCACCGACTCGCCCATGCCCATGCTGGAACCGGCGCTGATTGTTGGCGTAAGCGATGGGAAACTGCTTTGCAAGGCGATGCGAGAGTATATGTCGGTCGCCCGTGACCTGCTGGAGGGAATCCGAGGCATGGAAGGCGCCGAGATTCCGGACGAGGTCCGCATTCCGGACCCGCAAATTGAAACGACCGCCGGCGGCACGCTCTACAGCTACGCCCTGCCTGGCGAATGGGGAGTTGACGAGCAAATCGTCCCCAACGCCGGCCTGGGCGACGGGGTGGCCGTCCTTTCGCTCACGCACGACCATTCCCAACGGTTGCTCGTCGCCCAGTCGCTTGCCGGCGGCGGGATCCTGGCAGAAAAGGCTCGACCGCGGGCCATGGCCGTCGTCTTCGACATGGCCGGGCTGATCGAGGCGTTCAAGCCCTGGATCAACCTGGGGCTCGATCAGATGGACGACGACGCCACCGGCGGCCAAGCCGAGGCCATTCGCCAGCAGGTTGGCACAGTGCTCGAAGTGCTCCAGACGATCCGCTCGATTACCGCCGAGACCTACTACGAGGATGACGTGCTCGTAACGCACGGGCTGGTCGAAATCGAGGACATGAAACCATAGCGGCCCTGCCGCGGAAGCCCCTCGGGCATCGTTCCAGGAGCAGCTCGATCTGACATCGGCATACCGCTGTACATGTATATAGGCAAGGCGCAAGAGTGCTTTCAACCTTCCCCCTGGCATGGATGCGGAAATGACCAAGACAATCACAGACTACAAGTCGTCCCCCAGTGTGAGTGGTAGTCATTTCGATATTGGCAGGATCCTTTATTCCGTTTGTTTCGTCATGGAGGCATCCGTTTTCATGCGAGCGTCGGCGCGAATCTGCAGCGTTCTCGTGAGAATCGCTGGCCAAGTGCTACGCCAAGAAACTGCCGATTACCCCTTTAAGTGGGCCATTGATCAAAATGCCTTAA
>CAZASB010000489.1:0-2657 GCA_964487655.1 uncultured Planctomycetaceae bacterium
GCCACTGCCACCGTTTCACTACCGCAACTACGGCAGCATGGCCACAATTGGCCGTGCCCGTGCAGTGGCAATGGTCGGCCCGCTGAGACTCTCCGGCTTTTTTGCCTGGCTCGCCTGGCTTTTCATTCACCTGATGTATATTATTCAGTTCGAGAGGCGGTTATTGATTCTTCTTCAATGGGCATGGAACTATTTCACTTGGAATCGCTCGGCTCGATTGATTACCGGCCCGATTGATTACCGGCGAGAAACCTATGTCGTTTCAACGAGTCAAAACCGTGAGCCAGACAACGGCGATAAACGAGACATCAGCGAACTTTGAGGAGTAATCGCATGAGAGCGACTGTGGACAAGGAGCTTTGCATCGGGTGCGGCATTTGCGTTGACGTATGCCCCGAGGTGTTTGAGATGGACGAAGACGATAAGGCCCAGGCCAAGGTGAATCCGATTCCGCCTGAAGTCGCGGGCAGTTGTCGTGAAGCAGCGGATCAGTGCCCCGTATCCGCTATCGAGATCGAGGAGAATTGACTATGTTGATTTCACAAGGAGAAGACAAGATGAAGATCAAGAGAAAAGGATCGGCCGCTTGGCAAGGTGGGTTTAAGGACGGCAAGGGCACGGTTTCCACCGAGACCGGCGCGCTTACGGCCTATCCTTACGGTTTTACTAGCCGCTTTGAAGGGCAACCGGGCACGAATCCCGAAGAATTGATCGCTGCGGCCCATGCTGGTTGCTTCACGATGGCCCTGTCGCTGATGTTGGGTGATGCCAAGCTCACGGCCGATCAGATGGATACCGTGGCGGAAGTTACCCTGGAAGAGGTGGAAGGGGGCTACGCGATCTCGGCCGTCCACCTCACGCTGAAGGCCAAGATTCCAGGCACGGACCAGGCGACATTCGAGAAACTCGTCGCCATGGCCAAGAACGGCTGCCCGGTTTCAAAGCTTCTGAAGGCCGAAATCACTCTCGATGCGACCCTCATGAGCTGAGTCACCGCGCTCGCTCTGCCCAGGCCGGTGAACTGACAATTCGATTTCAAACGGCGAAATGGAGGTTACCGATGCGGCCAACTGACATCCTCATGAACGAGCACCGTATCATCGAACAGGTGCTCGACTGCCTGGATAAGCTCTTGGAGCAATGCGCGGCCGGGCAGAAATTAGACACGAAATCAGCGAAGCAGGCGATCGAGTTCTTCCGCGGTTTCACTGATCGCTGCCATCACGGCAAGGAGGAGGCTCAACTCTTCCCAGTCATGCAGGCCAACGGTTTCACAGGCGATTGCAGCCCGGTGGTGGTCATGCTCCGCGAACATGAACTCGGCCGCCTATACGTCCAGGGCATGGACACCACTATTGAGTCGGCCGCTACCGGCGATTCCGAGTCGATGGAGTGGTTCGTCCAACACGGGCAGAGCTACGTGAAGCTTCTAAGGGAACACATCCACAAGGAGGATACCTGCCTCTTTCCTGCGGCCAACCATCGCTTGACGGAAAACGATCAGAAGCAACTCCTTGTCGCGTTCGAAAAAGTCGAGGCGGAGGAAATCGAGAAAGAAACCCACAATGCCTATCGCAAAATGGCCGACGAACTGGCGGACAGCCTGGATGTGCCGCGGGCTGTCCATCGGTGAGTCAGGCTATAACCCGCTGGATGATTGTGGGTACTAAGAGATTGACCAAACACGGTGAATTGTTCATGGAAAGGCGAGAACATGTCTACTCACATAGACGGAGAGATGACAGTCCGAGAATTGGTGGGACGCTATCCGCAGACGCGGCTGGTGTTTGAAAAGCATGGCATCGACTATTGTTGTGGCGGAGTCACGCGCCTGGCCGATGTTGCCAAAAAGCATGATTTGCGCCTGCCTGAATTGGTCGATGCCTTGGAAAAAGCTCTGGAGACGGCGCCAGATAAGCCAGAAACGGCCGACAAGGACTGGTACGCCGAGCCGCTTGGAGATTTGGTCACTCACATCGTCGAAATACACCACGGCTATACAAAGACGGCTTTGCCGCGGTTGAGGTCGCTCATTTCCGCGGTGCTAAAGGCTCACGAGGCGGAGCATGGCGACATGTTGCGCCAGGTGCAAGACCTCTTCAACTCGCTTGATGAAGAACTCAGCGTTCATCTGATCAAGGAAGAGCAAGTGCTGTTTCCCTACATCATGGCCCTAGACGCCCATGTGCGAGAAGGCGCACCCATGCCGCAGGTCGGGTTCGGGTCGGCGCGCAACCCGATCGGACAGATGGAACACGAGCATGAAAGCGCCGGCCACGCATTGGCCAAGATTCGTGAGGTCACATGCGACTATGCGCTTCCGGCCGATGCGTGTCCGACCTTTGCGGCAATGTATGAGGAGTTGCAACGTATGGAAGCCGATTTGCACCAGCACATTCACCTGGAAAACAACATCTTGTTCCCGCGTACGATCAAGCTGGATAGCTGACGTTTCGTCGGGGTAAGCATGTTGGATTTCGGCAACCGATGTGATCATTACAACGGCCACGATAGAACGAGTTTGACATGACGAAACGAAAACCGAAAATCGAACTTGCCAGGGCCTACGATCCTCCTCCACGCGACAAAGATCACTTCCGCGTTCTCGTGGACCGCCTGTGGCCGCGAGGCGTGAAGAAAGACGATCTTGAAATCGA
>CAZASB010000490.1:0-2636 GCA_964487655.1 uncultured Planctomycetaceae bacterium
TCCGGGTTCATCCACGTGTCAGGCAATTCTGCACCCAGAAACGGAAGAGCCATAACGAATCCTGAAGGAATGACGAAACCCAAACCGGATCATGGCAGATATGATGGCGGAGATGCGAGGACGAGGATTTTGAGAATTGTTAGCTTTCAAATGGCGATTCGTAGTGCATGTCCGGCCTTCACATTTGAGATCTGAGATCTGCGATCTGCGATCTGAGATTCCTTTCCCCAACTTCCAACTTCCAACTTCCAGCTCCCAGCCCCCAACCCGAGAGGCTTTGAACGTGCCAAACGAACAAGAGCGCGAACGCATGATGGAGAAGCTCCTCCATGCGCCCAGTTATCGCGTGGCCTACAAAGATGTCGACTTCCTGACGGGGCCCAAGCTGCGGGCCACGCGCATGGAACTGGAACTGCTCAAGACGGAGTTCGCGCTCCGTGAGTACCATATTCGTTCCACGATCGTGGTTTTCGGCAGTACTCGAATCGTCGAGCCGGCCATTGCCCATAAACGGTTTGAACTGGCGCAACTCCAACTGGCCGATACGCCAACCGACGTCCGTCGCCAGCGGGCCGTCCAGCGTGCGGAACGACTGCTTGCCAAGAGCCATTATTACGAAACGGCCCGACAATTTTCCAAGTTAGCGTCCACGGCATGTCAAACCGATGAGTTGACCGACTATGTTGTGGTTACCGGCGGCGGCCCCGGCATCATGGAGGCGGCCAACCGAGGCGCGTACGAATGCGGAGGGAAATCCATCGGGCTGAACATCCGCCTGCCGCACGAACAAGCGCCCAATCCGTACATCACCCCGGAACTCTGCTTCCAGTTCCACTACTTCGCACTGCGAAAGTTCCATTTCATCCTGCGGGCAAAGGCGCTGGTGGTGTTTCCCGGCGGGTTCGGCACACTCGACGAGTTGTTGGACGCGTTAACCCTCCGGCAGACCGGCCGAATGCAAGAGATTCCCATCATCATGTTCGGCTCGGAGTATTGGCGGCGGGTGATCGATTTCGAGTACCTGGCCGACGAAGGCACCATTGACGACGCCGATCTCGACCTGTTCCGTTATGTCGAGACGGCTGACGAGGCGTGGGAGATGATTCAAGGATTTCATCGCCACCACACGGATTGATAGTCCAATAGCTTCCAACCCAATTGCACCCAACCATACGTTCAACAAGATTCCTTTCCTCGGAGAGTATGTCATGACACATAGGAATACGCTTGCCGTCACGGTAACCGCTGGTCTTTTGGCTCTGTTGCTTGCCCTGCCGCAAGTGCTGGCAGACGAACCCACCCCCGAGCCGCAACAGCCGGACCGGTATGCGCTGCCTGAAGGCGGGCCGGACGAGTTAATTCGGTTCATCGAACGGATGCTGAGCGACCTGCCGTCCGACCAAGCGGAGCGCGAGAAGGCCCTCGCCGCCCTCAACAAGGCGACTGATCGTGTTCTGGCAGGCAATGCCAGTGACGAACAATTGGAGATCGTGGTCGGTCTGAAGGTCAGCCTGCTGCAAGGACAGACGGATCAAATCAAGGCGCTGGCCGAGAAGCTGGCCACCGCCGGTCGGGCCCGCGCGGCCCGGCAGGTACAAGCGATGCTCCTGATGACCGAACTGCGGGAAGCGATGCGTGGATCGCGGGAGGAAGCACTGCCAGCCGTTGAAAAGGCGATTGGTCGGGTTGCTGAATTCCTTGACGCGGAAACGCTCCAAGACATCGATGTGCAGCTCGGCATGATGGCCGGGCAGGTGGCCGAAATGACCGAGAACGACACGCTGGCCGCTGGGATTTATCGGAAGGTCGAGCAGATTGCCGCCAAGAGCGACGCTCCACGACTCCAGTCTCTCGCCAAGTCGCTCGAAGGCGCAATTCGTCGTCTCACGCTCGTTGGCAATACGATGGAAGTCCGCGGCGCCACCCTCGCCGGCGAGGCGCTGGATTGGTCGAAGTACGCCGGAAAGACCGTCCTGGTCGATTTCTGGGCCACCTGGTGCGGCCCGTGTGTTAGCGAAGTCCCGAGGCTCAAACGCCTTTACGAAGCGTATCACGAAAAGGGGTTCGACATCGTTGGCATCAGCCTGGACCGCGAGCGCGAACAGCTTGAAGCCTTCGTCAAGGAACGAGAACTCCCGTGGACCATCCTCTTTGAAGACGAAGGCCGCCATCCCCTGGCCGACTACTACGGCGTGATGGGCATTCCGCAAATGATGCTCGTTGGCCCCGATGGCAAGGTCATTTCCATTCGTGCTCGCGGCTCCGCCCTTGAAGAACTGCTTGCAGAGCGGTTTGGCCCGCTTCCGGAAGTCCCAGCCCAGGATAAGTAGCTTTTCGGCTCTTCCGCTGATCTTTTGGCTCGTTGCCTGTCGCACGTCGAGGTTTCGATCTGCGCAACTTCGTAACCGTTCACGGGGCGGCGCAGGCAGTTTTCGCCGCTGCATGCGAAGGGGACAGTCCCATTTTCGCGGCGGAAACGGTGGATCATTGGGAAAGAACGCCCTTTGTGCCGCGAAAATTGGGACTGTCCCCCTGTGAACGGTTACGCAACTTCTTTGTTTGCACAAGGATCGCAGCTTGTGTAAACTACCCACTTCTCGCAGCCAAAGCCAAACCGTAACGGTTCTGACGGATTT
>CAZASB010000491.1:0-2631 GCA_964487655.1 uncultured Planctomycetaceae bacterium
TTGGGACAACTGTTCTACATTCGGCAGGTAAGCTCGAACCTGCCGATCGCCTAAATGGAATACCCGCCCCCGAAAGGGTTCTTCTGATGCACCTACCCGTAGCTATGCACGGCGTTCACGTTGAGCTGGATTTCGTCGACATAACGAGGAAACATGCCGACGATGACGCCGTCGATGGGTTTGATGCTGGACAGCGCGATCTTGAAGGCCTCGCGAACTCGGCGCTCGTTGAGACATGCCCTGCCGGCCGCCAGGATTTTGAAGCCGAAACACGGCTGCTTGACCTGCCGGATGACCTCGGTCATTACGGTCGGGTCATCCTTGTACCACGTGTAGTGCGTCATATCGAGGGTGCATACGGGCGGAACCTTTTCCATCGCGCCCGGAACGTTCTCGCGTGTGATGAAATAGAAGCACGTCATGAAGAAGTCGACGTCCCAACCCTCGTCGGCAATGCGTTTGATGCAGTCGGGGTTGTGCGCCGAGACGCCGGCCAGGACGCCATTGTCATGCACGGCCTTGACGAAATCATGCACCTGCTGGTGCTTTCCCTGGGCGAACAGGGTATCGGTTGCGCCGCCGTGATGCGCCAGGCCGATCGGACCAACGCTCTTGACGGCGTCTGGAATCGTGGCGATATCGCCGTGCAGCGCCCAGAACTTCATCGTAACGCCGCGGTCCTTGGCCACCTGAATATACTCGCAGTCCTTGTACGACGAAAACTGGTGCGCCGTGATGCCCAATCGTTCGCAACGCTCGAGAAACTCCACCTTTCGCTCCAAGGTGAAGTATTCGTTCATGCAATTCGTGGCATGCGCCCCCTGATATGAGTATCCGCTCAACGGGTTGGCACCGGCCACCATCCGACTGATGCGATGCGAGCCAAGCTGAATGGAAGGCAACGGCTTCACTTCGGTTGGCGAGGCTGGTTGCGCGGCCGGTTCGGCGTCGGCCGCGCTGGCAGTCGATGCGTTCTCGCGGCCAAGTATCGCCGGCGCCGCAACTGCCGCGGCGCTGGCGGCCGCCGTGACCGCCGTGCTCTTGATGAAAACGCGACGCGATATGTGATTCTGATCCTTTTGCATGACAGTGCTCCTTACTCGGACTTTTTGTAATATTCCATGAACTCGATGACCGTGCCGTCGGCGGCTTGGTAGAAGCCGACCTTGGCAATGCCGGCGTCGAACGGTTCCAAGAGAACTTTCAGCCCCTTGGATGCCTCCGCGATGTTGTCAACGCGAAACGCGATGTGCGGATTCTCGCGCACCGGACCCGTGGTTGGACTATCGGGCTCGAACCGCAGCCACTCGACGCGGTACGGATGCGCCTCGATATCGGTCACCCAGACGCGCGTCGCCGCCACGAACCGCTCGCCTGGCTTCTTTTCGGTGGTAATAAAGCCCACGTGATCGAACTGCATGGCCGACTTTCCCGGCCCATCGTTCTTGGCGGCCGTTGACGCGGTCGCGGCGGGATAGTATTCCATGAACTCCACCGTGGCGCCGTCGTCGGTCTGGCAGAAGCACACCTTGGCAATACCGGCGTCGAACGGCTTCGAGCAACTCTTGATGCCGGGGCCCTTGACGGCCTCCGCAATGCTCTCAACGTGAAACGCCACGTGGGGGCTGCGCGGCGCCGCCCGCCTGGCTGGGTCGTCCACGCACAGCCATTCCACGCCGAAGGGATGCGACCCAATGTCGGTCACCCAGACCTTCGACGCCTCGACGAGCCGCGCATTGGGCATCACCTCACTCGTGAAGATGCCAATATGATCGAATTGCTTGACCGGATCGAATTGCGCGGCGGCGTCTTTCGATCCTTTGGGCTCGGCTCCCAGCGACGCGGCCGCTATCAGAAAGGCCGTTAAGCAGGCCCCCGGAACCATCACACGGTAAATCGACACATGACGCCTCATTTCGTTTCCCTTTCTGGCAAGTTAGGGCCCACGAATAAATAACTGACCGATTTGGGCGGGCTGCGGCTACGGCTGCGCGCCGTCAGGCTGCATCGACGTATAAGCAATATGTCTGCTTCGCCTTCCTTCGCAGCCTTGTCCTCGCCGCGCCAAAATCGGCCATTTATTCCTTCGCGAGCCCTTAGCCGACGGCGAGCGCGGGACAAACAGCATTGGGACATGCGTGCCGCGGCATTCGAAACTGACTGGGAGTTCCATCCCACAACATTCCCATTGTCCCATGAACAAGAGGGGGTGTCAATCGGAGGATTTGACATCCACGGCCAACCATGGGACAATCGGGCTCTTCCGTTTCTAGGTGCAGATAGCTCCCTTCTGGGGGATGGCACACAGCGCGTGCCTACTACATTCCGGAGGTCTGTACTTAGAAACGAGAGAGCCAACAATCGTAACCGTCATGGAATGGAAACCCGTACAACCTCAAGCGGCTCTTCCGTTTCTGGGTGCAGAATTGCCTGGTAACCGTTCACGGGGGGACTGTCCCCTTCGCATACAGCGGCGAAAACTGCCTGCGCCGCCCCGTGAACGGTTACATTGCCTGACACGTGGATGAACCCGGATGCTGAGACATCCGGAACCATCCACCCTACGTCTTTTCACTACGGACTTGCACCCAGAAACGGAAGAGCCCCTCAAGCACAGTGAGAGATGATGCC
>CAZASB010000492.1:0-2628 GCA_964487655.1 uncultured Planctomycetaceae bacterium
ATGCAGTCGCGCTGGGCGAGTACCGGCTTCCAGGGTCAGCCCGAATGGCTTCAGATCGACTTCGGCCGGCTAGTCTCGTTTGACAAACTGGTCCTGCGTTGGGAACGGGCCTACGCAACCGAATACGACATCCAAGTATCGGACGACGGCAGCCAGTGGCAAACGGTCCACCAACAACGCGAAGGCAAGGGTGAACGAGAGGTAGCCGCCACCCTCGGAGCCCGAGGCCGCTACTTGCGAGTCCTGTGCCTGAAGCCCGGTCCGTTCGGGCTCTTCTCCATCTGGGAAATCGAGTTCCCTGACGGCGAAGCCGCCTACGTCGTGACAGAAAGCCGGCGTCAGGCCGAGGAAGCTCGCCGAAAGGCCGAGGCCGAGGCCGTTGGCCCCGTGCTCGCCTCTCTGAAGGAACAGGGAATCGAGGAAATCGTGTTCGCGCTGCGTCAGCCGGGAAAGGACGGGCACTGGTACGCAAACTTCGGCTACTACGCAGAGGACGAGAACCGGTTGACCTATGGACCTGGAGGCAAGCTGTGTCGCGTGCGGCTCGACACGGGCGAGACAACCGTCCTGCTTGACGATCCCCAGGGCGCCGTTCGCGACCCCGTGGTCCACTACGACGCCCAAAAGATCCTGTTCTCCTACCGCAAGGGCGACAGCCCCTACTATCATCTCCACGAAATCGACGTCGGTGGCGCCAACCTTCGCCAGTTGACCGACGGGCCCTACGACGACATCGAACCCTGCTACCAGCCGGATGACCGTATTGTGTTCGTCTCCAGTCGATGTTATCGCTGGGTCAACTGCTGGCTCACGCAGGTAGGCATCCTGTACCGATGCGAAGCCGACGGTAGCGACATGCATCCGCTCTCGGCCAATATCGAGCATGACAACACGCCGTGGACACTGCCGGACGGACGCATTCTTTACCAGCGGTGGGAATATATCGACCGGTCACAGGTGGACTACCATCACCTATGGACGGCCAATCCCGACGGCACGGGCCAGATGGTGTTCTACGGGAATAAACACGCCGGCACCCTGATGATCGACGCGAAGCCGGTGCCCGATAGCCGAAAGATCGTGGCGATCTTCTCGCCGGGGCACGGACGGCGCGAACACGACGGCGCGATCACGCTGGTCGATCCGCGTCAGGGGCCCGACGACCGAGACTCCGCCCAGGCGATTACCCAGGAGACGAACTACCGCGATCCGTGGGCATTTTCCGAAGAGGCGTTCCTGGCGGCCCAAGGGCGGCGGCTCGTGCTGCTCAACGGCGAGGGTCAGTCGATGACGCTGTTCCACGCAAGCCCCGACGAGGAGGCGGCCGGGCTGGAATGCCACGAACCGCGACCGCTCGTGGCCCGGCCGCGCGAGCGGGTGATTCCCGACCGCGTCGACCTCCACGCCGCTACCGGCTCCGCCATGCTGTTGGACGTGTACGAAGGCCGCAACATGGAAGGGGTGAAACGAGGCGACATCAAGAACCTTCTGATTCTCGAGGCGCTGCCGAAGCCGATCAACTTCACCGGTGGCATGGACCCGCTGACCTACGGCGGCTCGTTCACCCTGGAACGCGTGCTGGGCACCGTCCCGGTCGAGCCGGACGGCTCGGCCTACATGGAGTTGCCGGCGCTTCGGTCGCTATTCTTCGTGGCGCTCGATGAGAACGATATGGCCGTGAAACGCATGCACAGCTTCATGACGGTCCAGCCGGGCGAGGTGATTGGCTGCGTTGGCTGCCACGAGCATCGCACGCAAACGCTCCTGCCGTCGAACTTCGGCTTGGCAATGACGCGTCGGCCCAGTCGCATCAAGCCGATTGCCGACTACCCGGACGTGCTCGATTTTCCGCGCGACGTGCAACCGATTCTTGACTCCCTTTGCGCCGACTGCCATGGCACGGAAGCGAACGCGCTCGGAGGCCCGTATGCCGGCGGCGTCCTCCTCACTGGCGATCGCGGGCCGATGTTCTCCCATGCGTATTTCAGCATGACCGTCCATCGGCTCTTCTCCGACAATCGCAACACGGCCACGAGCAACCATCCGCCGCGATTTGTCGGCTCCTCGGCCAGCCGGATTCTCAAGATACTCAATGGCGAGCACCACGAAGTTAAGGCCACCGAACGACAGAAGACCATGCTGCGATTATGGATTGAAGTCGGCGCCCCTTACCCGGGCACCTACGCCGCGTTGGGCAACGGGGCCATCGGCGGCTACCATCAGAATAACCTGATCAATACCGATTTCGACTGGCCCACCACGCAAGCCGGGGCGGCAGTGATCGACCGCCGCTGCGCGTCCTGCCATCAGGACGCGATGATCCTGCCGCGATCGCTTTCGGACGAGCGCGGCCTCTCATTCTGGCGGTTCGACATGGACGACCCGCGACTGAAGCTTAGCCGGCACATCGTCTTCAACCTAACGCGGCCTGATCGCTCGCTCCTTCTGCTGGCCCCGCTTTCCCAGGAAGTCGGTGGCCTTGGCCTCTGCCGTAACGCTGAAGGAGGCCCAGCCAGCGTATTTACCGCCAGTCACGACGCCGATTATCAGGCCCTGCTGGCCATGGTCGCCGCTGGCAAGCGGAACCTCGACCAGATCAAGCGGTTCGACATGCCTGGCTTCCAGCCC
>CAZASB010000493.1:0-2597 GCA_964487655.1 uncultured Planctomycetaceae bacterium
CGGCCTTTGCGCCCCGGCTGATCAGTTCGTCGTTCACGTGCAACTCATAAGGCCCTTCGCAAGCGATTCGGAGTGTGGCGGAAGAGACCTCCACCGCCCGCGGAAGCCGTGGCGTCAGATACAACGGCTGTAGAGTCGCGGCGTCGAGCACCCCGAACGCCGTTTGCAGTTCGCTTTCCGCCGGCACGTCGAAGGTCAATGTCTCTGTCCTCGCCTCGCCCGACACGGCAGCGAACCGGATATCGTGCCGCATCGCCGCCGGCAGTGCCAAGTGGGAGAGCAAATAGAGCCCTTCGGCCGTGCCCGGCCGCGGCCGTACAGACGCCGTGAGTTCGTTACCGCCGATTTGCAGTCTGGAGGGTCCGTTGAGCCTCAATCCGATCGCGGGCCCCCCGAACACTAGCCGGCCCATTTGCACCGGATCGTGAAGTCCGCGATTAGACAGGTTCCACGAGGTGGTCTCCTGGCGCGCTCGGGCCAATCGGCCCACCACCGCGCGCCACGCGTCGCCCACCTGGGGCACCCCGCCCAGATCGGCCCAGGGAATGGCCATCTCAACGGTCCACCGATCTTCGCCGATCGTCCCCCGTGCCTGCGTGTGCGAGTTCCATGCCGTGTCGCGCGTCGCCCAGAAATCGCCGTCCTGGCACTGGGCATCGGCAACGGTCCCCAGCGCGTTGGCAGTGAAGTCGTACACTAGCTTGCCCGGCTCCGACTGCAATAACATGACAACGGCGTCATCGTTGGATACGTCACCGTCGCGGTCGGTCACCTGGGCGAGAAACTCGTGCCGGCGCTGCTGCGCGACGTTGAGGATGGGTTCGTCGCACTCGAAGAAGGCATAGAGATGGGTCTGATCGTGGCACAGGCGCACCGTGGTTTCGGCCTGGGCCGAAGACGTGCCGCCAACAGCAACGAAGCCGCCAAGGGCCACGGTATGCCGCCAGCAGGCATCGTCGGCCATGCCATCGATGCTCGGTGGTGTTTCCGCTTGAGTTACCAGTGCCAGGGGACGTGAGCCAACCAGTGGGGCAGCCGCCGCTAGTTCCTCGTCGGAGAGTCCTTCCCGCGTGCTGATGACAAGGCAATCGATTGACGCATCACCGAGGGTGTCCTTTTCTCGAGACGATTCGAACGTAAAGCAATCGCCTACCTCGCCGGCTGTCAACGGTCTGAATGCCAGCCACCGCCATTGGTTCGGAGCGCCTGCCTGCAATGTTTGCAAGATTTGCTTGTGGCCGCCCCGCGTGGTCATCAGGCGGAAGCTGTCATTGGCGTGGGCCGATTGGACCTTGGCGTAAACGGTCACGGGCCGGCTGGTGCGAGGGAAGGGAAGACCGCCGAGCGATAGCCCGGCGCCTGCCCGGCAAACGGCGCCTTCGGAAGCGCCGGGCTCTTTGGCCACGGCGGCGCGCCGCATGGCGTAATCTTCCGCTTCGAGCAGCCAGGGACCGACTTCGGCGTCATAAACCTGCAATTCCGGCGACAGGGAGACCTCCACGCAGTCCACCTCGAATACGGCCGCATGGGTTTCACGGGCGAGGAAGTTCACGCCCAGGGTGGTATCGCTCGCCATCAGAACCTTGCTCAACGACACTTCTTGCCACTGGTCGGTCAACGTGACGGTGCTGGGCGAGTAGAGCCAGCCATTGCGGGAGATCAGGCAGAGCCAAAGCTTACCCTGACCGCGAACCCAGGCTGTCGCGGTAGCTAATCGCCCGCCGGTCAGGCCCGCGGCCGAGACGGCAAAGCCCTCCAGGTTCCTCTTCCCCGGCAACTCCACCCGAGCGTACTGCTTGCCGGAGAAGGGGCGATCCGCGCCGGCGACGATCGTCACGTCGATAGGCGGTTTATGGTAAGAAGTCGCGGCGTCGACGCTGTCTTCGAAATCCTCCAGGAACTCGGCCGCGTACAAGGGCGAACCCAGGCAGGCGATCGTTACCATCAAGCCAAGAAGACGATCCATGGAATGCCCTATTCATCGGGTGTGTCAGGGGAAGAGGGTCTTGGAGGGAACGCCGAACACACACTCGCCATTGCCAACGGCCATGCGTCGATTGTAACCCGATGGAAAAGGAGTGTCAAGTTTCGAGGACGCAACGCAACAGTTTCCGGGGCTTTTCCTATTCGGCGCAATGGGGACGGACGCGTGGACTTGGCCAGCGGCCTATTGTGTCTTTGACCCTAAACCGGGAGAATATCAGGTTCGTCTGCCTATCACCAGTTCTTTTGAAGGTATTGGCCGCTCTGCGAGCCGGTGCGGTGGAACCAGCCCCTCGCCGTTCACTTGCCTCGATCTTTCATGCCAGGAGTTGCCGATGTACATTGCCTCCAACCCGGCACGGATTCGCATCGACATCGTCCATTTTCTCATAAGCGATCGGAAGGATCTGACGATTCTCGCCGGCGCGGTGGCGCTCGGCGGGATTATTGCGGTCTACAACCCGTGGGCGGCACTGGTCGTGCTGGGCATCGGTGGAGCGTTCACGATGGTCTCGATTCTTCAGGCTCGCACGGCATTCGCAGAGGGAGACGCCTGCCCAGCAATCGTTGTCGATCCGGAGCGAAACCTGGTTGCCGTATACACCGACCTGACG
>CAZASB010000494.1:0-2596 GCA_964487655.1 uncultured Planctomycetaceae bacterium
TTGTAGCCAACAGACCACCGCTCCGGCCGGGCAAGCCGGCACGGTGGCGTCCGAGACTTGTGTACAACAACGAGAATGCATACCGCAGGTATCGCGGCAGTCTTGCTTCATCCGTCGATTCATGCAACCGAGAACAACCAAGCTTCCCGAGAAGACGCAGTTGCCGGAGTCACCACGGCTTTCTGTTGCGAAATCAACCAAGCATAGGGCGACGTCGGGCGGGAACGAGGCTGACCAACATGCCGACGACAGCGCCCATAACGAACGAGACCGGCATCATCCAGACGAAGCTGATGCCCCACTCTTGCAGAAACTCCAGATGGAATTCTTTCTGGTAGCCGATGGCCACGACAACCGCCAGGCTGACGGCCGTGCCGGCGTACGTACCCGGCGCGGTGGCCCAGGGGATGAACAGGGCCATGAAGAACATCATGAACAGCGGCACGGTCAACAGGTTGGCCACCTTGTAGCACAGTTCCAGAAGGTTGCCTTCGAGATAACCGAACAGCGCGCTCAGAAGGACGACTATCATGCCGATCGCGACCGAAACGTATTTTGCCAGCAACACGTGACTGCTTTCGCTGACCTTGTGCTTGCGGAACCGATCGATGAAGTCGGAAGTGACAACCGAGCATACCGAGTTCAACCCGGAGGAAAGACTCGACATGGCCGCGGCCAACAACGCGGCGATGACCAGGCCGCTAACGCCTGCCGGCAGGCCACGTACGATGAAAATCGGAAGCAATTGATCGGCGTTCTCGATAATCGCCCGATCTCCAGGCAGTATTTCGGGGTGTGTGAGGAAGTAGGCCATAAGCGCCAGTCCGACGAGCGCCAAAAATGGCATCAGAATCAGATTGGACAAGAGCGACACATTATACATGCGCCGCGCGGCATGGGCATCGCGCGTGGCCAGGTATCGTTGAACGGCCATCTGATCAGAGCCGGCCGTGCAAACATTCCACGTGAAAAAGGAAAGGAACCCGCCGGCGAAGGTGAATCGTACTTCGGGCTCGACCCAAAACACGGGCCGTTGCCAGTGGGCGGGCCACTGACTGGGCCACCAGGCGCTAACGCCGCCCATGTCGATGGCCACCAGAACGAGCACCATCGCCGCGCCGCCGAATAAAATGAATACCTGCACCACGTCGGTCAATACCACGGCGCGCAGGCCACCCATCGACGTGTATGCCACGGTCAACAATCCGAGCACGGCACAGACCCAGGGGATCGTTGAGGGATGAAGATGTAGAATGGGCACCAACACGGCACTGGCGGTCGCAAAGATGACCAGCGACATCCAGAACAGCCGCAGCGTGAGGAAGAAGCAGGAACCCAGCATTCGTACGCCGAGCCCAAACCGCGTTTCGAGGATCTCGTACGCGCTGGTGACCCGCTGACGAACGATAAGGGGAATAATCAGCCAACCGACGACCAAGCCGATGAACGGAATTGCGACCATTTGGGACAGCACCATGGGCCCATACTTGATCATCTCACCCGGAATCGCAAGATAGGTAAGCGTGCTAAGAAGCGTGGCGAATAGCGACAAACCGACCATCCACGGCGACATATTGCGTCCACCCAGCAGGAAGTCGGCCGTGGTTGTGGTGCGCCGCGAGTAATACCATCCGACGGCCAGCATTCCAACTGCGTAAACGCCCAAAACAACCCAGTCGAGAATGTGCATGGTTGCGGTGTTCCGTGTGGAGTTCGATCATCAACGCTAGGTGAGTCTATCACAATCCATAATGAGTGTCCATTCCTATTCTTCCCCGCTGGGCTTGTCCCAGCCGGTTCCATGACTGGCCAGCTACAGCAAACCACTTCACATAGACCAGGAGAACCAAGCAATGACAAACGATTGGCCGTTTGACAAGTTGGACGCGGCCGTGGCCGGCGCGACGATGCAATCGTTTCCATCTACGATGTTCGATATTCATGCGCACGTTTACCACAAGGCAACGCTCAACGCTCCCACGGCGAGCGTCTTTGCGACCGGGCCCGACGAGGTAACGCCCGACACATGGCGTCGTTGCGTGGGCCGCCAGGTGGGCACCGAGCGGCTGGCCGGCGCGCTGTTCATTCCCGTGCCATTGGTCCCAATCGAGCGGATCGACGCGGTGAACGCCTGGGTTGTGGCGGTGGCCGACGGCCGCCAGGATGTCAAAGCGCTGGCGATTGTCGCGCCGCGCATGTCGCCGGCTCAAGTCGAGCCATTCCTGGCGCAACGATCCTTCGCCGGGTTCAAGCCCTATCACGTTTACGCGGCGGATCGTCCCACCTACGACGCATCGCCGGACGCCTATATTCCGCAGTGGGTCTGGCCACTGGCCGACCGGCATGGCCTGGTCATTACCTTGCACTTGGTGCGAACCGGAGCGATGGCCGACGCCGAGAATATCCGCTATCTGCGCGAGCACTGCGAGGCATTCCCCGGTGCCCGCGTAATTCTTGCCCACGCCGGCCGTGCGTTCCACGCGCCGAACGCCCGTGCAGGCGTTGCCCAGTTGCGCGATCTCGACAACCTTTGGTTTGACACGGCGGCCATTTGCGAGTCTGAACCGTTGATCGCAATCCTCGAGGCGTGCGGGCC
>CAZASB010000495.1:0-2546 GCA_964487655.1 uncultured Planctomycetaceae bacterium
ATCTCGATGGTCAAGGTTTCCTCGGCATCGGAATCCAGATCGCGAGCACCTTTCTTGTCGGGGACGTGAATGAGAATATCGAGCGAGCATCGCACACCCGGGGCCGTGGCAGACCGGTAGGTGTCGATCCAAACGCCATCGTCCACCGTTCGGCTAGCGCCGCGGGCCGCTCGCTTGTAGTAGCCCAGCGTCCGTTTCATCGTCGTGCGTTCCTCGATACGCACATACTGAATCCGCATCGGGCCGACCACCGCGCCGGACAGCTTCTCGGTCAACAGGCCTGGAACGACCAAGTGATATGCCGACCGAATGCCGGCGACGGCACCGTCGTGAAGTTTAATCGGCAGGTCCTCCAAGCGACGAGTCTCATCGGGATTCTTGCCGGCCAGGCGCGCGGCTTCCGCGTTGGCCAGAGCGGCCGCGTCGAGTCGTTCGCACCATGAACGGACGAGTGTCTCCGAGAATTTCATCCAGTTCTGTCCCATACTACCGCCGGTGCGTCCCGGAGCCGGCTGGGATGGACCTCGCGCGCCGGCGCGACTGGAAGAAGAAGTGGAAGCCTGCGGTTCCTGGCGGTCGAGCAACTTGACGACCAGCAGTAACCCGGGATCGGACACCATCCCACCGGGAATGCCGGCCTTTTCGAGAACCTCCGGCCCATGGCCGCTCTTCAAGGTCTTCAACAACACATTGCGAACCGTTTCTACCGGCATGGTGGCGCAGATCGCCGCCAGATGACCTTTGTCGTCGCGCCGGTCCAGATCGGCCAGTTGTTGCACGAACACGCTCGTGCTTCGCTCGCCCCACAACTGCCGCGCGAGTTGGAAGGGCAGTTCGGGATCCTGCCCCGCGTCGGGAACGGTAGCCCCTCCGACCGGAGGCCTCGCGCCGCGATCGAACCTCGTATTTCGCCCGTCGCGCGAGACGTCGCGCGGCACGCCGAGCAAAGCCTGCATGGCTTGGGCGCTCCGGGTGGCAAAGTGTTCCTCAATGCGTGCGCGGGTTTCCCGTTCCATGCGGCCACTCTGGTACATGACAAACTGCACACCGAGATTATCGACATGGGGCTCGAGCAGAAATTTGCCTATTTCGGCGCGCCACGCCAGGGGCGTGGTCGGCTGCACGAGGAATTCGCCCAGCCTGATACGAAACTTGCTCGAGGCCGTTTTCTCCACGAGTGACAGAACGTGTCCGCGCAGCCATTCCGCCGAGAGCGGTTGGCCCGGCGTCGAGGCGCCCGGTTGCGAAGGCGGCATTCCGACAGCGGTCCCCGAAGGCTCTCGGTACTGATCGGCGGCGGTCAGTATTTGGAACAGGAGGTTCTCGTTTCCGGAGGTGTTCCGTTCGGCGAGGGCTTTCAGGGCCGTCTCCACAACCTTGGTTTCATCATCCTCGGTAGAACGCTTTCCGGAGATGATCTGAACAAGCACCTTGCGAGCCGTCTCTGTATCGTTGATTGCCAGCGCTTCGACAACCGCTTCAGCGAGCTTGCCTACATCGGTTGACCGGTTTGTCCCATGATGAACCGGCACGCGCCGCGCGCCGGGCGTTACCGCCTCCTGTGCCTCTTGGTCATCCGGTGTTTCCGGTTCCTCCGGAGGAAGCGGTTCGAGCATCACCGTCAACGCCGCCACGACGGCTTCTTTCCCGGCAGAACTGCGTCCCAGATGTCCAACGGCTTCGATCAGCCGGGGTTCGCCTTCGCGGCGTGCCCGAAGAAAATCGTCAGCTCCCCACGTCGAAACATCCTCCGGCAGCGGGGGCACTTCCGGCACCGCCTCCGCTTCTCCCTCCGCAGCCTCCGGTTCGGCAGGTGTTTTCGCAGTCGGCTGGGCCCCGTCCGTTTCCATCGCCGGATCGTCCGCATCCTGCTCGTCGTCCATCATATCGGAGGCGATCGTCGCTTGCTGTCCATCAGTACCCGGCGGAGGGCCGGATTGTCGCCCCCTCTTCTTGTCGGCGCCCCCCGAGCCGAAGAACCACAGCAGAACGATCACCAGTACGAGCAGGACCGCCACGGCAACGCCGATTTTCGTTCGTTGCGGGTTCTTCTTCAGCAGTGTCGAAAGATCGAACTTTCGTCCGCCCGAAGAGTTTGAAGTAGTCTTGGTATCCGCCGTATCGCCGTTGTCCATCACTTCGCACCTTATTTTCAGGCCGGACGCGTCGCGACCGCCTGTCCGCGGGGGCTCCACTGGAGGCGAGAGCCTCGAAAACCGGTATCAGAAGTTCCCCCAGTATCGCACAATTCGGTCGCTATTTCCAGCCGGATCGACGGAAAAGCGGACAAATCCGACGCCGAGCCGCCTTGCCAGCCGGTAGTTCGCGGCATAGCCGGTAGTTCGCGGCATGGAGAAGAGAATAAAAGTCCCACTCGGTGGACAAGATGCCGCGAGACATGGAACGGTCCCGGTTGACCGAAACGTAGCAGGTGCGGTGCTGCCAGGGCCGGTTTGGGCTTGCCTTATGCCGCTCGGCCGCGAATGCTTCTAGCCCAGATTATTCATGATAGGTAGGGTGGGTCAAACAAGCCGCTTCTTTGGTGG
>CAZASB010000496.1:0-2539 GCA_964487655.1 uncultured Planctomycetaceae bacterium
CCGTCGGCCGGGAGGAACGAGTAGCAGCGGATCGTGTCGGCGTGTTGCCCGATGCGGTCGACGCGGCCCGCCCGCTGGATCAGCCGGATAATGGCCCAAGGCAAGTCGAAGTTGACCACGATGGCGCAGTCCTGGAGGTTCTGGCCCTCGCTCAGCACGTCGGTGGCGATGACCACCCGCAGTTCGCGTTCCGGAGGTACGCGTTCGCGCATGTCGTTGCTTACGGGGCTGAACCGCCAAGCGACGGCCGTCGGGTCGGCCGTATCGCCGGTGACGCCTTCCAGACGCCGGATGCCCCGGGTATGGAGTTGGTCCGCGAGGTAGCGCACCGTATCGGCAAACTGGCTGAACACCAGCACCTTGGCGTCTGGATGCGCGTGGGCGAGCAGTTGTTCGAGCGCGTCGAGCTTCGCGTCGCGGGCCGAGTCCCACTCGCCGCACCGCTTGAGCACGCCAAGCAATGCCTTGCAGTCGGCCTCCAAGTGTTCGGCAAGCTGGGGGCAGGAAAAGCCCGGCTGGAAGCCATTTGAACCGGCGCTTGTAGGCGCCGACATACAGCGCGTAGGCCGTCGCCGCCCGGTCGCGAAAGGCGGCCTCGGTGCGTAGTGGCGGCGGCGCTTCGGGCGCTGCGGTTTCCTCGTCGCCGGTGTCGGCATCGGCGAACAGGTCGCGGTCTTCGTCGTCAACCCGCGCGTCGAGCATTCCGGCATCCTGGCTGCCGATGGGGATCGGGCGGCCGTGCTCGATGGCGTGCAGCACCACGTAGTTGCGCAGAATGTGCCTTTCGATCGATTGGATGAACGCATGACCGCAGCTTTCCAACCGCTTGAACAGGTTCGTGCGGCAGAAGCCCATCAGGCGCTTTCCGGCACGCGAAAGATCCTGGATTTGCCTCGTTTCGGCAGGCGTGGGGGGACGCTCGGGGTGAAGATCGAGGTAGTTGCCCAGCCCGTAACGCGGAAGCTCCAGCCGCTCCACGGTGCGCACAACCCGGTCGGAGTAGAGCCGGGCGTACTGGTCGTTTGGATCGTCGTCGTCAATGGTGAACTTGGCCGTCTTCGGGTCGCGTCGCGGGAAGTAGAACTTCTCGCCGTCGGGGAAGGTGAGGTATTTCCGGCCGGTTATGGGGTCGAGTTCGGCGTAGTTCGCCTCGATGAAGCTGCGCGTGCGCCGCACGAGGTACAGCCGCATCAGGTCGCGCCAGTCGTCGGCGTATTCGCTCTTCTCAAAAGCCGCCAGTGTTCGCACTTGGCACTGGTGCCGCCGGATGAACTCCACTTCGCCCAACTCGCGCAGGAGTTTCTCCGGGCGTATGCCGATGTCCTTGTCTTCGGGCACGAACAGCCGCAGTTGGTTCGACAGGTCGTGGTACGTCTTGTTGTACGGCGTGGCGGTGAGCAGGATGCACCGGCTATCGCTCTGGCCAACGTACTCGTGGATGGCGCGATACGTCTTGCCCTCCCGGTTGCGCAGGTTGTGGCTTTCGTCGATCAGCACCAGGCGGAACCGGGCCGGGACATTCGGCAGTTCCTTGATCGCCCGGCTGATCGACAGGACCTTCGCCTGCATGCCGTAGGTGTCGACATAATGCTGCCACATGGCCACCAGGTTTTTCGGGCAGATGATGAGCGTGCTCAACCCGTGGTCGTACTCGACGATGCGGGCGAGACAGGTGGCCATGAACGTTTTGCCCAGGCCGACCACGTCGCCGATGACCACGCCGCCGCGTTTCATGAGGTGGTGCGCGGCGATCTTCACGGCCGCCTCCTGGAACGGGAACAGCTTGCCGCGGAAATCGCGAGGAATTTGGAACTCGGTGAGCCCCGCCCGCGCGTCGCGCGAAAGGTGGTGCGCCATCTTGAGGTACACGTAGTAGGGCGGCACCAGTTCCTCGCGGGCCCAGCTTTGCTCGATAATCTCGACCAGTTCCTTCGAGATGTCGATGCACCAGCGGTCGGTCCAACGGTCCTCGAACCAGCGGGCCAGCTTCTCGGTGGCGTCGTGGTCGAGCACGTCGACATTCAGTTCACCTTGCGAGGCAAGGCCCGACATGGTCAGGTTGCTGCTGCCCAGGAAGCCGATTATCGGGTTGTTCGGGTCGGACCGGAACAGCAGGTACAGCTTTGCATGGAGCGGATGGCGCATGAACAGCTTGACGACGAGTTTCTTGGCTTTGATCTGCGCGGCCAAGCGGCGGAGGCCGGCTTCGTCGTCGTTCGTGGGGAAGCCCATCATCAACTGGTTGCGGAAGTGCTCGGCCAGCGACTTCTTGATCCGCAGCGCCGTCTGGTTGTCGATCTGCCCGCCGGCTTCGGTGAGCCGCAGCGCGACGCGCAGCTCCTCGTCGGGCGAACGTTGCATGCCCACCAGCAGCCGGCAGCAGTTCCCCTCGCCGCCCGGCCATCGATCGACCAAGCGGTCGACCGCCCGCCAGCCGCGCAGATTGAAGTAGCCCACACAGAAGTCGGATCGCTGGGACACCTGGAGCGTGTCCTTCAGGGCACCCAGCAGCGGAAGGTCGATGTTGTCGAAGATGCGT
>CAZASB010000497.1:0-2529 GCA_964487655.1 uncultured Planctomycetaceae bacterium
CCCAATGATCCACCGTTTCCGCCGCGAAAATGGGACTGTCCCCTTCGCATTTAGCAGCGAAAACTGCCTGCGCCGCTCCGTGAACGGTTACCTCGTTTTGAAGGCTTGCGAATGAGTACACCCGGAGAGAAGGCCCCCCGCCAAGATACGCCACCGTACCAGCCGGGCGAACCGGTCGCCTTGTTCATCCCCTGTTACATTGACCAGTTCTATCCGAGCATTGGGCAAGCGACGGCCGAACTGCTGCGGCGGCAGGGGTGCTCGGTCGTGTTCCCCGAGGAGCAGACTTGCTGCGGACAGCCTGCGTTCAACTCGGGCTATTGGGACGAGTCGCGGGGGGTAATCCGCCATTTCGTTCGCACATTCGCCAAGTATCGCTGGATCGTCTCGCCGTCGGGCTCGTGCGCGGCCATGTGCCGCGTGTTCTTCGGGCATGTGGATGCCGACGAGCATGTGGTTGCCGTGGGTCGGCGCGTATTCGAGCTGACCGAGTTCCTGGTCGATGTTCTAGGCGTGACCGACGTGGGCGCTCGCTTCCCGCACAAGGTAACGCTGCACATCGGCTGCCACGGTCGCCGCGAGTTGGGGCTGGTGGACGCGCCGCTGCGGTTGCTTCAGAACGTGCGCGACTTGGAGTACATAGAACTTCCAAATATAGAGGAGTGTTGCGGGTTTGGCGGCACGTTCAGCGTGAAGATGCCTGGCACGTCGATTGCCATGGGGCAGACGAAGGCGGAGAACGTGCTCGGAACCGGGGCCGAAGTCGTTACCTCGCCCGACGTGAGCTGCCTGATGCACTTCGGCGGCATTATGGAGCGCAACCCGGCCATGAAGCACATACGAACCATGCATATCGCCGAACTACTGAACCATCATGCCTGACGAACAAGTCTTCCACGGCGCGCCGTTTCTGAAATCACTCAACAAGGGGCTCTACGAGCCGAAGGGCTCGAAGTCGCTGGGCGAGTCGACCGAGCGTTCGAGCAAGCACAACCGGGCCGTGACGGCCGAGGTACCCCAGTTTCAGCAATGGCGCCGCGAGGCCAACGCGATCAAGGGCTACACCATCCGGAACCTCGACAAGCTTCTGGTCGAGTTCGAGCGGAACCTCACCGCTCGCGGCGTCGAGGTGCTTTGGGCCGCCAATGCCGAGGAGGCCAACCGGCACGTCATCAATATCGCTCGAGAGCACGGCGTGAAGAACGTCGTGAAGGGCAAGTCGATGGTCAGCGAGGAGATGGAGCTGAACCATCACTTCGAGTCGCGGGGGATCCACGCGGTCGAGACCGACCTGGGCGAGTACATCGTTCAACTTGCCGGCCAGCGGCCCACGCACATCGTCACGCCTGCTTTGCACCTTTCGGCCGAAGACGTGGGCCGAGTGTTCGCTGAGAAGCTCGATGAGCCATTCAGCGCCGAGCATCAGCACCTGACAAGCATTGCGCGTCGCCGCCTGCGAAATGAGTATTTGAAGGCCGACATGGGCATGTCGGGCGTCAATTTTGGTCTAGCCGATACGGGCACGCTGGTCATTGTGGAGAACGAGGGCAATAGCGGCCTGAGCTGCTCCACGCCGCCGATTCACGTGGCGCTGATGGGCATCGAGAAGCTGCTGCCCAGCGCTGAGTACTTGCCCGTGTTCCTGAACCTTCTGGGCCGTAGCGGCACGGGCCAGAAGATGACCACGTATACGCATTTCATTCAAGGGGCCACGCCGGGCCGCAAGCTGTACCTGATTATCATCGACAACGGCCGAAGCCAGGTATTGAAGGACTCGGCCGCCTGGATGACGTTATACTGCATTCGATGCGGCGCGTGCCTGAACGCTTGCCCCGTCTACCGCCGCACCGGCGGCTGGGCCTATGGCTGGGTATACCCCGGGCCCATCGGCGCGGTGCTCGTGCCGCACCTGTTGGGCCTGGAGAAGGCCGGCGTGCTACCGTTCGCGTCGTCGCTTTGCGGGGCGTGCGGCGAGGTGTGTCCCGTGCGAATCGATATCCCCCACCAGTTGGTCCACCTGCGGCATCGGGCGGTCAACGAGCCTTCGCCCATGCGATCGTGGACCGAGCGGCTTACCTGGGTCATGTGGGCATGGGCCATGCGTGGCCCGCTGCGTTATCGACTTGCCATGACGGCCGTTCGGCTGGGCGTGCGTCTGGCCCCCTTCCTACCATGGCATCCTGGCAAGCTTGGCGCCTGGACCCGCGCCCGCGCATTGCCCAAGGTTCCCGGGCCATCGTTCCGCGCCTGGTGGAAACGGAACGAGTAATCGTTCGCACCGCGTTGCGACGGTTCGCCCGTCGTAGTGTTTTGCCACGATATACTCAACGCGGCCACAATTCGCAGTTTTTGCACGGCTGACCAAATCGCCGTGTTGGCAACGATAGCCAGCACAACTACAATTCTAATCGCGCGCTTCAGGGGGGGTAACGCAACCCTTTTTTGCATAAGGAGTTGCGGCACGAAAAAAAACTTTCGGCGGGGCCCATTTTCGGCCTCTGCCGACACCTCTTCGGGCACTCTTTTCCA
>CAZASB010000498.1:0-2512 GCA_964487655.1 uncultured Planctomycetaceae bacterium
CCGGGCAGCGCAAGAGCGACTTCCTGGCCGACACGGCCGCCGCAACCGACGCCGGTGCCCCAACCGGCGCGACCGAACCGCCGGCAGCCGACCGCGAGGGCCTCAACATGGTACTGCTCATTCAGGTGCCGCTGAAACAGAAGAAGAGGCCCAACCACCACCTTCTGCGCAATGGAGTCAGGTGTTGCAGGCTTGAGTTGGGAAGTTTTTCCGACGTGGAGGAGGCGGTCATCGGTCACGGCGAAGTCGAGGGCCCGTTCACCGAGATCGGCGGCCTTACGATTGAGCGCGACGACCGTTATCCCGTTCGGGTGACCGTGCAGTTCTACAAGGCCACGAGCAACGGCGTTGTTTCGGAGTCCGACATGGCCGACATCTCCGAGCAAATTGGAAAGATCTACAAACAGGCCGACTACGTTGGCAGCCTAATTGTCGACGGCCCGACCGGCCGCCCCACCGAACACACCGGCAATCACCTTCAGCCGCCCGACTGGTGGGACACTTTCTGGCAACGGCACCTCCACAACACTGGCCAAACCCGCGAGCAAGCCCTCGCCAGCCTCAACACCCTCCTCGGCAACCGCATGGAAGCCGCCACGCTGGAAGAGGCGGAAGCGGTGTTTGCGAACGAGACGGAAGCCCATAAATTGCCGTGAGACGGGAGTGACACCTTGAGCTTTATCGACCCCTTTGATCCGCTCGGTGCTTTCATCTGGGACGAGTTCCTGGAGCCCGCCGCTGAATATCAGTGTGGAAATTGCGAAAGAGAGTTTGGTGAGGAGCACGTCGTATGGAGCGACGAGCACGGATGCTACCTATTCACCTGTCCGGGCTGTGGTTGCTCGGGGGTGGTGGAGTCGTGAGTGGCAAGCCTGCACCGATGAATCCGAACGTATCGACGCGCCATGAACAGCAATAGCTCTACCATCCCTACCGTCCACGCACTTCGCCGCCGATGGAAGCCGCATAAGGAGCGACTTGCGGCTACGAAAGGCGAGCAGGCAACGTCCATCCGCTTCCATCGGGCGTGTAGCTGGATGGCCCGCGTCGAGCAGATGCCCGACGGCGAGGAACACGACCTGGCGCTGGTGAGCCTTTGGATCGCGTTCAATGCCCTCTATGGCCAGTGGGACGCCCAGAAGCGAGAACCGAGGCAGGACCGGGAGAGTTGGCGGGCTTTTGTGGACCGAATTCTTGCCTTGGATCGCGATGGCTATGTCGCACAGGCGCTGCGGGAGCACAAACGGCTGGTCATGTCCCTGCTGAGCGACGAGTATTTGAGCGGCTTCTTCTGGCAGGAGCCCTCGGCCAAGCGGGCGGGGCAGTCGCGGAAGGCTGCCCACAATGCCCACACATGGTACATCGAGCAGCGTTGGGCCAAGGTGCTCGACGAAGTTCTGGAGCGGGTCTACCTCATGCGATGCCAGCTCGTGCATGGCGCGGCAACCTACGGCGGCAAGCTGAACCGGACGTCGTTGCGACGCTGTGTAATGATGATGCAACGGCTGCTTCCGTCACTGTTGATGGTGTGGATCGACCATGGCGAGAATGAGGATTGGGGACCGATGTGCTATCCGCCAACGAAGTCTATGAAGTAGCCCTGAACCCACGACTTGTACCCAAAGTGAGCAGCATGACCCGAATCGACCGCCAACGCGGAACCCTCCTCGGCTTGGCCGTCGGCGGCGTGCCTGAAGTATCCGGTTCTGTTCCCCCGAAGAACACGGAAATGCAACTGAAGAGGAGCCCAGCATGAAACGTTCGTGTGTCTGCCTCTATTGCGGCAAAGCCGGCGGATTGACAAGGGAACACATAGTCCCGGAAGCACTTGGAGCTACACGGCGAATCAGGTGTGTATGTTCGACCTGTAACAATGAGGCACTATCCGATCTGGACAAGGAACTCGCAGAAAGGTCGCCACTTTCCCTAGTTGCGGCGGCCGAGCTATTGAAGAAGACAGGGTACACCTGGGATGTGGACCACTCGGAGCGACACCTGCTTCTTGAGGCCCGAGCCGACGAGTCAACACAAAGCATGACCATCTGGCCGCAAATCATTTTCGATGATGCGGGGCCTCAGATTCGTGGGGACCTTGAACAAGTACAGGCGATTGGGGCTGAGAACTTCCAGGATGTGTTCATCAGGAACCTGCTTGCAGCATTTCAGACCGTGAAACGGGAACTAAAACGGCCGCGCGTTATCTTTGAGCGTGTGCCCGAGAAGATTCCTGCGATGTATCGGTACCCTCCGCGGGTTTTCGCGAACCGGCCGATCGTCGCCTTTGATAATCAGATGCACTTCCAGTGCCGTTACAGGACAAGCAGGGATAAACAGCATGCCCTCCATGCTCTTGACAAATGGGACTCTACCAAGCGATTCCGAGGTTACGACACTCGGCTCGGTTCGGCGATGCCCTCGTTTCACTTGCATTACGATGCCGTTGCTGTTCTACGCTCGCTGGTAAAGATCAGCCTAAACCTGCTGTGGTTTGTTTGCGAGTACACCCCGGTCG